>JAZNUN010000109.1:0-10420 GCA_045592345.1 Acutalibacteraceae bacterium | reverse complement strand
CGATGCCGCCGTTTTCTGAGGATAGGGTTGCGTCATAATCCGCATAGATCGTATGAAAGGTGTAGGGGACGTTTTCGTTTTCCTCGCTGCCCCGGTTCTCTATCCACAGATTGTCACTGTCCACGTAGATATTTCCGCCGTTCAAAGCGTAATAGCGCTCTGTGATGATGGATACGGAGTCGGCAGTGATGGAAATATCTGTGTTGCCATTATAGTTTCCCGCAACGATACCTCCCAGGCCCTCTACCTCCAAAGTGGTTCCGTAGAAGAAGAACCCCCCCCTCGCACCGATACTCATATTATCTCTGTTAATGAAATGAACGTCGGGGTCAAACTGGGCGCCACTGGTGCTCTTCAAGGAGCCTTCGATGACCAACTCGCCCTTTGCGGCGTTGATGGTGCGATCGTTGTTGGAATTCACCGTGAAAGCACCCGTCATGTAGATGCCGCCGGTTTCGGCCTCTACCGCAATCCCGTTGGCGCCGATATCGAAGGTGTCGCCGCTCAGGGTGATGTTGCCCAGCGAGCTGAAAATGGCGTTGCCATTGCCGCCGATGGTGGCGTTGTTGCACTGAATGTCAATATGGCCGCCGGCATAAATACCGCCGACAATAAAACTTTCGGTGTTATGGATATACACCGTCTCGGACACCTCAATAGCGTGCCAGCCGGGCTGAACAAACAGGTCGCTGGTACAGTGCAGGCTCTTTACGTCAATGCCGTTGTCGCTGCCGTTGACCGTCAGCCTGCCGCTGCCATCAATGGTCAGGTGGTAGTCGCCTTGGATCGAGGGCACCGTAAGGTCCTGATCCATCACCAGCGTGGTGTCGCCAAACAGGACGACACCCTCGCCGGCACGCACGCCGCTGGCATTCATCAGACCAATGATGTTTTGCGCGGCCACAGGTAGTGCCATCGCAGGGAACGCGCACAGGAAAAACACCAGTGCCGTCAACAGGCTGATAATCCGTTTCGTTTGTTTCATTAGAGTCTTCCTCCTTTACAATATACACAAAGTTAGTAGAAAGCTATCTAACCATATTATAGAAAATGTCCTCACCCTTTGTCATCACCCCTTAGGGGTGAAAGTGCGATTTGTAGGGGTGAAAAATGGGTGAAACGCAAAAAACACGGCAGCCAATCGACTGCCGTGTTACACACATACCGTTATTGCAGAGAGGCGTACAACTCCTCTCGGTTACTCACGCCCAATTTCTTGTACAGATTACGGGTATGGGTCTTGACCGTATTCTCGGACAGGTTCATTGCCGCCGCGATCTCCTTGCGGGGTACGTTGGCCAGGATGGCGGACAGCACCTCCTGCTCGCGGGCATTCAAGGTCACGCCATCGGGCAGGCGTTCCATCAGCGTCGCCGTAACGTCCGGCGAGGTCCGCACCGCTTTGGCATCGTCCTGCAGGATCCAGTGCAGACCAATTAGGATCACCTCGCTAAACAGATAGGACACAGACAAAAACTCAAAATTCCACGGTACAAACTTTTCCACAAACCAAAAGGCGATATTTCCCAACACGATACCCGCCATTAGGGCGGCGTGCTTATGGGAGGCGATACGACGCTGCTGCACCGAGCGGATGATAGCGGTCACCATTGCCGCAAAATACCCCAACAGGTATATCAGATAGGTATTGTGCAGGGGACCGTAGTCCTTAATCAGCTTGGCGGCACCGTCCACCACCGTCAGCTCCACCGACCGATAGTACAGCGGCGTACACACAATGGCAAACATCACCAATCCCGCTATCGCCAAGCCGAAAGGCAGCCGCCAATCGTGGGTATATCCGCACAGGCGGTAGATGACCAGAAACATACACATGGACAAGAATACTGAGCCCAAATACACACCGCCGTTAAACACCAGCGCCCAAGCCACCGTGCGGGAGGCAGACAGGGCGGCATACCCCACGTTCACCACCAGCACACAGGCAAACAGCACCTGCATCCAGGGATCCTTTTTACGCACCAATCGGCTGTATCCCACCAACATCAGCACGGAAAGCGCCGATAACACGCTGTAAATCACGGTCATACCGCCACACCTCCTTTCATAACGTAGGCATTATACCATATCATTCGCCACAAATCAAGGGGGACACAGCAAAAGAGCCTGCGGCATACGCCACAGGCTCTTATCATTTCACAAACAGGTTGTAGGCATTATCCCACAGCATCCTGCGGAATGCCTCCTCGGTGAAATCCATCGATAATAGGGTGGCCAGTTCCTTATCCGCCGCCCACATGGGGTAGTCGGTGCCGAACAGCACCCGCTGAGTCCCCCAGCGGCGGATCAGCTCCTCGGCTTTCTCCACCGACAGGCGGAAGAAGGAGGAGGAACAATCCACGTACAGGTTGGGGGCGTGGCCCAGCTTGTCGCAGGCCTCCTCCCAGATGGAATACCCCGCCAGATGGGCACCGATAAAGGTGAGATCCTTATAGATCTCCAGCACCGGCAACAGGCGGTTGGGATTGGAGTAATCGTAGCGGTCGTCCCCCGTATGCAGAAGCACCGGCAGGTGATGTTCCTCGCACAGTTCATAGATCTTCAGACACCGATAGTCGTCGATCTTAAAGGCCTGAATATCGGGGTGCATCTTTACGCCCTTAAGTCCCAATTCCAGAATATGCGCCACGTCCCCCGCAATATCGACAGAGTCGGGGTGGAGGGTACCCAAGCCCGTAAACCGCCCCTCCCCCTCTGCCACGGTGCGAGCAATAAACTCATTGATACTCTTCACCTGCTTGGGGGTGGTGGCCACCGACTGGATGACGAAATGGTCGATTCCCGCTGCCACTGACTTATCCAGCAGAGTCTCCACCGTGCCGTCGTGGGCGGAGGTGACCCCGTAGAAGGCGTCGGTGCCCCCCACCGCGCGGGATGCGATGGCGGCGGGGTACACGTGACAGTGGGCGTCCATGATTTTATATTGTCCGATCACTTGGCTTCACCTGCTTTGATCCATTCTTCCGCTTCCTCGCGCATCTTATACTTGAGGATCTTACCGGCAGCGTTCATAGGGAATTTCGCCACAAAGCGGATGTACCGCGGCACCTTATGCCGCGCCATATGGGCGGCAATGTAGGCGGTCATCTCCTCGGCGGTCATCTGCTCCCCGTCCTTGAGGATGATACAGGCCATAATTTCCTCGCCGTACCGTTCGTCCGGCACGCCGATGACCTGTACGTCCCGCACCTTGGGGCAGGTATAGATGAACTCCTCGATCTCCTTGGGATAGATGTTCTCGCCGCCGCGGATGATCATATCCTTCAGGCGGCCTGTGATATTGTAGTTGCCGTCGGGACGGCGGCAGGCCAGGTCACCCGTGTGCAGCCAGCCGTCAGCGTCGATGGCCTCGGCGGTGGCGGCGGGCATCTTGTAATACCCCTTCATAATGTTGTAGCCGCGGGCCACGAACTCGCCGTTGACCCCGTCGGGGCAATCCGCACCTGTCTCGGGGTCGATGATCTTACACTCTACGTGGGCGAAGGCACTGCCCACCGTTTCGGTACGCACCTCTAGGGAATCATAATAACTGCTCATGGTACACCCGGGTGCGGCCTCGGTCTGGCCGTACACCGACACGATCTCCCGCATCCCCATCGGGCCTGTGGCGGCCTCCTTCATCAGGTCAGCAGGGCAGTTAGAGCCCGCCATAATGCCGATACGCATATAGGAGAAATCCGTCTTGGCAAAATCGGGGTGCTGCATCATAGCGATAAACATGGTCGGCACACCGTTAAAGGCGGTGATATGCTCGTTATGGACGCAGGCCAGTGCCGGTTTGGGCGAAAAATACGGCAAGGGGAGCATCGTCGTGCCGTGGGTCATACTGGCGGTCATACTCAGCACCATACCGAAGCAGTGGAACATGGGCACCTGGATCATCATACGGTCCGCGGTGGACAAGTCCATATGGTCGCCGATGTATTTACCGTTGTTCACCACGTTGTAGTGGGTCAGCATCACACCCTTGGGGAAGCCGGTGGTGCCGGAGGTGTACTGCATATTGCACACGTCGTCCTTGTCCACCGCGGCGGCCATCCGATACACCTCGGACAGCGGCACCCGCCCTGCCCGCTCCAATAGATCGGCCCACTCCATACAGCCCTTTTGGCGATATCCCACCGTCACCACGTTCCGCAGGAAAGGCAGACGCTTGGCGTGGAGGGGCTGGCCGGGTTTCAGCGCCGCCAGTTCGGGGCACAGCTCGGCAATGATCTCGCCGTAGTGGCAATCCTTGGCTCCCTCGGTCATAATCAGGGTGTGGCTGTCCGACTGGCGGAGCAGATACTCGATCTCGTGAATCTTATAGGCGGTGTTCACCGTCACCAGCACCGCACCCAACTTCACAGTAGCCCAGAAGGCGATGTACCACTGGGGCACGTTGGAGGCCCATACCGCCACGTGGGTGCCCGCCTTGACGCCGCAGGCGATCAGCGCGCGGGCGCACGCATCCACGTCATCCCGAAATTGGGCGTAGGTGCGGGTATAGTCCAGAGTGGTATATTTAAAGGCGTACTGGTCGGGGAATTCCTCCACCATCCGATCCAGCACCTGGGAGAAGGTGCAGTCGATGAGACGGTCCTTCTCCCACACGTACTTACCCGTGTGGGCGCGGTTCCAGTACAGGGCGCTCTCATTGCGGGAGGTATCCCCGAACTGCCGCATATAGTGGACAAACTGGGTGAGGATGATCTCCATATCCTCCAGCTCGGGACACCACGCGGGATCCCATACCAGAGAGATAAAGCCGTCGTAGTTCACCGACCGCAGGGCCAGCATCATTTCCTTGATGGGCAGGTCACCCTCACCCATCAGGCAATATTCGATGGTGCCGTCGCGACGCACCGCGTCGCTGACCTGCACGTGACGGACGTAGGCGCCCAGGTTTTTGATCACCTGTTCGGGGCTCTCACCGCCCATAAAATAGGCGGCGGACCAGTGCCACAGCGCCGCCACGCTATCGCAGGCGAAGCCGTCAAGTACGTCCCTCAGACAGGCCGTCTCCGCAAACAGGCCGGAGGTTTCGATCACCAGTGTGATCCCCTGCTCCTCAGCGGCAGGGAGCATCTGTGCCACCAGATCGGTGACGCGCGCCACGGCGGCATCGGTATCCTCCGCGGCGGCGGCCTTCAGCCGCACGCAGGGGATGGACAGATTGGCGGCAATCTCTATGCAACGGGAAATCTCCTCCACCGCCTGCTCCGTAGCACCCTCAGAGGCGTTGCAGACGGTGTCAATGCAGGGAATATGCAGATTCTTCTCATATAGACGGCGGCGAGTAGCAGCCGCCTTATAATCGTGGAAGGCGCCGTCCTTATCGGTAAAGAGGCGGTTGTAAATGTTGTGCAGTTCGATGCCTTGGAATTTCAGATTCTCGGCTGCTTCACAAAACTGTTCAAAGGTGGGCTGATGCCACCCCTTGGTAGAAAAAGAGAGTTTCATCCTTTAACCCTCCTCGTAGATGATCTTGTTCACGGCATTAAGGTAGGCACGCAGAGAGGCACCCAGAATATCGGTGGAGATACCGCCGCCGCTGTACAGCCGTCCGCGGTCGCGGAGTTTCACCACCGCCTGACCTACCGCCTCTTTACCCTCGGTCACCGCCTGAATCTGAAAATCATCCAGTTCATAGTGATGACCGATGATCTGGTCGATGGCCTTGAACGCGGCGTCAATAGGGCCGTCGCCGATGGACACCGCCTGCAGAGTCTTACCCTCCCGCTCCAACGTGATCTGGGCGGAGGCGGAGATGATATTGCCGCTGTTGATGACGTAGTTGACCAGCTGATAGGCGGTGGGCACCTGCATAGCCACGTTGGCGACAATAGCCTCCAAATCCTTGGCGCCCACCGTTTTTTTCTCGGCTACGCGGACAAACTCCTCATACACCCGTGCCTGGTCCTCGGCAGATAGATCATAGCCCAAACGGGCCACCGCCGCCGCAACGGCATCGGCATCGTCCTGCTTATCTAAGCGGATACCCTCGTCCTCCGCGGCGGTGGCGGCGGCAGGCTTTTCGTGACGGGCAGGGTCGGCGATCCAACCGATCTGCTTGATAATGCGACCCATCTCAGTGTACTGCACACCGCAGGCAAACCCATAACTGTCGCCGCAGTTTTTGCACATAGTGGCAAAAGTTTCCAGATCGGTGATGTCCCCGCCGATGGCAGTCTTGACGCAGGAAGCGCCCTGTTGCACAGCCAGAATAGCGCTGGCGCAGGCCAGACCGTTTTTGTTATCGCAGGCCACACCCAGCGGCAGTTCGGTACGGATACCACCCACAAAAGCGGCAAAATCGTCCGGCAGACGACCGCCGGCAGAATCGCACACCGCTACGGTGTCCGACCCCGCCTCGGTGGCGGCATCGATGGCCGCCTGCAGGTACCCCTCGTCGGCGCGGGTGGCGTCCACAGCGCAGAATTCTACCGCCACGCCCTTTTGCTTGGCGGCGGCTACCACGGTGGAGATCCACCCCAGCATCTTATCCGCCTTTTTGTGGCAGGTGTACTCCATCCCCACAGGGGATACCGGCAGTTCGATACGAATACACGGCTTAGCGGCACCCTCCAGCGCCGCGGCGGCCAGCTCTACGCTCTCGGCGGTGACACCTGCCGCCACAGACAGGGTCGCATTCTTGACAAAAGAGGCCATGGTCCGCACCAACAGGGTATCGGAGCGCACCTCGGTGATAGCGGGCAGCTCAATGACGTCCACCCCCAGCTTTTCCAGCTGGCGTGCCATCTCGATCTTCTCTTTAAAGGTGTAGTTCCCCCGACACAGGGTCGTGTCTGCCATGCGAATCTGTTTCATACTCCAAAACTCCTTTGCGGTGCGTGTTGGCGCGCCAAAAATAAAAAATCCCTAAGGCATATCTATGCCTCAGGGACGAAATGGTTACATTCCGTGGTACCACCCTAATTACCGCATATGCGGTCACTCTGCAAGGCTCCAACAAGCCTCCTGCCATGATAACGGGGCAAGCCGTAGTAGCCTACTTTCTCGCGGATTTCGGTACTCTGCTCAGGAGCCAGAATCTCATTCGGATCGTACCGCCCTCACAGCAACGGCGGCTCTCTGGAACGATCGGATGAACGAGAAATTCTCCGTCAACGCATTTTACAGATTTAAAGTGTGAAAAAATTATAGCACTCCCTTTTCCCTTTGTCAAGTGGCAAGCAGGATATTTTATGCAAAAATCGTGTAAAACGGGCGCAAATCACTTGCTATCAAAAGGGCGATTAAAAGAACCTATCTCCACCAAATTCCCCTCGGGGTCGGCAATATAGCAGGTGCGCTGTCCCCACGGTTCGGTTGTCGGCTCCAATATAGGACGAGCGCCTTTTTCAATCGCTCTCGTATATTCCAAATCAACTTCTTCATAGGTATCCACGTACAAAGCAATTTCAAAATGTCCGTTGAGTCCCTTTATATATTCGTATCTTCTGTTGGTCATCTTCTCAAAGTTCTTTCGTTCATAGAGCATAAACAGGGTGCCGTCTTTAATGAGGTATACATTTTCGGCATTCTCTCCCTCGGCGATAGCAAACCCGAGCACGTCACGGTAAAACCGCACCATCGTGGGCATATCCTCCACGAACAAACCAAAGCCATCCAGTTTCATTATCACTACCTCCGTCAAAACTGTATAAACCGACATTATATGTTGTTGTGGAAATAGTATAGGACTTGCGTCTGAGTGTCGAATAGGTAAACATTATATCTCACAAACGCAGTCATACCGCCCTCCCACGTGTGTTCCTCAGAATCAATGTAGAAATAATCTTCTGTATCGACAATTCCCCTATCAAAATCGTAATTCACCACGACTTCGTTGGAGGGCACGGAATTCCTAATGGATTCAATCCAATTCTCAAAATCATCCAAATGCGTGTTAATGGCGGTGAAATCGGTTTCTTTAACTTTCTTGAAATACTTATTGTTTTCAAAATCGACAGAGGTGTAATAATACTTAGCATAATCTGTGTAATCTTGAAACCCTCCCGAAGTAAAGAACTCCTCTTTCTCATATTCACCTAAGGAAGCAATCGCTTTATCTTCGAATACGGTGCAAGAAGTAATGGACAACAAAAACACAACGCAAACAAGAACACCTACTATTTGCTTTCTCATAAACATCCTTCTTTCATCCACTTCAAGATTTATCGAATTGATTATACCACACCCCCTCCCCTATTTCAACCACATTTCGGGCGGCAGATTGCCCCCCGTAGCCTCCCTCTTGAGGGAGGTGGCATTTGCGCAGCAAATGACGGAGGGAGTTTTACACGCAGGAGGTTTGTGCGAAGATAACTCCCTCAGTCCTCGCTATTGCTCGGCCAGCTCCCTCAGAGAGGGAGCCTTTGCTCTATCCAACCCAAAAAGACGCACAAGGTCGATGACCTTGTGCATCTTTTTACATCTTAATCCAACTGCATCGTCCAGCCGTAGGGGTCATCGATCTTGCCCCACTGGATACCGGTGAGGGTATCGTACAGCATCTGGGTCACGGGACCGATCTCGCCGCCGTTGACGGGATACTTGTCGCCGTTATAGGCCAACTCGCCGATGGGAGAAACCACGGCGGCAGTACCACAGCCCCAGGCCTCCTCCAGCGTGCCGTCCGCCATGGCGGCGGTTAGCTCGTCGATGCTCAGCAGACGCTCGGACACGGCGTAGCCCTTACTCTTCAACACCTCAATGATGGACTTGCGGGTGATACCGGGCAGGATGGAGCCGGACAGAGCGGGGGTGACGATCTCACCCGCGATCTTAAACATCACGTTCATGGCACCCACTTCCTCAATGTACTTGCGATGGACACCGTCCAGCCACAGCACCTGAGAATAGCCCTTCTCCTCCGCCCGCTTGCCGGCGCGGTTGGAGGCGGCGTAGTTACCGCCGCACTTGGCCTCGCCGGTGCCGCCGCGGACAGCGCGCACGTCCTCGGTCTCGATCATAATCTTGACGGGGTTGATGCCCTCCTTGTAGTAAGAACCTACAGGGGAAGCAATAATTACGTAGGTGGCATTGTGCACCGCGTGCACACCCAAACTCTCGTCGTTACCGAACATAAAGGGGCGCAGATACAGGGAGGTACCGGGGGCGGAGGGGGTCCACGCCTGCTCCTGCTTCACAAACTCTGTAAGCGCTTCCAACGCCATATCTTCGGGGATCTGCGGCAGACACATACGCTCGGCGGAATTGTTCATACGGCGGATGTTCTCAATGGGGCGGAACAACTGCACCTGTCCGTCTGCACGACGATAAGCCTTCAGACCCTCGAAAATCTCGGAGCCGTAGTGCAGCACCGTGGAGGCGGGATGGATAGCGATGGGGGCAAAGGGCACAATACGGGCATCGTGCCAACCCTGACCCTCGGTCCAGTCCATCATAAACATATGGTCGGTGAAATATTTGCCGAAACCCAAGGTATCCGCCGCAGGCTTCTCCTTGGGGGTGGCGGTGAGAATCTTCTTAATTTCCATTCTTCTCACTCCTTACTCAAAATCAGCGCCCAGTTGCAGGGCGGTGCGGTTCACGTCCAGCAGATTGGCCTTGCGGGCGGAGATGATCTTACCCAGGGTGGTGGTGATGGCGTCGGGGTCATACTCCCCCGTCACCGCCAGCAGCTTGCCCACAATAATCATATTCGCCAAGTTGCCGAGATTGTTGTCACCCGCCATCTTGGTGGCAGGGATGTAGTAGACGGTCACGTCCTCCCGCTCCACCTTGCGCTCCACCAAAGTGGAATCCACCAGAATGATGCCGCCGGGGGCCACACTGTCCTCAAACTTATCCAGCGAGGGCAGATTCATCGCCACCAGCACGTCGGGGCGGGTGACGATGGGAGAACCCACCGCCTCGTCGCTGAGGATAACACTGCAGCTGGCGGTGCCGCCCCGCATCTCAGGGCCGTAAGAGGGCAACCAACTGACCTGACGGTCCTCCATCAGCCCTTTATAGGCCAAGAACTTACCGGCGAACAGGATGCCCTGACCCCCGAAACCGGAAAACAAATACTGGGTCTGGCTCATTCTGCATCCTCCTCTGCCGTTTTGTCCTTATACACGCCCAAGGGATAGTAGGGCAGCATATTCTCCTCCAGCCACTTGAGGGCGTCAGAGGGGGTCATACCCCAGTTGGTGGGGCAGGTGGAAACCACCTCGACCAGCGAAAAGCCCTTGCCCTCGATCTGGTTCTGGAACGCCTTTTTGATGGCCTTTTTCGCCTTACGCACGTTGGCTACGTTGTTGACGGTGACACGCTCCAGATAGGTAGCACCCTCCAACTCGGACAGCATCTCGCATACGCGGATGGGATAGCCGCAGTGGTTCACGTCGCGACCGTAGGGCGAGGTCTGGGTAACCTGACCCGGCAGAGAGGTGGGAGCCATCTGACC
>JAZNUN010000108.1:0-3200 GCA_045592345.1 Acutalibacteraceae bacterium | reverse complement strand
GAACGTCTGGCCGGTGAGATTTTGGATGCTTCCAATAACGCCGGTAACGCTGTTAAGAAGCGTGAAGATACCCACAAGATGGCCGAAGCCAACAAGGCTTTTGCACATTTCCGTTGGTAAGTTAACCCTTACTGATTTGTTTACAGTCCCATGCCGCGGCGGTAGCGTGGGTACGGTGGAAAAAATCTTTGCCGCCGGGATATGGAGCAGACAATGCCAAGGCAGTATCCTCTGGATTTAACAAGAAATATCGGAATTATGGCGCACATCGACGCCGGTAAGACCACCACCACCGAACGTATTCTCTTCTACACTGGGGTGAACTACAAGATCGGTGAAACCTACGAAGGCACGGCTACGATGGACTGGATGGAGCAGGAACAGGAACGTGGTATTACCATCACCTCGGCTGCTACCACCTGTCATTGGAATGGCAACCGTATCAATATCATCGACACTCCGGGCCACGTTGACTTCACCGTCGAAGTGGAAAGAAGCTTGCGCGTACTGGACGGTTCCGTCACGGTATTCTGTGCCAAAGGCGGCGTCGAACCCCAGTCCGAAACCGTATGGCGTCAGGCCGATAAGTATTCGGTCCCCCGTATGGCTTACGTCAACAAGATGGACATCATGGGTGCGGACTTCTTCCGTGTTGTGAAGATGATGCGTGAACGCCTCAAGTGTAACGCTGTTCCCCTTCAGCTTCCTATCGGTGCTGAAGAAGATTTCCGCGGTCTGATCGACCTTGTTGAAATGAAAGCTTACACCTACAACGATGACCTGGGCAAGGATGTTTCGGTTACCGATATTCCGGATGACATGATGGATCTTGCGGAAGAATACCGCGAGAACCTCCTGGAAGCCATTTCGGAATTCGATGATGAAATCATGGAACGCTTCCTGGAAGGGGAAGAGATCTCTATCGATTCCATCAAAGCCGCCATCCGCAAGGCCACTGTTAGTGTTAAGATGATCCCGGTTTTGTGTGGTTCTTCCCACAAAAACCGTGGTATCCAAAAGGTTCTGGACGCTATCGTCGACTATATGCCCTCTCCGCTGGACAAAAAGGCAATCGGCGGTACCGATCCCGATACCGGAGATGAAATCTCCCGTAATCCCTCGGATGAAGAACCCTTCTCCGCTCTGGCTTTCAAGATCATGACCGACCCGTTCGTGGGTAAGCTTTGCTTCTTCCGCGTTTACTCGGGTATGCTGGAAAGCGGTTCCACTGTTCTCAACTCCACCAAAAAGCAGCGTGAGCGCCTCGGTCGTATCCTTCTCATGCACGCCAACCACCGCGAGGATATCGACGAGGTTTACGCCGGCGATATCGCTGCGGTCGTCGGTCTGAAGAACACCACTACCGGTGATACCCTCTGCGACGAGAAGCATCCGATCATCCTCGAGTCCATGGAGTTCCCCGAGCCCGTCATCCGCGTCGCCATCGAGCCCAAGACCAAGGCTGGTCAGGAGAAGATGGCCATCGCTCTGGCGAAGCTGGCTGAAGAGGACCCCACCTTTAAGACCTACACCGACGAAGAGACCGGCCAGACCATCATTGCTGGTATGGGTGAGCTCCATCTGGAGATCATCGTTGACCGTCTGCTCCGCGAGTTCAAGGTCGAAGCCAACGTCGGCGCCCCGCAGGTCGCCTATAAGGAGACTGTCCGCAAGAGCGCTAACGTCGACTGCAAGTATGCCCGCCAGTCCGGCGGTAAGGGTCAGTATGGCCACGTCAAGATCATTGTTGAACCCAATGAGACCGGTAAGGGCTATGAGTTCATCAACAAGGTCGTTGGCGGCACCATCCCCAAGGAGTATATCCCGGCTGTCGATGCCGGTATCCGCGGCGCTATGGAAGCCGGTGTTCTGGCCGGATTCCCTGTCGTCGACGTCAAGGTCACCCTGTACGATGGTTCTTATCACGAGGTCGACTCTTCCGAGATGGCCTTTAAGATCGCCGGCAGTATGGCTTTCAAGGATGCCTGCCAGAAGGCCGGCCCCACCATCCTGGAGCCCATCATGAAGGTCGCCGTCATTGTCCCCGAGGACTACATGGGCGACGTCATCGGCGACATCAACGCTCGCCGTGGCAGCATTCTGGGCATGGAGGGCAACAACGGTGTCGAGCAGATCGACGCTAACGTGCCTCTGTCCGAGATGTTCGGCTATGCCACCGATCTGCGTTCCGGCACCCAGGGCCGTGGCCAGTACGTGATGGAGCCCAGCCACTACAACGAGATCCCCAAGAACGTGGCCGAGCAGATCATCGCCAAGCGTACTCAGAAGGACTAATTCCGGTTTTTCCGGCGGCTTAGACCGCCGGATGACCGCCGGTCCCGCCGAAATACACGGTTTTTTGGACCGAAAATGCTTTTTATAAGGCTTTTTTGCAAAAGGTACTTGCAATTCTTTCCGATACTTGATAGAATAGTTTCAAGTTCGGGCAATTATATTTGATTAATAAGGAGGCACATTGCAATGGCAAAGGCAAAATTTGAACGTAACAAACCCCACGTAAACATCGGTACCATGGGCCACGTTGACCATGGTAAGACCACCCTGACCGCCGCCATCACCAAGGTTCTGGCTATCAAGGGCGACGCTGAGTTCATGGATTACGCCAACATCGATAAGGCTCCCGAGGAGCGCGCTCGTGGTATCACGATCAACACCGCTCACGTTGAGTATCAGACCGATGCCCCTCACTATGCTCACGTTGACTGCCCCGGCCACGCTGACTATGTTAAGAACATGATCACCGGTGCTGCTCAGATGGACGGCGCGATTCTGGTCGTGTCCGCGGCTGACGGCCCCATGCCCCAGACCCGTGAGCACATCCTGCTGTCCCGTCAGGTCGGCGTTCCCTACATCGTTGTTTTCATGAACAAGGTTGACCAGGTTGACGACGAGGAGCTGCTGGAGCTGGTTGAGATGGAGATCCGTGATCTGCTGTCCGAGTACGACTTCCCCGGCGACGACATCCCGATCGTTAAGGGTTCTGCTCTGGCCGCTCTGGAGTGCGCTTCTCAGGATGCTTCCGCTCCCGAGTACGCTCCCATCCTGGCTCTGATGGACGCTGTGGATGAGTACATCCCCTCTCCCGTCCGTGACGACGAGAAGCCCTTCCTGATGCCCGTTGAGGACGTCTTCACCATCTCCGGCCGTGGTACTGTTGCTACCGGTCGTGTGGAGCGTGG
>JAZNUN010000107.1:0-14478 GCA_045592345.1 Acutalibacteraceae bacterium | reverse complement strand
CACACCCCCGCCCGCGCCGTTCGTGGTAAGATTCCGCCACGAGACACGGGAGCTGGCCCACGAGGATGCTGTACGTTATGCCCAGATGGGTATGCAGTATGAGCAGCAGCAACCGATGATGGATCAGCTGCGGATGATGGCGGCCGCGCGGGGACAAACGGTAACCGACTTTATCAATTCTTGGAGTGAGGCAGAGAAAGACGCACTGTTGGAGAAGAAGATGCAGATCACGAACGGCGACCGCGAGGCCGCCGAAATCCTGGTTAAGGCGGAAATGGATGCACGGCGTCAGGCCTGTGCCGTGCAGGAGCAGGAGCAGCAGGCGGCAGAACAAGCCGCTCAGCAGACCCTGCAGGACCGTCTGGCCGCGGAGTTTGTGGAACTGCAGTCCTATTTCCCCAACGTAGCCGAGATCGGCCATCTGCCCCGAGAGGTGATGGAGGAGGCTGTCAATAACAACCGCCATCTGTACGACGCCTATTTGCGCTATCAGCACAGAGAAGGGCAAAAAATCGAGCAAAACCGTGCGGCGCAAGCGGCGGCTGCGGAGGCATCCACCGGCAGCCAGGCGGACAAACCGCCTGTGGGTGAGATGGACCCTGCCACCCAGGCCGCTATCAACGCCGTGCGGAGCGTGTTTAACTAAGAGAGGAGAAAAAATATGCCTATTAACCAAATTTTTGAGAATCAGAAGCTGACCACCGAGCTGGACCAGGCTATTGTGGAGCGATCTGTCACCGGCTTTTTGGCGGATAATACGCTGAAAACCAAATTCGTGGGCACCAAAACCGTGATGATCCCCGATCTTGGTCTGCAGGGTCTGGGTAACTATGATGTCGATAATGGATTTGTTCGTGGTTCTGTATCGGTTAGTGCCCGCCCTTACGTCCTGAATATGGACCGCGGCCGCTCTTTCCAGATTGACCGAGAGGAAGCCGACGAAAGCGGCATCCCCGAACTGGCCGGAAAGATCACCGGCGAGTTCGTCCGCGGCCACGTCATCCCCGAGGTAGACGCCTACGTGCTGTCTGCGCTGGCGGGCGTGGCCGATGCGGCAAATAAGGCGGTGAGCGGTACCCCCGACACCGAGGCTTATAAGATGCTGATTGAGGCCATCCGCAAGGTGCAGGAGGAGGTCGGCTATGACGAGGAGCTGGTGGCCTTTGTGGACGGCACCTTTGATGCCGCCCTGCAGGCAACCCCCGAGATCAATCGCCATCTGGTGATTAACGACTTTAAGAAGGGCGAGCTGACCACCAAGGTGAAGAGCCTCAACGGCGTGGCCATCCTGCCTGTGCCCTCCAGCCGTATGAAGACCGCCTACACCTTCAACGATGGTGAGACCGGCGGCCAGGAGGGTGGCGGCTTTACCCCCACCGGTGACGCCAAGAGCATCGGTCTGTTGGTGATGCCCAAGAAGGGCGCCAGCCTGATCAAGAAGACCGAGAAGATTCGCGTCTTCTCTCCCGATCAGAACCTGAAGGCGGATGCGTGGAAGATCGACTACCGTATTTACTACGACGTGGTGGTCAAGAATTCCTATAGCAAGGCTGTTTGTGCCTATACCTACTAATGACCACGAGCCCGGGGGATTTCCTCCGGGCTCTACGGGGTTTTTGCAGTTGAGTGCAAGAAAGGAGAAAACGTATGTATAAGTTAGTCAACAAGTACGGTAATGCGGTGGTGGAGACCGAGAGCGCCGTCAAGAGAGATCACCTGCTGAATGAGGGGTATCGCTTGGTGGAGGAGCCGGACAAGGATGCGGAGGAGAATGACGCCGCTGAGACGGAAACTCCCGAGGTCCCTATAGATGATGGTGCCGCCCCTGCTGCCACGGATGGTGAGGACGAGACTGCGGCGGAAACTCCCTCCGCCACGGATAATGCCGCGACCCCTGCCCCTGTGAGTGAGCCGGAGCTGCCCAAGGCGCCCAAGAACAAGCGCAAGAGTGCGGGTGCCGCTGATAACGCTGACAAGGAGTGATCCTATGACCGGTAACGACGTGGTGGAGCGGGCGCTGGTTCTGCTGAACTATACCACCCCCACCGGTGAGACCGACAACCGCCAAAACGCGGAGCAGATCCGCAAAGCGTTGCCGTACCTCAATCAGGTGCTGACCGATCTGCTGTTCATACAAAAACTCCCCTTTGTGGAGGTGGACAGCCTGAACGACAAGCTGCCGCTGACCGACGACGTGGCCAAGCGTGTGGCGGTGTACGGCGTGGCGATGTACCTGGCGCAGGGGGAGAACGACGCCGACACCTACGACCGATTCGCGCTGGAATACAACCAGCGCCGCAGCAGTGTACCCCGTCCCGTGGAGCGGGTGCGGGACACATTCCCCTATCCGTGCGGGTGAGGGGAGCCTATAACGTAAGATGCGGCCACCCTATACGTACGTATACGGTGGCCTGCGACCTATGGACACAGCGTGTGCGGTGTGGCTATAGGTGGCAGAAAAACAAGGGCTGACGCCCGAAAGGAGAAGCCGATGAAACAGAAAACGAAAAACACGCCTAAGGCTATTTTTGAGGAATACAAACGGGGTGCCGGATACAAAACCAACCTGTGCTACCGCGGATTGTATGAGCAGAACCGCATCAACGAGCGATTCTACGTGGGCGATCAGTGGCACGGTGCCCAGTGCGGCGATAGCCGCCCCCTGGTGCGCCACAACGTCATCAAGCGCATCGGCGACTATAAGATGGCGGTGGTGGGGGCCTCCACTCTGGGCGTCCGTTATTCCGCCGAGGGTATCGGATGCACCAAAGACCAGGCAGAGAAGCTACGTGTATATCGGGATGGCTACCGTTCCGGCGAAGAGGCGCAGGACATCACCGAAGAGGATAAAATCAATCTGATAATGAACGTGCTCAGCGACTATTGGAGAACCACCGCGGAGCGGGTGAAGCTGGACGACAAAAAGGCAGAGGTGCTGAGAAAGGCCTATATCACGGGTACGGGTATCCTGTACACCTACTGGGATCCCTACGTGCAGACAGGGCAGTTTGCGGACGATGCCAAAACCTCCGCCGTAAAGGGAGACATCGCCTGTGAGGTGCTGGACGTGGAGAACGTCTATTTCGGAGACCCCACGGTGGACAGCATCGAGGCCCAGCCCTATATCATCATTGCCCAGCGCCGCAGCGTAGAGGAACTGAAACGGGAAGCGCGGCGGAACCGTCGCACCGCCCACACCATCGATGCCATCCACCCCGACCGTGACACCGGCTATCACGCCGGAGAGGCGGACCAGGAGCTGACGGAGCAGGAGAAGGCCACGGTGCTGACCAAACTATACCGCACCTATAACGAGGACGGAACCCCCGCCACCATTAAAGCGATCCGCGTGGTGGAGGGGGCGGTGATCCGCCCCGAGTGGGATCTGACGATACGGCGGTATCCGCTGGCCAAGATCCATTGGGAGACCAAATCCAACTGCGCCTACGGTGTCAGTGAGGTGACCCATCTGGTGCCCAATCAGATCGCCATCAACCGCGCTCTGTCTGCGGGTATGTGGGCGCTGATGTTGATGGGTATGCCCATTATGCTGGTCAACGGCGACGTGGTGACCGAGCCCATCACCGGCGACCCGGGACAGATCCTGACGGTGCACGGTAATGACGCGATGAATAGTGCCGTATCCTACGTGACACCCCGCAATTTTACCCCGCAATTCGCCAATATGACCAACGATATGATCACCAATACCCTCAACCAAAGCGGCGCCAACGACGCGGCGCTGGGTAACTTCCGCCCCGACAACACCAGTGCCATCATCGCGGCACGGGAGGCGGCCACCACGCCGCTGCAGTTGATCCAGAACCGCTTTTACAGCTTTGTGGAGGACGTGGCCCGCATTTGGTCCGAGTTCTTTGTGAATATGTACGGTAAGCGGCGGCTGAAGATCGAGGATGAAAACGGCGTGTGGTATATGCCGTTTAATGCGGAGGATTGCAAAAACCTGCTGATCAACGCCCGTGTGGACGTGGGACCTGCCAATCTGTGGAGCGAACTGCAGGTGATCCAGACCCTGGACAACCTATTGCAGGCGAAGTTGATTACACCCACAGAGTATCTGAGCCGACTGCCCAAGGGTAGCGTTCCGGATCAGGAGGCATTGGTGCGGGCCGTGAAACAGCGCACCGAGCCCCAGACCGAGGAGAACGACGGCGGCGGGGTGGATATGGCGGGAATGCTGAAAACGCTGCCGCCGAAGTATCAGCAGGCAATCGCGAGGATGAACCCCGCTCAGAGAGAGCAGCTGATGCAGAGAATGACGCAGATGGGCGGCGGAATGCCTGCCATGTGATGCGTGTGAACACCTGCAGGCGGTTATAACTCCCTCCGTCTTTTTGCCTGCGGCAAAAATCCACCTCCCTCGGTGAGGGAGGCTACGGGGGGCGGATGTGTGAGAATGGAGGTTATGTGAATGAAATACATACCGATGAACAGACGGGGGCTCACGACGGTAAAGTTGCCGTCCCTCAACGGCGGAGTCAACCTGTACGATATTCCCACCGAGGCGGCGGACAATCAGCTGACCGCCTGTGAAAACGTATGGTGGTACAAGGGTGCGTTGAGAACACGCCCGGGTGTAAAAGCGACGCCCATCCCGCATATGCGGCACGATATCGAGCAGATGATCAACGAGCGCGAAATGCTGGTGGTTGCTACTCTTAACGCCTATCTGCAGGTGAGCCACATTCACCTGCAGAACGGAAGGACCAACCTGGGACCGGCAGACTCCGGCAATGCATTCGCCGGAGGCGCCAAGACGTTGCTGGGATACCGTGTGCCGAGCAACAGTAACGACGAGTGGAACTTCTTGCTGGACAACGGAAAGATCATCCAGGGCGGCGCCAATGAGACTGCCGGCCTGAAGGAGGCGGAACCGTACATACCGACGGTGTTGATCAACGGATACGGCAGTGCCCAAAAGCCTACTGCCGACGTGAGCGCCGATATCTATGAAGACTACAATATGCTGACCCGTGCGTATACCTGCTTGTACACCACCGACGGAGAAAGCCAATACTGGCCCCTACCCGAAAAGAATTTGGGTGTGAGCGAGGACGGAACAAAGTTAGCCCACGTAGAGTTGACTATGGAGGGCGGCGGTATCACCGCAACCTATAAAGTAGATCTGCCGGCAGACGGAACGGCGGTCTATCAGAACGTCCGCGCGTCTGAACTGGGCGTCTCGGATACGGAGTATCAATCGCTCAGGATTATGTTCAGTATCGATCCCGTAAACGGATACCTGATCACTCGGGTGTTGGGCTTACAGAAACCACAAGGATCCGAAATACCGGTGGAGGTGGGAATCGGACAGTTGCCCCGCGTCACCAACAACAACCTGAAGGTGACGGTGTGGAGAGCCGCCGAGCACGATAAAAACCGTGACACCATCTGCAAAATGACCCGCTGTACCTGGTACGGCGGATCCCGTAGCGGTCTGGCCGGGGGCAGCCGTCTGTTTGTATGCGGTAATCCTGACGAGCCGAACCTATTGCACTGGAGCGGGATCCAGCACCCGCTGTATTTCCCCGAGCACAACTACGCCCGCGTGGGCAACGGCAACGAGGCCATTACCGCCTTCGGCAAGCAGGGCGAGCTGCTGATCCTGTTCAAGGAACATCAGATGTACGCCGTCCAATACGTTGCGGGCGACGAGGATGACTACGACTACGCCCAGGAGAACGGTGTGCCTATCACAACCTATATGGCCATGTTCCCAGTGACGCCGCTGCACGACTCCATCGGATGCGACTGCCCCGACACGGTGCGGCTGGTGAACAACCGACTGGTATGGGCCAACAGCAACGGCCACGTGTATATGCTGACCGCCACCAACCAATTCAGCGAGCGAAACGTGCGGGACATCTCCCGCAACATAGCCGAGGATATGGCGGCTCAGGGCGAGGCACTGAAGACTGCCGTATCGGGTGAATACGAGGGCTATTATATGCTGGCGGTGGGTCAGCGCGTCTATCTGCTGGACACGCAGAACAGCGCCTTTGCCAGCTTTAACTACTACAGCAGCGAGGACACCGCCCGCAAGGCGTTGCCCTGGTATATTTGGCAGTTACCCATCAACGTGCGGGGGATGATCAGCGACGGACATCGGGTGCTGATGCTGCCGGACGGGAACGATTATTTGTATGAGTTCGGTGGGGACACCGACGACGGCAATCCCATCCCCGCCCACTTTGCCACGAAAATGTTTGATTTCGGGATGAAGGACCGCACCAAGAGCGTGGGGCAGATCTATATCGGCGCCCACGTGGTGCCGGAGGGCAGCGTGGCGCTGACCTATCTCAGTGAAAAAGGAAACCGCCGCGACCCCTATGAGATCGACGGCGGGGAATTGGCGGCTATGGGCAACGAGGGCGGCCTGCGGAGTATGCGGCTGACCCCGCATACGCACCTGATCCAGACCTTCGGTATACGGGTGGATGCCACCGCTGCTATGGCGGTGGACGGCATCACCATCAAAGTAAAACAGCAAGGAGTTGTGCGATAAATGGCAAAGACGCAACAACAGTATTATGATGAACTGATCGATCCTCTGAAGAAACAGGCGGAACAGCTGAAGGCGAGCCGCCTTGCATCGGACACGCAGCAAAAGGAGCAGATCAACGCATCCATTGATCAGGCGGTACAGGGCGCCACCGCCCAGTACCAACAGCGTATCGATGCCCTGCCCGGGGAGAGTCGCGCCCTGTACGACGAGAACGCTCTGAACGAGGCGGTGGGTCGTATGCGTGTGCAAGAGACTCTGGCTAATATGGGACTGACCGACAGCGGACTGACGTCCAGTATGGCCACAGCACTGCAGGTGCAGAAGGGCAAGGCGGACCGACAGGTACGGATGAACGAACAGCAACAGCGTCAGTCGCTGATGGCGGCCATTAATGAGATCGTAGCCAAGGGTGAAACCGAAAAGGCGGACAAGGCTATGGCCATCGACACCGATGCCCGCCAGTGGTATGACGAGCTGAACGCCCGTGTAGAGGAGACCGCCCGCGAAAGCGCCGCCACCGCCTATGCCGCGGATCAGGAGTACGCCGCCAAGGCGGAGGAAGCTCGCATCAAGGCACAGCAGGATGCGGCGAAATATCAGGCCGACTATGACAGCCAGCGCCGCCAGTACGTGCAGAAGCAGATGCTGGATGGTACCTCTGCCGAGCAAGCGTGGGCCAATGCCTACGCGGTGTATCCCAGCGGTGATGATACCACGGATACCTATTACGCCCTGCGCCGGAGCGGGTATACCGATGCGGAAATCAATGCGTATAACAACGCCGGCGGCGGTGAGGCGGGCGCGGCGGCGTTGGAGGCTTTAATTTCTCCCCAGGTCAATGATGTGTTGAGCGGGATGGATATGAATATAACCTTTGGAAACGGTGGATTGAGATGGTCTACCGACCGCCCCGAAAAGGACGGACAGAAGGTAGCGTCGAGTGTGAACGAGCAGTTGAACAGCAAACCTGCCTTTGCAACGATGAGCAAAACCGCGCAGGAATATGCGAAGGCCGCCGCTGTGGGACAGATGGTGGCCACCAGCTTTTCCAACCATCTGCAGGC
The DNA here is from genome assembly GCA_045592345.1 of Acutalibacteraceae bacterium. GTDB lineage: Bacteria > Bacillota > Clostridia > Oscillospirales > Acutalibacteraceae > UBA5905. The sequence goes on along the minus strand of JAZNUN010000107.1, from coordinate 6,888 downwards.
TGACCGCAACGACGCCCGTTTAAAAGCGGCCTGTGCACAACTGGGTGTGGATCCCGAGGTGGCAAAGGAGTATTACAACAAATACTATCCTGATCACCAAAAAAATAGTGTGAACATGTATGCCAACTCTCCCATGAATACGGCGTACAAACCGCACGCGACGGTAGCGGATCTGCCGAGCGTAACAGCCCCCACCACGGCACAACCGATACGTTAATACAGAAAGGAGATACGGTATGGATACCATCTCGTTGGCCGCGGCGGCACGTAAGCGGCTGAGCACAGAAAACAGCGGTGCGGCGCAGACTGCCTCTGCCCAGAGACCGACCCCGTCGGCAACGCCTGCACCGGCCCCCACCGACAACACCGCCACCATATCTCTGGCCACAGCCGCCAAAAAGAGACTGGCAGCAATGCCGGACACGAGATTGCCCACGTTTAAGGATAACGCAACAGCCATCGCCCACGACGTCTATACCGCCGTTTCCGGTATAGGGGATAGTTTCTGGGGATTTGCGGACTGGGTAATTAGGGATGACGAAATCGCACAAGCGTATGGTGTAGAAAACAAAGTAGGGCAGTTTTTTGATAATCAACACCAAAAACATTTGGACACGGTGGAGGAAAACCGCCGTTTAGGCGAAAAGGCCGACCCCACTGTTGCCGCCATCGGTGACTACGTGGTGCAGCCGCTTGTGGCGGCTATCCCTTATGCCGCGCTGGCCTATGCCACCGGAGGCGGATCGGTCGCCGCATCCGGTGGCGCCGGCTTAGCCAGTGGCGCGGCAACGGCATCCACCGCCGCGCGCGTGGGTACTGCTGTGACCAGCCTTCTGAAAAACCCCTCTTTTTGGTACAGTTTTATCCAAACCTCCGGCGGCAGTTATAACGAGGCGAAGGACGAGGGGGCCACCGAAACGGAGGCCTCCGCCTACGCTCTCTTAAACGGATTCGCCGGTTCTATGATCGAAATGGGCGGCGGTATCCAACAACTGCCCGGTACGAAACAGGGCGTCCGCCAATGGATTAAGAGCACCCTGGAGGAGGGCGGCGAGGAGGTACTGCAGGGTGTGACTGCCCAGTTGGTGTCCAAAGCGCTATACGAGCAGGACAAGGAGTGGTTCTCGCTGACCGACACGGAGGCGGTGGTCAACCCCTCCCGTATGGCGCAGGAGTTCGGCGGCGGCTTGGTTGTAGGCGGCATTATGGGCGGCGGTCAGATCGCCGTAGGTAAAGCGGTCAACTCCGTCCGTCTGTATAGTGCCGCCAACCAGTTGGGCAACCAGTTCCTGCAGGGCGAAAACGGCCACACCATTGACGAGGCGCTGCAGATCGGTCTGAGCAATGCCAAGGGCACCGACGCCTATGCGGCGGCGCTGAAACTTCAGGAGCGGGTCAACAACCGTCAGGAGGTTTCTCCCTATGCGGTGGGACGTATGGTGATGGAGAGCCAGAGCGCCGCCGCCCTGCAGGCAAAGGCCATCGAGCAGATGGCACTGCAGAGCGCCGCACAGGGTCATTTCCCCACCGATGCGGCGGAAAACATCGCGGCGGCGGCTGTAAAGCTGAACCAGCCGGTGGTGTTCGGTAATGCGGCGCAGTTCCAAGCCGGACAGGCGGCGTATTATGACCACAACAGTCGTATGGTGGTGCTTAACCCCAACGCCAATGAGCAGGCTCTGCAGGGTGCCGTGCTGGCCCACGAAATGGTGCACAGCGCCCAGGCAACCCAGCAATGGGCCACGCTGGAGAACACGGTGCGGCAGATGATGGGGGATGCCGAATGGCAGGCCTATCTGCAGGAGACCGCGAGCCGTTATGCCGCACGCGGCCATCAGCTGACCGATCTGCAGGTACGGGAGGAGGCTGTAGCCCGCTGGGTGGGTGAAAACCTGTTTAAGCAGGGATTCGCTCAAGCGGTCGCCAAGGGTGACGCAAAGACCGGCGGCATCCTGCTCCGTGGACTGGACAAGCTGCGCCGCGCCGTAGGCATAAAAAACAGCCCCTCCGCACGCGATATCGCGATGCTGGAGAGACTGGTTATGCAGGCTATGGAGAACCGCACCGGCACCCGGAGCGGGGAGGGTGTGCAGTATGAAATAAATTCGGATTTTGCAAGAGAATATGATCAGTGGGACAAAAAAGACCCTCGAACCACATTTGCAATTGGAACAACATCTCCAGTGCTTCAGTCTTTAGGATTACCCGTGAAGGCTATCACATGGGATGCGGCGAAAATTATACAAATTAAAAACAAGCATCCGGAAATGACTGACAGTATCATTAAGCGTGTCCCCGAAGTTTTAGAGTCGCCGATTGTGGTGATGCAATCTAAACAATCGCCGTCGCGATGGACGATGTTTGGAGAATTATATGCAGGCCAAAACCCCGTTTTGGTAGTGCTGGAGTTAAATCCGTTGGGCCGTAATGGAATCGAGCTGGATGAAATGAAACTCGTTTCCTCCTACGCGAAGAACAAGGCACAAAATTTCATAAATAATTCCGCAACACTGTATGTTGCGGACGACAAAAAAAGAGTCAGTAACTGGGAAAAGCGTACTGGGCTCCAATTGCCGGTCGGCTTATCTGTTACTAACTCTAACACCACTGTAACACAAAATGCGGGCGGTGTCAATACCCATTCTATGCAGAACGGCGGCGGAAATACACAGAGTGCGTATATTTCCGAGGATCAGTTTGTGGATCGGATGGGGGGAACTCCCTCCGTCACAGCCAATGGCGGAGTAACGCCGTCTGCGGACGGCTACACCTCATCCACCGCCTACGGCGGTCCCCCTTCCCCTCAAGGGGAAGGTCTTGGGGCTGTGCAGGTGGACGAGGGGGCGGTGCTGGAACGGGCCGTTGGCAGTCAACTGCAAAGACGGCAGGTGGATGTGAGCCATCTGCGGGTGACGGATCGCCGCGGTGAGAGCCACTATGACGCCGACGCCGCTATGGACACCATTGCCGCCCAAATCGGCGAGGAGGAGCTGCTGCGGCGTATGTACAACGCCACACAGATCGACCGCCCCAAGGGGAGCGTAACCATCAACGGGCAGACGGTAGATGCCAACGCCTACGTGGATGCCTACGAGCAGAGCCTGCCCGACGATCCTGCCGCCCTGCGGGAGCATATCCGCAGCCTGGAGGAGCAGCGTACCGCCGCTATCCTGCAGATGGAGCGGGACGGCACGCTGGAAGATTATACCCGCGGCGGACTGAAAATCGACCTGCAGTTGTTTGCCGCCAACCGTAAGTGGGAGCTGCTGCAGTTGGATCCCGAGGAGGGCGGCAAGAAGACCCGCCAATTCTTTGAGAAGCGTCTGAGAGGCACCGATGCCAACCACCACGACGAGCTGGTAGAACTGCTGTCCGGGCGCAGTGAGAACTATAACCCCATCAGCACACAGAAACAGCTGGATCGCGCCAACAATCGCTTGCGGAGTGACGCCAAGTATCAGCAGAAGCTGATCAAGCGTATCGGACGGTACGACCCTAGTGACCTGTTCACTCCCGTGGACGTGGCGGCGGCGCAACTGCTGATCAACGACGCGCTGAACGAGGGCAACTACGAGGTGGCGGCTAACCTGATCGCCGGTCTGTCCCGTAAGGGTACCGAGCTGGGACGTGCGGTGCAGGCCTTCAGCATTATGGCGCGGCTGACCCCGGAGGGCACACTGCGGATGGCACAGCGCACCATGAAGGCCGAGGCGGATTATATCATCGGTGAGGGTGCCAGCGAGGGGCTGGATATGCTGGCGGACGATATTGCGGACGCCATCCGCGCGGCGGAGCGTAAGGGTATCAGCGCCGACGAGATCGCCGACCGCATCCGCAACGGCCGCCCGCGCGGTGACGTGGATATGATCCCCTACGGTGCGATGCAGACCCAAGAGGGCACCGCCGACGGTGGGGACACGGAAACCGGCGAAACAGGGATGAAACCCTTTGAGGGCATGGAGCCCTATGCAGAGCCTACGTACGTAGACGGTGTGGTGCAGAACACCGCGCCGATGACCCGTGGGGAACTGGTGACGGCTCTTGCGGAGGATCTGGCCGCAGAGGAGCGGAACTATCTGAGCCGTGAGCAGATTGAGGAGACCTTGTGGAAGGTGGTGGAGGAATCCACCAACATCCCCGAGCAGGTGAAACGGTACGTACTGAAGAAGATCCGCAAGGATGACGGCTCTCTTGCCAACCGCATCTACGAGGTGTACCGCAAGGGCGATCTTAGCCAAGTGAAACTGCGACGCGCTATGGAGCAGGCGCTGGAACTGCCCAGCCTGAGCACGGAGGATATTCAAACCGTGGTGGAAATGGGTACCCGCATACAGCAACTGCAGGATGACCCCATCGCCCAGGCGGACGCCATGGACGACCTGTACGATTTCCTTGCCGCCAAAATGTCGGTGAACGGATGGGACAAGCTGCAGGCGTGGCGCAAATTCGGTATGCTGGCCAACGTAAAGACCCATATCCGCAACACGGTATCCAACGGCGCCTATGCCGTCATCCGCAAAACGGACGACGCGGTGGCAATGGCCATTGAGCGGATATTCAACGTGGACCCCGAAAAACGGGCCGCGATGCTGGGATGGCGCCACACCCGGCACGGACAGAGTATTCTGCCCGCCCTGCAGGAGCGGGCAAAACTGGCGGTGCTGGAGATGCAGAAGCGGGGAGCCAAGTATGAGACCGGCTCCGGTCAGCTGAAGCAGCGGCGCAAATTCTTCGGCGAGAGCAAGGTGGGGGAGGCGCTGAACGATGCCAACAGTTGGAACAGCGACTGGTTAGAGCGGGAGGATATATGGTTCTTCCGCCCTGCGTACATAGATGCCCTGGGTCAGATGATGACCGCCAGAGGCACTACCGAGATCACCAACGAAATGCACGAAAAAGCGATGCAGCGAGCGCTGGAGGCCACCTTCCGCGCCGATAACGCTATGAGCGAGGTGGTCGGGAGTCTCAAACGGTTCCAAAACTCCGACAAAGCGGGCTTGCGGCTGTTCGGTCACGCTATGGACGTGATCGTGCCCTTCCACAAGACCCCCGCCAACATTGCCACCCAGACGGTGATGCACAGTCCCATCGGCATCGTGAAGGGTGCCTTTGATCTGTACAACGCCACCAAGGGTAAAGGATCCAAGGATGCCGCCACCGCCATCAACACCATGGCCAAGGGTATCACCGGATCGGCGCTGTTAGCCATCGGCATACTGCTGGGCAAGGCGGGGCTGTTCAATACCGGATTCGGCAAGACTGAGAAAGAGCGGGCCGCCGACGAGCTGGCGGGTCTGCAGGAGAACGCCTTTGTGTTCGGTGACGTGTCTGTCTCCTTCGACTGGCTGCAGCCTGCGGCATCCCCTCTGATCGTGGGTGCCAGCATCGGCAAACGGTTGGCGGAGGACGGACTGAGCCTGAGCGCCGTATTCGGCGCTGTGATGGACGGTACTGACAGTCTGTTTGAAATGACCATGCTGCAGAGCCTGTACGACATCCTGGGCGGGTATGATGCGGGTGCCACCGCCACGGCAGCCAGTGTCGCGGAAAACGTGGTGAGCCAGAGCATACCCACCCTGTTGGGACAGGCCGCCCGTGCCATCGACCCTGTGCAGCGCAAAACCACCGCGGACAGCGAATTTATGACCATCGTCAACCAAGTGGTGGCGAAGATACCCGTGCTGACCTATCTGCTGGATCCCGAATTGGACGTATGGGGCAACGAGGTATACCGCACCGGTAAGCCCGGAGCGGGTACGGCGGCGCTTAATGCGGTGCAGCAGTTCGCCCTGCCCAGTAACGTGAAGGTGGGAACGGGGCGCGGGGACCGCGTCAGCGCGGAGATCCTGCGGCTGTACCGCAACCAAGGGAGTAAGGCTATCCCCACCGCAGTCAGCCGCGACGATGCCAAGGACGGCGAGCTGGACTACGTGGAGATCAACCGTCTGCTGGGACAGGTGAACCGCACGGCGGTGGAGGACTTCATCAACAACGATTGGCCCTATGCCGTGATGGTGGACGCCGGCAACGGTAAAACCAAGAAGGTGACCAAATACTACCGCAATATGACCGACGAGGAGCGGGTGCGGGTGCTGCAACGCATCTACACCAACACCAAAAAGACGGTGACCGAGCCGGAGGAGGAAAAGGACAGCACCGACGGCTATTTTGAAGAAATCTTTAGGAGGTTGCAATGATGACGATACGTGAGATCGTATGGACGCTGTCTGCGGACGGTCGGTCCATAACCCCCAATATGCCCCAGGACGGCGGTCAGCAGGGAGAACACAACGTCACGAAGGTGGTGTTTAACATCCCTGGGGAGTTGGCGGCGGACGGCACGCGGGTGTATATCGGCTGTGTGGACTGCACCGGCGGCTACGACAAATCGCCGGTGCTGACCGTTGAGAGCGGCAAGGTGGAATTCCTCCTGCCCCGTGCGTGGACGCAGTTCGGCGGCACGTCGGTGCTGACGCTGACGGAGGAGGGGGCGGACGCCATTGCCTACGCGGCCAAGGCGCGGGTGGTGTACCACAGCCGCCAGACCGCCACCCGGGAGGAACGGCGGCTGATCGACGGCTTTATGCAGGCGGCGTGTGATGCCGCCGCAGAGAGCGCGGCCCAGGCGGCCGACAGCGCTGAAGAGGCGCGGAAGAATAAGGAGACGGCCACTGCGGCGGCCAATACCGCGGCTGTTACTGCTTCCAAAGCCAAAGAGGCAGAAACTGCCGCGGCGGAGAGTGCGGATCGGGCGGCGGAAATGGCAGAAACTGCCGCGGGTGACCTTGCCGAAACGAACCGGCACAGAGAGGCGGCAGAGGCTGCTGCCACCAACGCCCGACAGTATGCGGAGGATGCCGGAGCCGATGCCGTTGACGCCAACGCAGC
>JAZNUN010000106.1:0-41121 GCA_045592345.1 Acutalibacteraceae bacterium | reverse complement strand
TAACACAGCGCAAAACGGTCAGTTTGTTTGGTAAATTCATTCGCTCATCTCTCCTATCAAATCCCAGTCCATGGTATCGGTCACCGTCACCTGCACGAAATCGCCCGGCTGTATCCGCCGGGTGGCGGCAAAGAATACCTTGCCGTCGATGTCGGGGGCGTCCCCCTCGGTGCGGCCGAACCAGCACTCGGCGTAGCGGTCAAAGCTCTCCACCAGCACGGTGACCGTCTTGCCGATCATCGACTCGTTGTAAGCGTCGGAAATGCGGGCCTGCTCCTCCATCACGATGTCACGGCGGCGGTACTTGACCTCCTCCTCGATCTGGTCGGGCAGGTTGTAGGCGGGGGTGTCCTCCTCCGGTGAGAAAGCGAAACAGCCCAGCCGCTGGAATTTCACGTCCTTGATGAACTCGCACAGCTCCTCAAAGTCCTCCTCGGTCTCGCCGGGGAAGCCCACCATCACGGTGGTACGCAGGGTGATATCCGGCACCGCGGCACGGATACGCTCCATCAGGGCGGTAAGGGTAGCGCGGTTGCCGGGACGGTTCATACGCTTGAGCACCGGACCGGCGGCGTGCTGGAGGGGGATGTCCATATAGGGGAGCACCTTCTCCTCCCGTGCCATCACGGACAAGAGATCATCGGTGATATGCTCGGGGTAGCAGTACAAAAGACGGATCCACTTAAGATCCTCGATCTTACACAGTTCGGTGAGCAGTTGGGGCAGACGGCTCTCGCCGTACAGATCCTGTCCGTAGACGGTGGTATCCTGCGCCACCAGCACCAACTCGCGAACGCCGCCCAGCACCAATTTGTTGGCCTCGGCCAGAATATTCTCCATAGAGCGGCTGCGCAGGTTGCCCCGAATGCCGGGGATAGCACAGTAAGTACAGCGGTTGTTGCAACCGTCGGCGATGCGGAGATAGGCGAAGAAATGGGGGGTGGTCTGCAGACGGTCACCGTCCAGACACCAACTGTCGCGGGAGGGGAACTCGCGCACCGTTTCCCCCGCCATTACGCGATTGACCACCTCGACGATGTCGTCGTTGGCCCCCAGGCCGATGACGCCGTCGCACTCGGGAATCTCATCCGCCAGTTCCTGCTGATACCGCTGGGCCAGACAGCCGGTGACGATGATCTTTTTAATCTGTTTTTCCTTTTTCAGTTGGGCAAATTCCAAGATGTTCTCGATGGACTCCTGCTTAGCATCGGCGATAAAGCCGCAGGTGTTGACGATCACCACCTGAGCCAGACCGCTCTCGGCGGTGATCTCAAAGCCGGCGGCCTCCAACTTGGCCAGCATCAATTCGGCGTCCATCTGGTTTTTGGGGCAACCCAGGGACACCATTCCTACTTTTATTGCCATTGATCTTCTTCCTCCGTAGCCGCGCCGAGGGCATCCATGGCGCGGCGAATCGCTGAATAGGTAAACCCGCGGCGGGCCAAAGCGGCAGTCGTCCGCTGTCGGTCCTCGGGTGTGTTGAGCTTATTATAATATTTTTTCTCCAAAAGTGCAAGTGCTTGTTGAAAATCGTCACTTTCCAGCGCAGAAACTGCGTCGCAGACGGTGGCGGAGTCGATGCCGCGGCGGCGCAATTCCTGCTCCACCCGACGGCGAGAGTACTGCTTATACTCGGTGAGATGGCGGGCAAGACGGTGGGCGTAGGCGGCATCGTCCAGCAGACCTACCTCCTGCAGACGGGCCACCACCGCCGCCGCAATCTCGGGGGCGGACTCGGTGTGCAGTTTCTGCTCCAGCTCACCGCTGGCGTAGTCCCGCAGACCCAGCAGGTACAGCGCCCGCTCGCGGGCGCGGTTGTATTGGGATTGGGTCAGCAGAGCCTCCAACTGCTCTGGGGTGATGTCCGACCCCGCACGGTAGGGGGACTCGTCAAAGGTCTGGCGGTCCACCGTGTATTCGGTTTCATTATCCAGCCGCAGCAGGTAGAGCCTGCGGCGGCGGATGGCGGTTTCGGTAATCTTCATAGTATCACCTAATAAAAACACAAACAGGCAGGAGGAACCCGTCCTCCTGCCTATCGTTTATTTTAGTCGTCCACCACGATGTCGATCTGAGCCTTAGCCGCGGGGCCGGACACAGAGGGGGCCGCCGCCAGAGGAATCTCTACCGGGGCAGGGGCCGCCGACACAGAGGGGCGGACACCGGGCACCAACTTGTGCATATTCTCCCGTACGATGGCCTCGATCTCGGCGGCGGTGTCGGGGTGCTCCCGCAGATACTCACGGGCATTGTCGCGGCCCTGAGCCAGACGCTCGCCTTTGTAGCCAAACCAAGAGCCGGACTTGTCAATAATATCCAGCTTGACCGCCAGATCCAGCAGTTCACTCTCCTTAGAGATGCCGATGCCGTACAGCACGTCAAACTCCGCCTGCTTGAAGGGGGGCGCCAGTTTGTTCTTGACCACCTTGACGCGGGTATGGGAACCCACGGCATCGGAGCCGCTCTTTAAGGTTTCGGTGCGGCGCACGTCCAGACGCACCGAGGCGTAGTACTTCAGGGCGTTACCGCCGCTGGTGACCTCGGGATTGCCGTAGACGATACCCACCTTTAAACGCAGCTGGTTGATAAACAGAGCGATACAGTTGGACTTAGACACCGCAGGAGCCAGTTTACGCATCGCCTGGGACATCAGACGAGCCTGCAGACCTACGTGGGCGTCGCCCATCTCGCCCTCGATCTCGGCGCGGGGCACCAGTGCCGCCACAGAGTCCAGTACCACGATATCCACAGCGCCGGAACGAATCAGCGCCTCCATAATCTCCAACGCCTGCTCACCGGTGTCGGGCTGGGACACCAGCAGGCTGTCCACATCCACGCCCAGGGCACGGGCATACACGGGGTCCAGAGCGTGCTCAACGTCGATAAAGGCCGCCTCGCCGCCCTTTTTCTGGCATTCCGCCACGGCGTGGAGGGCCAGAGTGGTCTTACCCGATGCTTCGGGTCCGTAGATCTCCACGATACGCCCCCGGGGCAGGCCGCCGATGCCCAAAGCGGCATCCAGCGCCATCGAACCGGTGGGGATGGCGTCCACGTTCATCTTAATATTCTCGCCCAGACGCATCACGGAACCCTTACCGTACTGCTTCTCAATCTGGGCCAGAGCCATATCCAACGCCTTCTGCCGCTCGCTGCGGTCCACAGTGGCGGTGGCATCAGTCTTTTTCGTCTTTGTTGCCATAATAGCATCCGTCCTTTACAATAAGGTGTCGGCTCAGCCGACTCATCGGGGACATTGTAACATATCGTTTCACAAAAATCAAGTATTTTGCGAACATTTGTTTGGATTTTTTATTTTTGGGCGATAACCACCCGCTCCACGCCGCCCAGATCCCGCAAAATTTCAGTATTTGCAAGGCCTGCGGCGGTAAACAGCGCCGCCACGTCGGCGGCCTGTCCGATGCCCACCTCCACGGCACAGAAGCCGTTTTCGGCCAGGTTTTCGCACCAATGTTCGGCAATCACGCGGTAAAAAGCCAAACCGTCGGCGGTGCCGTCCAGTGCCATACGGGGCTCGTGCTGCACCTCCCGCTGGAGGGTAGCCAAATCCGCGGTAGGAATGTACGGAGGGTTAGACAGAATGGCGTCATAGTCCCCCTCAAAAGCGGTATAATCGGTCAGCACGTCAGCTTGTTTCACCGTTACATCGTAATCGGGATAGCGGGCCGCGTTCTGCCGCAGATACCCCAAAGCGGCATCGGATAATTCCACTGCGGTGACGGTGGCATCAGGTTTCAGCGACGCCACGCCCAATCCCACACAACCGCTGCCGGCACACAGATCCAGCACACGGGGATGGGGTACACCTTTCAACCGCTCTGCCGCCGCTTCACACAGCAGTTCCGTATCGGGGCGGGGGATCAGCACCCCCTCCCCCACCTTGAGGGTCAGGGTAAGAAACTCCCACTCCCCCAAGATGTATTGCAAGGGGCGTCCCGCCACCCGCTGAGCGAGGGCGTTATCCAGCATGGTTTCCTGTTCCGCAGTCAGCGGGGTATCGTCCGCCGCCTGCCCGCGGGGCAGACTGCCCAGATCCTCCAACAGGCAACGGGCGTCAAAAGCGGCGTCCTCGCAGTCTGCCGCCGTAAGGGTAGCGGTGGCATCGGTCAGCCAAGCACGGCGGGTTACCACTTGTCCGCCTCGGGGTCCTCGGGGATGACCGCCTCCAGCGCCTTAATAGCGCACTCGATCATATCGTCCTCCGGTTCCACGGTGGTGATGCGCTGCATCCACAGACCGGGGGCGGAGATCAGACGGGTGAACCAGTTATCGTGGCGACCCGCTAATTTAATCAATTCATAGCCCACACCCACGGTCAGCGGCAATAAAGCCAGTTTGACCACCGTGCGCCACACGGGATGGCTGATGGGAATGAGAATGGAGATGATGATACCCACCACCAGCATCAGCACCAGGAAAGAGGTGCCGCAACGGGGATGGAAGCGTTTCTGGGCGCGGACGTTCTCCACCGTCAGGGGAAGTCCCTTTTCGTAGCAGAAAATGGACTTATGCTCCGCACCGTGGTACATAAAGGTGCGGCGGATATCCTTCATACGGGAGACCGCCAGCATATAGCCCAGGAAAATAACGATACGCACCAGACCTTCGAAAATGCCGCGCAGATAGGAATTCTCCAATGCGGGGAAAGCCATAGTCAGCCAGCGGAATAACTGAATGGGCAACCACATAAACAGCACCAAGGACAGCGCCACACCCAGCACGGTGCCGATGACCATCACCACGCTCATCAAGATATTCGCCTTTTTCTTATTGTCCTTCTTCTCCTCGGCGGGGGCGGACTCATCCGCAGACGTGTCGGCGGACTCGGTCTTCTTGGCCGCTTCCTCGTCCAGTGCCTCCTCCAGTTCCTCCTCCAGACCGCAGAGTTCCGCGGAGCGCATCAGGCATTTATAGCCGAAACGCAGGGAGTCGATCATCCCGAACAGGCCGCGGAGAAGCGGCACTTTCTTAATCCACGATAGTTTGGTTGCGGGGGTGTCAAACTCCTCCATCCGAATCTCGCCGGAGGTATGGCGTACCGCCATGGCGGTGCGTTCGGGACCCCGCATCATCACGCCCTCGATCAGCGCCTGTCCGCCGATGGAGGTCTTTTTCATTACACATTCTTGTTTGCTCATATTATTCCTTCCTTTCCATAGGCAACCACACCGTGACGGTGGTACCCACGCCCCATTCACTGTCAATTTCCATACGGCCGCCGTGGAGACGCAGAATCTCGTCCGATACGGCCAGACCGATGCCCGCACCGGGCTCGCCCGGTTGGGCCTGGTAGAATTTTCGGGTGATCAGTGGCAGCTGCTCGGGGGGGATGCCCACGCCGGTATCGCTGACCACCACCTGTATGCCGTCGGCCATCGCCGCGGCCTCCACCCGCACCCGATCTCCGGCGCGGGAAAATTTAACCGCATTGTCCAGCAGGTTGACGAACACCTGCTTCAGTCGGGCGGCATCGCCACGGGCAGGGGGCAATTCCTCCTGACGGATATACTCAAGGGTAACACCGCCGCGACGGGCCTTATCCCGCAACAGGAACACCGCCTCTTCCAATTCCGCCTGCAGGTCCACCCGCTCCCGCCGCAGGGCCATATGCCCACTCTCCATACGGGAGAAGTCCAGCAGTTCTTCCACAATACCGGTGAGGCGTCGGGCCTCCTTACCGATCACCGCCAAGCCTTGGGCGGTGAGTTCCGTGTCCCCCGGCTCGTTCTGCAGGGTCTCGGTCCATCCCTTAATGGCGGTGAGGGGAGTACGCAATTCGTGGGATACCGAGGAGATAAATTCATTCTTCATCCGCTCGGCGGCAGCAATCTCCCCCGCCATAAAATTGATGGTATCGCACAGTTCGCCGATCTCATCGTTATATCGCTTTTCCAGACGGGCATCGTATTCGCCCATAGCGATACGGCGGGCTGTTTTGTTCACCGCCGCCACGGGGGTGATGATGGAATTGATAAAATACCAACCAGACAGGGATACAAAAAAGATGATCAGCAACATAAATCCCAGCAGGGTCAAGGACAAAAACACGATCTGTCCATCCACTTCTGTCAGAGAAATGATATACCGCAGACCGCCGGACAGTTTTCCGTCGCTGTCCCGCACCAGAATGGTCAGCGCCATCACCGGCTCGCGGGTATCACTGCGGCCCCACCACACCCCCTGCCCCTCAGTCGAGGTCAGTGCACGGGTAAAATCGGGGGTGCGGGTTACCGACGGCACAAAGCCGCTGGAGGACAGCAAGACCCGTCCTGCGGTGTCCAGTACCTGTAATTCCATCTTATCCTTGTCATTAAAAGAGGCGATGATCTCGCGGCTGACCTCTTCATCCAGAAGAGTATCCGCACCCCAATACACCTCCATAGTGCGTTGGTGCAGTTGGGCGCGGCTTTCCAATGCGTTCTCGGCGCTCTGATAATAATAGAATCGCAACATCACCGTAAACAACAACTGGAGTGCCAACAAAAACACCACAATGAGGAAAAAGGCATTCCGCAACCAGCGGCGGGTCAGACCGTTCTGGGGAGCCAGACGGGTAAACAACTGCCGCAGGCGTCCGCTTCTTACACGTTCCATTGATACCCACGCCCCCATACCGTCTGCAGATGCCGCGGCACCGACGGGTCGGTCTCCACCTTGACCCGCAGGCGGCGGATATTCACATCCACAATCTTATCATCCACGTAATCCTCGTTGTGCCACACCGACTCCAGTATCTCGGAACGGGTGACCAAATCGCCGGAGCGATTCATTAAACAGGTGAGAATGCGGGTCTCGATCTGGGTCAGCTCCACCCACTCGCCCCGTCGCAACAGGCGATCCCCCCGCATATCCAGAACAAAATCTCCACAGCGGATCTCCCCGCTGTCGGTAACGTCCGCCTGGGCGTTGACTCGGCGGTACAAGGCCTCTACCCGTGCCACCAGCTCGGCGGTGCCAAAGGGCTTGGTGACGTAATCGTCCGCGCCCGACTGCAGACCGCCCACCTTTTCCTCTTCACGGGATAGGGCGGTGAGCATAATGATGCCCATGGTGCGGCTCTGCTGCCGCAGACGGCGGCAGGTCTCAAAGCCGTCGATGCCGGGGAGCATCACGTCCAGCAACGCCATCGGGATGGAGGGGTCCTCCTTGAAGCAGGCCAGTGCCTCCTCGCCGGAGCCGGCCTCGGTGACGGTGTAACCCGCACGGCGGAGATTGAACACCACAAAAGAACGGATGGACTCTTCATCCTCGCATACCAATATCTTTTTCACGGCGGTCAACCTCCTTCCCCATTCAGTTGCGTAACCATATAGCGAATCTTCTCAGCCGTCATTACCGACGGATCGTAATAAGCATAATAGCCGCTGTCCTCCCCCTCGGTTGGGAACAGGGACAGCCGCTCCAAATCGGCGGCGGGGGGCGTATCCCCTCCCACCGTCAGCCACAGGAAGGGTTCATCTGCGGCGGTGTCGGTGAGGGACAGGGTACGGGTATCGGCGTCATAGGCAGTGGACAGACGGGTGTGGAGGTCATCCCCCAGCACCACCATATAGCCGTCCGCCTCGTTCAGCAGAGTATAGGAACGATCCTGCCACGTGCGGGTGGCGTAATCCCAGCTACGCCACAGGGTGACGGTGCCGCCTACATCAGCGGCAGTATGCCCTGCCAATACCTTGTTGTGGGGAATCTCCACCAAGGCATCGCCGTCCATATCCCGCGCCGCGATGCGGCCCACACGGGTGGTGGCGGGAGCGGCGTTGGTGGCAGGGTCGTAGAAAGGGGCGTTGAGCCCCATTTGGTCGTAGTAGATCAGCTCGGTGACGGTGACATCTTCGGTCTTAAACCCATCCACATACAGGCCGTGGACATCCTCCGCCAAGCGGCACAGGGTCATACCGCCGAACTGGCGGATGCCCCCATCCAAGGAGACCGTGTCCACGGTGGTCAGTTTTCCCTCTCGCACAGTTTCCAGCGCGGCGGTGACGCGGTCGCCGCTTCCTACCGTTAACAGCAGCAGACTGTCGTAGCCCGTGGCGGTGATGTCCCCCACGTACATAGCGGAATATACGCGGTCCAGAGATATGGGGGTCAAGCCCCCCTCACTGCCGTATACCGCCAAGCGGTAAGAACCGGTGCTGTAGGTGGTCCAGCCGGTGAGAATCTCGGCAACGCCGTCGCCGTCCAGATCGCCAAAGGCCACCTGACGGATGGAAGCACCCTCACCCGCCGTATCCGCCACCGACACCCATTCGCCGCCGCTGTACTGCAGGCGGTTCATACGGGTCACGTCCGGCTCGGCGGACAGAGAATAAAAGGCAAGGGCGGTGTGGGCGGCGGCGTTCTCCGCCACGGGAAAGCCCTGCTCATCACACAGGATAAAGGCGGCGGTGTGAGCCCCCTCCACAGGGTATTCCAAGGTATAGCGGGCGTCGCCGCCGCTGTCCCGCAGATAGGTCTCCAGGGCCGCCTGCACCGCCTGCTGTTGGCCCCCCACACGGGGCGGACGCAGATAGGATTCCACGTCCAGACTGCAACCGGTGCACAGCAGTACCAATGCCAGTATGAGTAGCATCCCACGCTTCATAGAGGGAGCCTCCTTTCGGTAAACGATTATAATAAATCGGGGTGCAGCAGGGATTGGCGTTGCCGATAATCAGGCATTACTGACGCCACAAACGCCCAAAAATCCCCGCTGTGGTTATGGTGGCGGATATGAGCCAGCTCGTGCACCACCACGTAGTCGATGGCTGCGGGCGGGTACAGCATCACCCGCCAGGAAAAGCACAGGCTGTTCTTGCCGCTGCAGCTGCCGAAACGGGTGCGGGCAGAGGTGATCTTGACCCCAGCGGGGGTCACCCCCATCAGAGGGGCATAGTGCGCCACCCGCTGAGGAATCACCTCGGCGGCGCGGCGGCGGAGTTCCCGCTCCTGTTCGGGGGTAGGCTCCATGGCCTTCAGTGCCGCGGCGCGGCGCTGCTGCAGGGCGATCTTTTTCGCAATCCAATCGCTGTGGTCATTCACAAAGCGGTCGATCTGCACGCGGGAGCACCGCAGGGGTGCCCGCACGATCACCTGACACTCGCGGGTGACCTCCAGACCCAGCGTGCGACGGGTAGAGCGGATCAGCGTATACTCAAGCATCGCAGTACCCCGCTAAAATAGTCTGCAAGTAGTCGGTGTATTCCTCCGCCACGGTGGACGGCTTAATCAGCCGAATATCCCCGCCGAAGCCGGACAGCCACGCAAAAAACGGGGGGCTGACCACCACCGACACACGGGCGGTGAAGGTATCCTCGTCCGCGGGCATCAGAGGGGTATCCAAACCAAACTGGTCCAGTATGACCCCTGCCATCCAGTTGGCACACTGCAGGGTGACAGGCTGTTCCTGTCCGCCGAACATACCAAAAGCTTTGCGGTTGTACACCGCCATATCCAGACTGCGGAACACGTCCTCACCCTCACGGGGGGAATCGGTCTGCTCAATATGCAACATACGGTCCACCCGATAGTGACGGATGGTGCCGCGGGTGGCGTCGTAAGCCACTAAATAGTAGTTCTCGTTATCCCAGGTCAGCGCCCAGGGGCTGAGGGTGTACAGACCGCCGCCGTGACGCAGATGCTGTTTTTTATCCACGCCCCAATCAAAGTATTGGAACTGCACCTGCCGATTGGCGGCCATAGCGTTATGCAAGTTGTCCACGTTGTAGAAGATACTCTCATTCATATTCTTGATGCGGCCGCTGACCAGCACCTGCCGCTGCAGCTGACCCGCCAGATGGCGGCTGGTCAGACTCTCCAGACGGCGGATGAGCTCCTCACTCTTCTTGCGGGTGATGAATCGGGAGGACTGCACCGCATCCACCAGCAGGCGGAGCTGGGTCATATCCAGGGTGCGCTCGCCGATATAATACCGCACGGTGGTATCCCGCACCGACAGAACATCCTCTCCCAGCAGGCGGAGCTGTTCCATATCGTCGTACAGGCTCTTGCGCTCGGCGGTGACCCCTTTTTGCTCCAGCAGATCCTGAATCTGCCGCAGAGTCAGTGGGTGCTCCTCATCGGTCTCCCGCCGCAATATCTCCAACAGGTAGAGCAGTTTCAGTTTTTGATTGGCCTGTCGCGCCACGGCGTGCACCTCCTTACGCATTGTACAATTTACGTCACTTTACACTATATCACATAACCCACCAAAAATAAAGAACTTTCTTTGAATTTTATATTTACACATTTTTAAAGCAAAAAGGATTGCAAGAGGCGGTAAAATGTGGTAAAATGAGTGGTAGTTTTTTAATCAAAGGAGTGTGAGCCTATGCCGCCCATCGGAATCATCGGCGCTATGGACTCGGAGGTGGACAATCTCATCGCACGGATGGCAGATATCGCCACCGCAGAATATGCAGGGCGCCGCTTCGTCACCGGCATCTTGGCCGGCAAGGACGTGGTGGTGGTTAAAAGCGGCATCGGCAAGGTAGCCGCCGCCATCACCGCCCAAATGCTCATTGACCGCTTCGGCGTCGGCACCCTGCTGAACACCGGTATGGCGGGTGGGCTGGATCCCCGTCTGTCCGTGAAGGATCTGGTGGTGGCCACCGACGCCCTCCAACACGATTTTGACCTGACCGCCTTCGGTCACGCCCGCGGCTACATCGGCGGGGGCGGGGACGACACGGTGCCCACCCGCTTTACGGCGGATACCGCTCTGGTGGACAAGGCACTGGCCGCCGCCGCACAGGTACTGCCCGCGGGGAGCAAGGCCATCACCGGCACCGTTGCCTCCGGCGACATATTTGTGGATGACAGCGGGTTAAAGACCTGTCTGCGGGAGGACTTCGGCGCCGCCGCCGCGGAAATGGAGGGCGCCGCCATCGCCCAGACCGCCGTCGCCAACGGCGTACCCTTCCTTATCCTACGCACCATATCCGACCTGGCGGAGCACGACGCCTCCGTATCCTTTGACGAGCTGGAACGCTACGCGGGACAACTGGCGGGGGACATCACCACCGCCCTGTTGGCTACCCTGTAACACATAAAGACACTTTTTCGCGGATACACTATCCGTATCATACACGTAAGGAGAACATACTATGCGACCTGTACCTCAAACCCTCAACCATCAAATGTCCCTGCTCCATCTGTCGGAGCAGAATTTCCGCACCGACCGTCTGACCGGTGTGTTTGCAGTGCCGCTGACCGCGGATACCGCCGCCGGCTACGCCATCCTGCCGGGTCTTCTGACCCGCTCCTGCGCCGCCTATCCCACCGTGGCCGCCCTGAGCCGTCGTCTGGACGAACTGTACGGCGCCACCGTGCAGGGGCAGGTATTCCGTCTGGGCGGATGGCAGGTTCTGACCTTCTCGGTGAGCTATCTCAACCGCCGCTATACCTTAGACGGCAGTGACCTGGCCGCCGACTGCACCCGTCTGCTGATGGATATGCTGTTCTGCCCCGTGCTGGAGGACGGTGCCTTTGCCGCCGACGCCTTTGCACAGGAGCAGCGGTGTCTGCTGGAGCGTCTGCAGGGCGAGATGAACGATAAACGCATGTACGCCCGCCAGCGGTGCGAAGAGGTGATGTGCCCCGACCATCCCTTCAGCCTGAATCCCAACGGCTCGGAAGAAACGGTGAAGGCGCTGACCCCCACCACCGCCGCTGCGGCCCGCGAGCGGTTGCTGTCCGAGGCCACCATCCACTGGCTGTACCAGAGCAGTGAGCAGCCCGACGCGGTGGTAAAGGCGGTACAGGAGCGGTTTGCCGCTCTGCCCTATCGCCGCCCCACCACAATGCAGGTGGATGCTTCCTTTACGATGAAGCAGACCGAAAAGACCGAGCATATGGCCTTGAACCAGGCGAAACTGGTGCTGGGTCTGCGTATTGCGGTGTCCGAGCCGGAGGGCAACGTGGACGCCGCACAGCTGATGTGTACTCTGTTGGGTGGATGCCCCACCTCCCTGCTGTTCACCAATGTGCGTGAAAAGCAGAGCCTGTGCTACTACTGTGCCGCCACCTACGACCGCCATCAGGGCGTAATGCTCATCGACAGCGGCGTCCAGTCGGAGAATGTGCAAAAAGCCAAAGAGGAGATCCTCAAGCAGTTGGAGGCCATCCGTCAGGGCGAGTTTACCGACGAGCAGTTGGAGTCTGCCCGCCGCAGTCTGATCCAACGCCACACCTCCGCCAAGGATAACCCCGACGCGCTGGAGGGCTTCTATATCGGTCAGACCGTGTACGATGCCTACGCCACCCCCGATGAAAAGCGTAACCGCGTATTGGCTGTCACCCGTGAGGATGTGTGCCGTGCCGCACGGCTGACCCACTTTGATACCACCTATCTGCTGGCACCCAACGAGGAGGTAGAATGATGATGAACGCTGTGAAACACCCCTTGCTGGGGGATACCTTATATTCCTGCATCCACAAGAGCGGTCTGCGGATCGTGGTGTGGCCTATGGAGGAAGCCTCCTCCGTCTATGCTCTGTTCGCCACCCACTACGGCTCGGTGAATAACACCCTCACCACCCCCGACGGCGGCACCGAGGTGGTGCCCGAGGGCATCGCCCACTATCTGGAGCACAAGCTGTTCGAGGGCGAGAACGGCGAGGACGCCTTTACCCGCTATGCCGAGACCGGCGCCAACGCCAACGCCTACACCAGCTTTGACCGCACCGCCTATCTGTTCCACGCCACCGAGAATATCCTGCCCAGTCTGGAGGTTCTGCTGGACTTCGTGCAGAAGCCCTATTTCACCGAGGAAACGGTGCAAAAGGAGCAGGGCATCATCGGGCAGGAGATCCGTATGGGTGAGGACCACCCCGGACGCCGCGTGCTGTTCAACCTGCTCCGCGGTATGTACCACAACCATCCCGTGCGGGTAGATATTGCGGGCACGGTGGAGTCCATCTCCCATATCACCCCCGAACTACTGTACCGCTGCTACGAGCAGTACTACAACCTGCACAATATGGTGCTGGTGGTGGCGGGTAAGATCACCCCCGACGAGGTGATGGAATACGCCGACCGACTGCTGAAGGACGCCCCCGCTATGCCGGACGTGTCCCTCAAGTGCGACGAACCCGAAACCGTATTGGAAACCTATGTGGAGGCACAAATGCCGGTATCCGCTCCCCTGTTCTATATGGGCATCAAGGAGCCGGCCTACGCACGCACCGCCGAGACCATCGCCGGTGCCCGTGTGCTGACCGAGCTGATGCTGGGCAAGACCTCCCCCCTGTACACCCAACTGATGAACGAGGGGTTGATCAACGACTCCTTTGAGGCGGAGTATTTCTGCGGTCCCGGCTACGGCGTGTGGCTTATCGGCGGCGAGTCTGCCGACCCCGTCCGCGTTAAGGAACTGGTCTGCGCCGAGATCACCCGTCTGCAGAAGGAGGGCATCGACCCCGCCGCCGCCGATGCAGTGCGCCGCGGCTGTTACGGCCGTCTGGTGGCGGGTCTGGACGACCCCTCCGACTGTGCCGAGATGCTGCTGTCCAATCTGATGGACGGCATCGAGCCGCTGGCCGAGCTGGACGCTCTGGCGGCGCTGTCCGCCGACAGCCTGCAAAAGCAGCTGCTGGAGCGGTTCCCCGTAGACGCCACCACCCTGTCGGTGGTGAAACCTCTGTGATAGAAAGGACATTCCTATGTCTTTGTTTGATTTGCATCAGGTAGAATTTCCCAACTTAGGGTTAGAATTCACCATTTCCCGCGGATTTGAGATCTTCGGTTTCCGCATCTACTGGTATGCGGTGGTCATCGCCTGCGGATTGCTGTTGGCGGTGATATACGCCATGCGTTACGCGGCGGAGTTCCAACTGGATCCCGACCGTATGATGGACGTGGCACTGGTCACCATTCCCTTTGCCTTTATCGGCGCACGGCTGTATTACGTGCTGTTCAGCGGTAATCTCAGTTGGTATACCGAAAGCCTGTCCCGTATATTCAACCTGCGGGACGGCGGACTGGGTATCTACGGCGGCATCATCGTGGCATTTTTGGTGGGGCCGCTGGTATGCCGCATCCGCAAGGTGAACATACTGTCTATGTTTGATATCGCCTCTATGGGTTTTCTCATCGGACAATCCATCGGACGCTGGGGTAACTTCTTTAACCAAGAAGCCTTTGGCGGCAACACCGACCTGCCCTGGGGTATGTCCGGCGACATCATCCGCAGCGGACAGAACGGCAACGGCTATGTCCACGACCTGCCGGTGCACCCCACCTTCCTGTACGAGTCCCTGTGGTGCGCCCTGGGCTTTGTGCTGTTGCATCTGTGGTTTAAGAGGGCCTATCGGTTCAAGGGACAGATCTTCTGCGGCTATGCCGTATGGTACGGCGTGGGTCGTTTTCTGATTGAGAGTCTGCGTACCGACAGCCTGATGACCGGCTCTATGCGCACCAGCCAACTGGTGGCGGTTCTGGCGGTGGTGGGTGGTATACTGCTGTTTCTCATCCTGCGGCGGCGGGCCATTTCTCTGCCCCGCACCCTGGAGATCACCCCCGAAACCGACGTGCAACTGAAAGCATCCGACGACCCTATGGAAACGACCGCGGCAGAGGCCGCAGAGGAGACTGAATAATGGCACATATCATTGACGGAAAATCCATCGCCGCCGCCCTGCGAAGCGAGATCGCAGCAGAAACCGCCATCTTGAAGGGACAGGGCATCACCCCCGGTCTGGCGGTGATCCTGGTGGGGGACGACCCCGCCTCCCAGACCTACGTGCGTAACAAGCAAAAAGCCTGTGAAGAAGTGGGCTTTTACGGCGAGCAGATCAACCTATCCGCCGACACCACCCAGGAGCAGTTGCTGGCTGTGGTGGAGGAACTCAACAACCGTGAGGACATCCACGGCATCCTGTGTCAGCTTCCTCTGCCCCGGGGCTTGGACGACAGCGCGGTGATCGCCGCCATCGACCCCAAAAAAGACGTGGATGCCTTCCACGCCGAGAACGTGGGACACATTATGATCGGTGACCAACATTTCCTGCCCTGCACCCCCGCCGGTGTGATGGAACTCATCCACCGCAGCGGTATCACGGTGGGGGGAAAGCACTGCGTGGTCATCGGGCGCAGCAACATCGTGGGCAAGCCTATGGCTATGCTGCTGCTGCAGGAAAACGGCACTGTCACCATCTGCCATTCCCGCACCCGTGACTTAGCGAATGTCTGCCGTCAGGCGGATATTCTGGTGGCCGCCGTGGGACGGGCCAAGTTCGTCACCGCCGATATGGTGAAGGAGGGCGCTACCGTCATTGACGTGGGCACCAACCGCGACGAGAACGGCAAGCTGTGCGGCGACGTGGATTATGCCGCCGTAGAGCCCATTGCCGGTGCCATCACCCCCGTTCCCGGCGGGGTGGGTCCTATGACCATCGCTATGCTGATGAAAAACACCCTCACCGCCGCAAAAACCAAAATGGGGATAAATCATCGGTAAATTGGCACTTTTTTCCTCCATTCTGCCCCAATTAGAATGGGTATATGCAACAAAAATCCATCTGCGTGGTGCAAAAATCCATTGTCATATCCTACAGATATGGGATAAAATATTATTTGTTAAAGTTTGTGCCCGTAATAGGGGCAAAGGAGCGATACAACTATGAAAAAGATTGCGGTTCTGACCAGCGGCGGCGACGCCCCGGGTATGAATGCTGCCGTACGCGCTGTGGTGCGTACCGCCCTCAACGCCGGCATTGAAGTGTACGGCGTTATCCGCGGTTTTAACGGTCTGATCAACGACGATCTGATCCCGCTGAATCTGCGTTCCGTCTCCGGCATTATGCAGAGAGGCGGCACCGTGCTGTACACCGCCCGTTGCTTGGAGTTTAAGGAACTGGAGTATCAGCAGAAGGCCGCCGAGATCTGCCGTAAGCACGGCATCGACGGCGTGGTGGTGTGCGGCGGCGACGGCTCCTTCCGCGGCGCCCAAAAGCTGTCCCATCAGGGCATCAACTGCATTGGTATCCCCTGCACCATCGACAACGACATCGGCTGCTGTGAGTACACCATCGGCTACGACACCGCCATCAACACGGTGGTGGATATGGTGGACAAGCTCCGCGACACCAGCGCCTCCCACGACCGTTGCAGCGTCATCGAAGTTATGGGTCGTCACGCCGGTTGGCTGGCGCTGAGTGCCGGTATCGCCACCGGTGCCACCAGCATTCTGGTGCCCGAGATCCCTTATGATTTCCAGCAGGATATCGTGGATCGTATGAAATATTCCCTTGGTCTGGGCAAGCGCCACTTCCTGGTGATGGTGGCCGAGGGTATCGGCGACGCGAACCAGCTGGCCCGCGATATAGAAAAGGCCACCGGCGTGGAATCCCGTGCCACCGTGCTGGGTCACGTACAGCGCGGCGGTCGACCCTCCGGTCGCGACCGTATTCTGGCCAGCCAGATGGGCAACTATGCCGCCCACCTGCTGATGGAAGGCAAGACCGAGCGGGTGGTTGCTGTGAATAACAACCAGCTGATGGACTACGACATCGACGAGGCTCTGGCTATGAAGAAGCCCTTTAAGAAAAAGATGTTCGATATGTCCGGCGAGATCTCTATCTGATTTTTTTAACCGCTCCGAAAGGAGCGGTTGTTTTTTTGCCCGAGGTGTGTTATACTGAAGAAGATAAAGAAAACAAAGGAGGTCTGTCCTATGGCCTATACCGTGATGATGGTGGCCGCCGCTGGCGGGTCCACCCGTATGGGACAACCCAAACAACATATTGCGCTGGGACGGCACCCTGTGCTGATCCATACCCTGATGACCCTGCAGGAAGTGGATGCTATTGATGAGATACTACTCATCGCCCGCGGGGAGGATATCCCCCACTTCACCGCTCTGGCGGCAGAGGCGGGGATCACCAAACTACGCACCGCCGTGGAGGGCGGTGATACCCGTCAGGCGTCGGTGGCACGGGGGTTGGCGGCTCTGCCGCCACAAACCACCATCGTGGGCATCCACGACGGCGCCCGCCCTCTGGTACGGGGCGAGGACGTGGCGGCGGTGATTGCCGCCGCGGCAGAGATGGGGGGCGCCGCGCTGGCGGTGCCTGTCAAGGACACCCTCAAACGCACCGACGAAAAGGGCTACATCACCGATACCCCCGACCGTGCGGGACTGTGGCGGGTACAGACGCCTCAGGTGTTTGACCGCGCCAACCTGTGCGCCGCTATGGACACGGCCTTGGCAGAGGGGTGGGATTTCACCGACGACTGCCAACTGATGGAAAAAGCGGGGCATCCCGTCAAATTGGTAACGGGGTTGGACACCAACCTGAAGCTCACCACCCCCGAGGATATCCGTCTGGCACATGCCATTATGAACATCAACAAGGAGGACAAGGGTATGCGTATCGGACACGGCTATGACGTGCACAAGCTGGTGGAGGACCGCCTGCTTATTCTGGGCGGTGTCACCGTCCCCTACGAAAAGGGTCTGCTGGGGCACTCCGACGCGGACGTGCTGACCCACGCGGTGATGGACGCCCTGCTGGGCGCCGCCGCACTGGGAGACATCGGCAAACTGTTCCCCGACAACGACCCCACTTATAAGGGTGCGGACAGCGTGGCGCTGTTACGCCGCATGGTGGAGCGGGTGCGTGAGGAGGGCTATGCTATCGGCAATATTGACGCCACCCTGCTGTGTCAGCGTCCCAAGTTAGCCCCCCACATCCCCCAGATGCGGGAGAACATCGCCGCCGCCTGCGGTGTGGATGTGACCTGCGTCAGCGTGAAGGCCACCACCGAGGAGGGTCTCGGCTTCACAGGCAGCGGCGAGGGTATCGCCGCCCACTGCGTGTGTCTGCTGGTTTGACAAATACGGACGCCACCTGACCGATTTTGACGGCGGGTTTTTCGTGCAAAAAAATGCAAAAGCCTCTATCCTATTGGGTAGAGGCTTTTTTCTGTTTTATACAGAGGAAATGTAACAATCCCTCCGACATTTGCTCCGCAAATGTCACCTCCCTTTACACAAGGGAGGCACGCCGTCCTGCGAACGGCTAATTATGTATATTTTTAGTAAAAACGGGAATACTTGGAAGGATGTGACCCTATGCAACTGGAACTGACACGGGAAGGGGGGCGACTCACTGCCCACCTCATCGGGGAACTGGACCACCACACCGCCGCCCCCATCCGTCAGCAGATCGACGCCGCGGCGCTGTCCTGCCGCTGTACCCGCCTCATACTGGACCTGAGCCGCCTGACCTTTATGGACTCCTCCGGCATCGGCCTGATCATGGGGCGGTATCGCACCGTCACCGCCGCCGGCGGCACCCTGCGGGTGGAGAACGCCCCGCCGCGAGTAGAACAGATGATCCGTCTGGCGGGGCTGGACAAACTACCCATTTGGAACGAAAGGAAGGATGTTTGTGAAACCCATCAATGAAATGAAAGTAACCTTTCTCAGCCGCTCCGCCAACGAGGCCTTTGCCCGTGCGGCGGTGGCGGCCTTTGCCGCCCAGCTGGACCCGGCGGTGGACGAGCTGGCCGACCTGCGTACCGCCGTGTCCGAGGCGGTGACCAACGCCATCGTCCACGCCTATCCCGATCGGTTGGGGGCGGTGACCCTCACCGTCAAGCTGTATGAAAACGGACTGGTGCGGGTACAGGTGCGGGATCGGGGCGCGGGAATACCCGACGTGGAAAAGGCCATGGAGCCGCTGTACACCACCGGGGGCGAGGAACGCTCGGGACTGGGCTTTTCCGTGATGGAAAGCTTCACCGACCGCCTGCGGGTACGGTCCGCACCCGGTAAAGGGACGGCGGTGACCATGGACAAATACATAGCCCCGCGGGTGCGAAACTGATATGCGGGACACCTTTATCTGTGAAAATTTAGGGTTGGTCCACGCCTGTGCCAAGCGGTTTAGCGGCAAAGGGATCGAGTATGACGACCTGTTTCAAGCAGGATGCGTAGGGCTGGTGAAAGCCGCCGATGGATTCCAGCCGGAGCGGGGGCTCAAATTCTCCACCTATGCGGTGCCGCTGATATTGGGCGAAATACGTCACCTTTTCCGTGAAGGCGGGGTGGTCAAAGTCAGCCGCGCCCTGCATAGCCTGTCCTATCGGGTCAGCCGTGTGCGGGAGCAGATGGCCGCCGCCCTAGGGCGGGAGCCCACCGTGGAGGAACTGGCACGGGAAATGGATATGGAGCCCGCCGAGGTGGCGGGGGCGGTGATGGTGGCGTTGCCCCCCATCTCCCTCTCCGCCGACGAGGAAAACGGGCCGATGGACCTGCCGGTGGAATCCTACGAGGAGGCTCTGACCGACCGTCTGGCGTTGGGGCAGGTGCTGGAGCAGCTACCGCCGCGGGATCGTGCCCTCATCCGCCTGCGGTATATGGGGCACCAGACCCAGCAGGCCACCGCCGCGCGACTGGGTATGACCCAGGTGCAGGTGTCCCGCCGCGAAAAGGCGGTGCTGCGGGAATTGCGGGAGAAATTGACATTGTAAGCGCTTACAAATAGGCGCAGAGCCGCTCCCCCGGGCATTTAGATTGCCGCTATAACAACATCTAACTCCCCATTAACAAAAAATTGCCCTGCCGCAATCGGCAGGGCAATTTTTGTTATGCTTTATTTCAGCATTTCCTTATACATACGGATATAGGTGTTGGCGGAGCGGCCCCAAGTAAAGTCCTCGGTCATACACCGCTCGCGCAGCAATTTCAGATCCGGCTTGTTGGCGTAGGCGCCCAAAGCACGGTCGATGGCCGCCAGCATATCGTCGGCGTTATAGGTCTTAAAGGTGAAGCCAAAGCCGCCCTCATTGCCGCAGTCGATGATGCTGTCCTTCAGACCGCCGGTCTCACGGACGATGGGCAGAGTACCGTAGCGGCAGGCCACCATCTGAGCCAGACCGCAGGGCTCGCTCTTGGAGGGCATCAGGAAGATGTCCACACCGGCGTAGATCTTGCGGGCCAGCTCGGGGATAAAGCCCACGCAGTAGCAGAACTTATCGGGATATTTGGCCTGTACCTCACGGAAGAAGTTCTCGTACACCCACTCGCCGGAGCCCAGTACCACCATCTGCACGTCACGCTGCATCAGATCGTCCACGATATACTTGACCAGATCCAGACCCTTGTGAGAGGTCAGTCGGGTGACCATACCGATCAGCGGCACGTCGGGGCGCTGGGGCAGGCACAAACGCTCCTGCAGAGCCTTCTTGTTGGCGGCCTTGCCCTCCTCTACGGTTTCTACGGTATAGTTCTCGTAGATGTTGGGGTCGGCGGCGGGGTCGTAACCCTCGGTGTCGATACCGTTGAGGATACCCATCAACTTCCAGCTGCGGGCATTGAGGATGGGATCCAGACCCCAAGAGAACCAGGGGTCTAAAATCTCCTGTGCATAGGTGGGGCTGACGGTGGTAACGCGGTCAGCGCACTCGATACCCGCCTTCATAAAGTTGACACAGCCGTCGTATTCCACCAGCTGACGATGCTCGGGGGGAATACCCAGCACATCCTCAATAAGCTCCATACCATACTTGCCCTGATACTGGATGTTATGGATGGTCAGAGCGGTCTTGATGCCCTGATAGCCCTCACGGTTGGCATAGAAGATGCTGTAGAACAGCGGCACCAGCGCGGACTGCCAGTCGTTGGCGTGGATGATGTCCGGCTTAAAGTCCAAGCAGGGCAGCATCTCCAGCACCGCGCGGGAGAAGAAAGCAAAGCGCTCGGCGTCATCGTAGTGACCGTACATACCCTGACGCTTGAAATAATACTGGTTATCCAGCAGATAATAGATAACACCGTTGTGCTTGGCCTCAAACACGCCGCAATACTGACGGCGCCAGGCCACCGGCACAGACAGGCTGGTAAGGAACTTCATACCGTCCCGCAGTTCCTGGGGGATGCTCTCGTACAGAGGCATCACCACACGGCAACCCACCAAGCGGGTACGCATCGCCTTAGGCAGCGAGCCGGCTACATCCGCCAGACCGCCGGAGGCGGCAAAGGGCAGCGCCTCACTGGCAACGTATAAAACTTTCATATCTTGACCCTCCTGACCCGATTAAATAATGGAGTTCTTAGCGATATACACAGGATAGCTCTCGGAGCCCTGCAGGGTGCACCCGTTGCGGATGACCACGTTCTTATCCGCGATGATGCAGCCCAGGTCACAGTTGTCGCCCACCGTAACGTTCTGCATAATCACGCAGTTCTTCAGTTTGGCGTGGCGGCTCACCTTAGCACCGCGGAAGATGATGCAGTTCTCCACCTCGCCCTCCACGTGGGCACCGTCCCCCACCAGAGAGTTCTTCACCTTCGCGTGCAGACCGTACTGTACGGGATCGCAATCCTTCAGCTTGGTGTACACGGGGCGACCCTTGGGGAACAGTTCGTTGCGGACGCCATCCTCCAGCAGAGCCAAATTGGCGTTGAAGTAGCTGGCAGTGGAATAGATGGGCATCACCAGCGCCTTCACCTGATAGCCGTGAATGGAGATCTCATCCAGACGGCGCTGGAGAATATCCCGCTCAAAATGGGTCAGGTTACGGGCGGTCGCCTCGGTGACGATACGCAAGAGCCAATCCTTACGCATCACGTACACGCCGATGCCGTAATAAGCGTCCATATCCGAGATACGACCCAGCAACATATCGGTGACGTGACCGGCGGCATCCATCGTCAGCACGGGGATGTCGGTGAGCTTGGGCACCGCGCCATGGCGGCAGGCCACGGTCACGTCCGCGCCGCTCTCCACGTGAGCTTCCAGCAGGGCGTTGTAATCCATACTGGACACCATATGGCAATCGGACAGGATGACGTACTCCTCCTTGGAATGGTTCAGGAAGGGAACCACATCCGCCAGAGAACCCAGACGGCCCTGATACAAGGCGTCATCACTGCTGCGGGGGGGCAGGAAATACAGGCCCTCGTTCTTACGGGAGAGATCCCACGCCTTACCGCTGCCCAGATGGTCCATCAGGGACTGATAGTTGCTCTTGGTGATGACACCGACCTTGGTAATGCCGGCATTCACCATAGCCGACAGGGGGAAATCAATGAGGCGGTAACGACCGCCAAAGGGCAGAGAACCCATAGAACGAACCGCCGTACCGTCACGGAACGCCTCGTCATGCATATTGGCAAAAATCAAACCTACAGCACCGTAATTACGCATGAGTGCACACCTCCTCGCCGTCCTTTACATCTTCTTCGATCATAGCCTGTGCCAGTACCTTGGCGCCCTTTCCGACGGTGATGCCGCTGGCAACCACCGCCACGCCCCAACGGGACAGGTCATCGATCTCCTCGGGAGCCTCACCGACCACGGCGTCCTCCTGAACCTCTACGTTCTCGGCCAGGATGGCGTACTGCACCTTGGCGCCCTTACGCACCACGGTGCCGGGCATCAGGATGGACTGGACGATCTCGGCGCCCTCCTCAATCGTGACACCGGCGAAGACAACCGAAGACTCCACCTTACCGTGGATGACACAACCCTCGGTGATGGAGGAATTCTGCACCTCAGAGGTGGCGGATAAGTACTGGGGCGGCATACCGGGGTTACGGGAATAGATCTTCCAGGTGGGGTCCGCCAGATCCAGCGGTACCTTGGGATCCAACAGATCCATATTGGCCTCCCACAGGGAGTCGATGGTACCCACGTCCTTCCAGTAGCCGTCAAAACGCCAGGCGAACATCCGCTCGCCGGAGTTCAGCATAGTGGGCAGTACATTCTTACCGAAGTCATTGGAGGAGGCGGGGTCTGCCTCGTCTGCAATCAGATACTTACGCAGTTTCTCCCACGTGAAAATATAGATACCCATAGAGGCCAGGGTGCTCTTAGGCACCGCGGGCTTCTCGTCAAACTCGTAAATAGAGCCGTCGGGGTTGGTGTTCAGAATACCGAAGCGGCTGGCCTCCTCCTTGGGAACGTCCAGCACCGCGATAGTGCAATCGGCATTGTTCTTCTTGTGGTCAGCCAGCATAGCGCTGTAATCCATCTTATAGATATGATCGCCGGACAGCACCAGTACATATTCGGGATCGTAACGCTCGATAAAGTCGATATTCTGATAGATGGCGTTGGCGGTACCCTTATACCAATCGGCGCCCTGATTGCGCTGATAAGGGGGCAACACGTGGACGCCGGCGTTCATACGGTCCAGATCCCAGGGCTGTCCGGAGCCGATGTAATCATTCAATTCCAAAGGCTGGTACTGGGTGAGAACGCCTACCGTCTCAATACCGGAGTTGACACAGTTGGACAGGGGGAAGTCGATAATGCGGTATTTACCGCCGTAGGGTACTGCCGGCTTGGCGATGCGGCGGGTCAGCGCGTACAAACGGCTGCCCTGGCCGCCGGCCAGCAGCATGGCTACACATTCCTGCTTACGAAACATAACACATTTCCTCCTCAAGTTTTATCGGTTTTAGCTTTGGCTAATTGTTCTGCTTTTTTCTTAGGATACGGTCTGGCCCGCTTTTTCTTCAGCACCAGCACCGACAGGGGCGGCAAGGTCAACGCCGCCGACTGCAGGAAGCCGTGCATCGGCTCGGGATCGGTCTTGATCGATCCGTTGGTGACGTTGGTGCCGCCGAACTCCGCTAAATCGGAGTTGAACAGCTCCGCCCACTCGCCGTAGACCGGCAGACCGATGCGGTAATTATCCCGCTGTACGGGGGTGAAGTTGCACACTGTCACCACCTCGTTGCCCTTGTTGTCAATACGGCGGAAGGAGATGACGCTGCTGGCGGTATCGTCCGCGGCAATCCACTTAAAGCCCTCCCAGGAGTAGTCATCCTCCCACAGGGCGGGGGTTTGACGGTACAGATGGTTGAGGGTGCGGACGTAATGCTTACACATCCGATGGCTCTCATAATCCAGTAACAGCCAATCCAGACCGCTCTGATAATCCCACTCCTTGAACTGACCAAACTCACTGCCCATAAACAACAGTTTTTTGCCCGGGTGGGTCATCATATAGCCAAGGAAAGCACGCAGACCCGCAAACTTCTCCTCGTAGGTGCCGGGCATCTTATTGATCAGCGACCCCTTGCCGTGCACCACCTCGTCGTGGGAGATGGGCAACACGAAATTCTCGGAGAAAGCGTACATCAACGAGAAGGTGATGAGATTGTGGTTATCCTTACGGAACAAGGGATCCAGACAGGTGTAACGGATCATATCGTTCATCCAGCCCATATTCCACTTGAAGTTAAATCCCAGACCGCCGTCCGAGGTAGGTTTGGACACCATAGGCCAGGCGGTAGACTCCTCCGCGATCATCATCGTATTGGGATGGGCGGCGAACACGGTCTCATTCAGTTGGCGAATGAAATCCACCGCCTCTAAATGTTCGTGGCCGCCGTAGAAGTTGGGTGCCCATTCGCCGTCCTTACGGTTGTAGTCCAGATACAGCATAGAAGCCACCGCATCCACGCGGATGCCGTCGATGTGGTATTCCTCCAGCCAGTACATCACGTTGGAGATGAGGAAGGAGCGTACCTCGGGACGACCGTAATCGAACACGCAGGTGCCCCACTCCTTATGCTCACCCTTGCGGGGGTCGGCATACTCGTAACAAGGGCCGCCGTCAAAACGGAACAAGCCCGCCGCGTCACGGGGGAAGTGGGCGGGAACCCAATCCAGTATGACACCGATGCCCGCCTGATGGCAGGTATCCACAAAGGCCATAAAGTCCTCGGGACCGCCGTAGCGGGAGGTGGGTGCGTAATACCCCGTCACCTGATAGCCCCAGGAGCCGTCAAAGGGATATTCGGAGATGGGCATCAGCTCGATATGGGTATAGCCCATATCCAGAACGTAGGGAACCAGTTCCTCCGCCAGTTTTTGATAGGAGAAGGGGTTGCCGTCACCGTAGGTGCGCCAAGAGCCGGCGTGGACCTCATAGATGTTCACCGGCTTGTTGTAGGGAGCGACCTTGCTCTTTTGCCACTCGGCATCGTTCCAGCGATAGCCGCCTACCTCAAACACCTTAGATGCGGTGCCGGGACGGGTCTCGGTGTGGACGCCGTAGGGGTCACTCTTGTCCACCGCCTTGCCGTCCTGCCCAACGATATGGTACTTATAGGCGGCATACAGGGGGATATCCTGCACGGTGGTCTCCCACACGCCGCCGTCCAGCCATACCATCGGCTGGGCGTCGGGGTTCCAGCCGTTGAAGTCACCAACGAGGGACACCGCCTTGGCATTGGGCGCCCAGACGCGGAACACGTAGCCGTTATCCCCCGCGTAATGACAGCCCAGCCAGCGATAGGCGTGGGTAGCGGTACCGGCGTGGAACTGTCGCATCTGCTGCTGCAAATCAACGCCGTTATCGTATAGATTCATCCGTTTCCACTTCCTTTCGGTCAAAGGATACACTTATACATTTCTATTGTAACAACACACATCGTAAATTGCAAGTGCTATTTGTATATTTTGTTACAAACTTTTTGGTAGAAATTAGGTTATTTTGTCGTGTTTGCCATATATTGACGGCGGAAAATGGATAAACTGCACAACCAAAAACGGACGGACGGC
Organism: Acutalibacteraceae bacterium; assembly: GCA_045592345.1. Lineage (GTDB taxonomy): Bacteria > Bacillota > Clostridia > Oscillospirales > Acutalibacteraceae > UBA5905. Next base: position 15,601 of record JAZNUN010000106.1, on the reverse strand, counting down.
AAAAAGGGAGGGCCAGCGGCCCTCCCCTACGGGTTCGATATCAGGTTGTTGTGGAATTATAGGGACGGTCATTGACCGTCTGCGGGCGATTCGTGAATCGCCCCTACGGGGTTGGTGTGAGATTGTGCGAGGATAACTCCTAATTTCTCATTGCGCGTTTTGCGGCTGTGCCGCAAAATCTCGACGGACTTCGCCGCAGGCGAATGTCCAGTTAACCTTTAGCGTCGTACCAGGTCTCGCCCACGTGGGCGTCCACCTCCAAGCGGACGGTGAGGTCGGCGGCGGCCTCCATCTCCTCCGTAAGCAGGCGGCAGACGGTGTCCGCCTCGTCCTTGGGACATTCCACCATCAATTCGTCGTGAATCTGCAAGATAAGACGCGCCTGCAGACCCTCCGCCTGCAAACGGCGGTACACACGAACCATCGCCACCTTAATAATGTCGGCGGCGGTGCCCTGGATGGGCATATTCCGCGCCACCCGCTCACCGAAATGGCGGGTCATGGCGTTGCCTGCCTTCAACTCCGGCAGGGGGCGGCGGCGACCCAGCAGGGTCTCACCGTAGCCCTTGTCGGTGGCGGTGGCAATGAGCGTATCCATAAAAGCGGACACCGCGCCGAAATTCTCCAGATAGCGATCGATGTAGTCCTTGGCCTCGGCATAGCCGATGCCCAGATCCTCTGCCAGAGAATACGCCCCCTGACCATAGATGATGCCAAAGTTCACCGCCTTGGCAGCGGAACGCTGATGGGCGGTAACCTCGTTGGCGGCCACACCGAACACCTGCGCCGCCGTGGAGCGGTGGATGTCCTCGCCGCTGTTAAAAGCGGCGGTCATAGTAGGCTCGGCAGCCATATGAGCCAACACCCGCAGTTCGATCTGGGAGTAATCCGCATCGCACAGCACCCAATCAGGACGCGCCACGAAGAAGCGGCGCATCTGCCGCCCCAGTTCGGAGCGGACGGGGATATTCTGCAGATTGGGCTCAGAGGAGGAAATGCGTCCGGTGCGGGTCTCGGTCTGGTTGAACACCGAGCGGATGCGCCCGTCGGGGTCCACCACCTTTAGAAGCCCGTCGCAGTAGGTGCTGTTGAGTTTAGACAGGGTGCGGTATTCCAGCAGAGCCGCCACCACGGGGTGGGCGTCCTTCAGCTTCTCCAGCACGTCGGCGGAGGTGGAATAGCCGGTCTTGGTCTTTTTGCCGTGGGGCAGACCCAAATCTTCAAACAGCGCCACCCCCAACTGTTTGGGGGAATTGAGGTTAAACTCGTAGCCAACCTGCTCGTAGATCTCCTTTTGCAAGGTAAGAATGCGGGCGGTCAGTTCCCGTCCGAAGGCGGCGATGCCCTCGCGGTCCACCGCCACGCCCTCCTGCTCCATAGACGCCAACACCAGCGCCAAGGGCTGTTCCACATCGGTGAGCAGAGAGGTCATCCCCTCATCCTCCACCTGTGCTGCCAAGCGGTCACACAGAATGGGATAGGCATAGAGCGGCTCCTCGGCCGGCAGGCCGTACTCCGCCAGCAGACGGGGCAATGAGTAATCCGAGGACAGGGGGTTGAGCAAATACGCCGCCAGCGCGGTATCCAAGCCGAACCCCGCCGGCTCCATCCCCCGCGCCAACAGCGCCCCCAGCAGAGGTTTGCTGTCGTGGGTGCGTTTGTTGACTGTGGCATCGGACAGTAAGGCAACTGCTTCCTCAAAATCGGGGGCGAAGCCGTCCACACGGGTGCAACGCCCCGCCGCCGCCATAGCCAAAGCGGTAATCTCGCCGCCCTCTACGGTGGCTAACACGTCCACCGCACCCGCGGCACGGGCGGCGGTGATAAAATCCGATAGGTTGTCCGCCCCCTCCACCGCAGGTGTAGGGATGGGTGCTTCTTCTGCCGCAGGGGCGGCCACAGGAACAGCGGACAGGCCCAGTTTTTCCATCCATTTATATAGTTCTAAACCAGTGAGGAGTGCCGCCAAGCGGGGCTCATCCATCGGCTGTATCACGTAAGTGTCGGCGGTGAGGTCAATGGGCACCTCACGGCAGATGGTGCCCAGCATACGGCTGATATAGGCACTCTCCTTGCCGTTTGCCAGTTTGCCGCGGAGGTTGTCGCGGATGTCTAAAGTGTCCAAATTCTCGTAGATATAGTCCAGCGAGCCGAACCGCTGCATCAGATCCAGGGCAGTCTTCTCCCCCACCCCGGGGACGCCGGGGATGTTGTCGCTGGTGTCCCCCTGCAGCGCCTTTAAGTCGATGAGCTGGGCGGGGGTTAAGCCGTATTTCTCCTGTATGGAGGCGGGGTCCATCACCACCGTCTCGGGGTGCCCCATCTTAGTGGTGGCCAGCAGGACGCTAACCCGCTCCCCCACCAGTTGCAGACTATCTCTGTCACCGGTGGCGATAAAGCAGGTATCCCCCGCCTCTGCAGCGGCCTTGGACAGGGTGCCGAGGATGTCGTCCGCCTCGTAGCCGTCCAACTCCACCAGAGTCAGACCCATAGCAGAGAGGATGTCCTTCAGCGGCTGTAACTGCTGGCGCAATTCCTCCGGCATGCCCTTGCGCCCTGCCTTGTACTCGGCATAGGCTTGATGGCGGAAGGTGGGCGCCTTACGGTCAAAGGCCACCGCGATGTGGGTAGCCTCCGACACGGCGCGCAAGCGGGCAAGGATATTGAGAAAGCCCACAATGGCGTTGGTATAGCGCCCATCCTTAGTGGTGAGCGCTTTAACGCCGTAGAAGGCGCGGTTGATAATGCTGTTGCCGTCGATGACGAGTAGACGATTCATAGGTATCATCCTTTACGATGTGATAATGATATTATAACATAAAGAAATAGAAATTCCAATAGTTTATAAAAAGCACACCGAACATTCGGTGTGCTTTTTAACTCCCTCCGTCACGGCTATCGCCGTGCCCCCCTCAAAGAGGGAGGCTACAATCCCTCCGAGTCGCCTTGCGGCGACCCACCTCCCTTTACACAAGGGAGGCTTGGGTTGATTTGAGGTTTACTTTATTTTCTTAATGTCGTACGGCGTCGTCTGGTACACAAAGTAGTTCAGCCAGTTGCTGTACAACAGATTGGCGTGGGCGCGCCAGGTGACCAGCGGCTCACGGGTGGGGTCGTCGTCGGGGAAATAGTTCACCGGCACGTCGGGGTTGAGGCCCGCTCCCACGTCGCGGATATACTCATTCTTCAGGGTATCCGCATCATACTCCGAGTGGCCGGTGATGAAGATCTGCCGTCCGCCGGGGGTGGCTACGGCATAGATGCCGGTCTCCTCGGAGGAGGCAAGAATCTTTAGTTCGGGCACCGCCGCTACGTCCTCATACCGCACGGTGGTATAGCGGCTCTGGGGCACCATAAAGGTATCGTCAAAACCACGGAACAGGATGCTCCGCTTATACTCTACCTTGTGGGGATAGATGCCGGAATACTTGAAGCCGAGGGGGTACTTTTGAATACCATAATGATAGTACAGACCCGCCTGGGCACCCCAGCAGATGTGGAAGGTGCTGGTGACGTGGGTCTTGCTCCACTCCATAATCTCGCACAGTTCCTCCCAGTATTCCACCTCTTCAAAGGGCATCTGTTCCACCGGTGCGCCGGTAATGATAAGACCGTCGTACTGCTTCTCTTTGATATCGTCAAAGGTCTTGTAGAAGGTGAACAGGTGCTCGGCAGAGGTGTTCTTGGACACGTGGGACTTGGTGTGGATAAACTCCATCTCCACCTGCAGCGGGGAATTGCCCAGCAGACGGGACAGCTGGGTCTCAGTCTCGATCTTTTTGGGCATCAGATTCAAGAGCAGAATCTTCAGAGGACGGATGTCCTGGGTGATGGCGCGGGTCTCGGTCATCACAAAAATGTTTTCATCCGCCAGGGTCTGCACCGCCGGCAGATCGTTGGGAATCTTAATGGGCATTAGTCAACCCTCGTTTCTTACATATTATCCAGTGCCTGCTTAATGTCGGCAATCAGGTCGGCGGCGCTCTCGATACCGCAGGAGAAACGCACCAGATCGGGGGACACGCCGGCGGCGGCCAGTTCCTCATCGTTCATCTGACGGTGGGTGGCAGAGGCGGGATGCAGACAGCAGGTGCGGGCATCCGCCACGTGGGTCTCAATGGCGGCCAGCTTCAGATTCTTCATAAACGCCTCGGCGGCCTTGCGTCCGCCCTTAACGCCAAAGCTCACCACGCCGCAGGAGCCGTTAGGCAGATACTTCTGTGCCAAGTCATAATACTTATCGCCGGGCAGACCGGGATAGGTGACCCAGGCGATGCGGTCATCGGACTGCAGGTATTCCGCCACAGCCTGACCGTTTTCACAATGTCTCTGCATACGCACGTGGAGACTCTCCAGACCCAAATTGAGATAGAATGCGTTCTGAGGTGCCTGAATGGAGCCCAGATCACGCATCAACTGAGCGGTCGCCTTGGTGATGTAGGCACCCTCTAAGCCAAAGCGCTCGGTGTAGGTCACGCCGTGATAGCTCTCATCGGGAGTACACAGGCCGGGGAACTTATCGGGATACTTGGTCCAATCAAACTTGCCCGAATCCACGATGCAACCACCTACGGCGCAACCGTGCCCGTCCATATACTTGGTGGTGGAGTGGGTGACGATGTCCGCGCCCCACTCGAAGGGTCGGCAGTTGACAGGGGTGGCGAAGGTGTTGTCGATAATCAGCGGCACACCGTGGGCGTGGGCCGCATTGGCAAACTTCTCAATGTCCAGTACGGTCAGTGCGGGGTTGGCGATGGTCTCGCCGAACACCGCCTTGGTGTTGGGGCGGAAGGCCGCGTTCAGCTCCTCCTCGGTGCAGTCGGGGGACACGAAGGTGAAGTCGATACCCATCCGCTTCATAGTAACGGCAAACAGATTATAAGTGCCGCCGTAGATGGAGGAGGAGGACACCACGTGGTCGCCGCAGGAAGCGATATTGAACACGGAATAAAAGGAGGCCGCCTGACCGGAGGAGGTCAGCATGGCGGCGGTGCCGCCCTCCATCTCGCAGATCTTAGCCGCCACGGAGTCGTTGGTGGGGTTCTGCAGACGGGTATAGAAATAGCCGCTGGCCTCCAGGTCGAACAGCTTGCCCATATCCTCGCTGGTGGCGTATTTGAAGGTGGTGGACTGGATCACCGGGATCTGGCGGGGCTCGCCGTTGCCGGGGGTGTAGCCGCCCTGCACGCATTTGGTTTCAATTTTGTAGTTGCTCATTATGATCATCCTTTCGGGGAAAATTGCGTGAATATATACCCTATAATTATAGACCATCGCACCGCACAGTGTCAAGGGGATGAAAAAAGGAAATGCACAAGTTCCTTGCATTTCGTGTCGGTTTTTGGTATGCTTGGGGTGTTGTTTCTACATCTCAAACAGAAAGGATACCCCATGTACTATCGACACGACTTAGACTACGTCTATCCCGACAAGAGCGACGAGCATATGATCACCGTTCCCCATCTGCGGGACGTGGACCTGGACGAGGACTATCCCTATCTGCAAAAAGGCTTTTGGTTTCAATGTAAACGGGTGTTTATGTGGGTCTGCCTAAACCTGTTTATGTTCCTCGTCGTCCGTATCCGCCACGGATTAAAGATCCACGGCAGAGAAAACCTGAAAGCACATAAAAACGAACTAAAAAACGGCTTTATCACCGTATCCAACCACGTGCTGATGTGGGATTTCATCTGCATTATGAAGGCTCTGTGGCCCCGTCTGGGCTATTTCCCTGCGTGGAAGACCAATCTGGAGGGGCCCAACGGACCATTCATCCGTATGGCCGGTGGCATCCCTATCCCTACGGGACGGCTGGCCTGTATGAGGAAGTTTAAGGACGCTATGGAAGCAGTGCTGGCCGGCAACAAGTGGGTGCACTTCTACCCTGAGGGATCTATGTGGTTCTACTACCCCGATATTCGCCCGCTGAAGAAGGCGGTATTCCAGTATGCGGTGAAATACGACCGTCCCGTGCTGCCGCTGGCTTTTTCATTCCGTCCCCGTAATAAGTTCCAACGGCTGTTCGGACGCGCACCACTGGTGGATCTGACAGTGGGTGTGCCCATCCGCCACGATGCCACCCTGTCCCGCGGCACGGCCACCACCAAACTGCAGGAGCGTACCTATCACATTCTGCAGGGTATGGTGGGCATCTACCCCGGCGACCCTACCTATCTGGTGAACCCCGACGTGGCAACCTATCAGAAGACGATGGGATGATAAAAGAGGGGGGACACGCCCCCTGTACCGCGCCCCTCTGCAACAATGGTAACGAGAATTGACCGTAATGGAAAATAAGCGTGAGAAATAAAATAGACTAATTTATAAAAAAGGCTTGACTTTATAGGACAGAATGCGGTATACTATGTGAGCGCTGAGACGCACCACATATCGCGGGGTGGAGCAGGGGTAGCTCGTCGGGCTCATAACCCGAAGGTCGGAAGTTCGAATCTTCCTCCCGCAACCACAAAAAGAGAGACACACCAATCGGTGTGTCTTTTCTTTTTGTTGCTGTGAGTTGGTGATGATGAACTTAGAAAATGCGGCAGCATTTTCACAGGTTTTGCGCTTGGTACAACTACGATTCGCACCCGCTCGGCGCAAAACCAAAGTTCAGAATCTTCCTCCCGCAACCATGGTTGGCTACCAAAATAGATGACAACCCGATAAACCCGGTAACCATCACGGTTTGCTGGGTTTTTTCGTGTCTAAAATAACAATAAAAATAAAAAGATGCCATCCCCTTAAAATAGATGTTTGGGGGACTTGAACTAAAACTCTCGAAATTTAGGGGCAGATTTTACGGATTATTTCGTAAAGTCTGCCCCTTTTTTGTTTTTATAACTGTTAAATGCTTGTGTCAGAAATAGTATACTTCTTCGTTAAAACAACGGCTTGAAATTTGTGTCGTACATTGAATATACACCGTCTTTTTCTGCTATGATAACATCATCAGAGAACAAATATAATTTTACATATCCCACCATATCAGCATCGATTTCTGCGCGTTTTCCATGGACATCGAAGACTATATATTTATATGGTGCAACGACACCGTTTTCAGTCTTATATGATTCTATCAAGTAATTTCCATTACTTTGTGTTATATAGCATGCGGTGGAAGTTTCAATCTCAATAGGTTCAAATGCAAATTCACCGTCTTCTTTCAGTATGGTAAAGTACCATTTTTCTCCCGAATTAAATGTGACATTTGCAATTCCGTTTCTAAAAGTGACATGGTCGAAAATGGTTTCTGCATATTTACTTAAGTCAATAACCGTTTTATGCACGCCATGATCTTCGCCCTCGCGTATATCATAAATTTCATAACGATCCACCATTGAATATGTTTCCCACATATCCGATTCATATTTTGGTTTGATTTTTGCAAACATTTCAGATGTATTTTCAGAATCAACTCCGGTCCTTAAATCAACACAACGATTATTCCAAGAAATATCGAATAAATATCCGTCATAATACTGATATGAATAATAATGATTTTGATAGTCTGAATATAATTTTTCTGAAAAATTAACAATCAATTCCAGATTCGAGTTGTAAATTCCCAATTCATTTTTTGAACCTGAAAAATCGGTAGTATTTTTTATAGCCAATATGTAGCCGTCTTCGAACATCGCAACGGTCTTGTCGTCATCATCTAATAAAAATTCTGTCGCACCAATATCTTCAGGCATGGTAATATTACCTTTAGTGTCGCATAAGCAAGCAGTGGCAAATTGTCCATTTTTCATAACAGCAATACCATTATGAAAACCTATGATATTTGTATAATCTCCATTAAGAGTAAAAATAATATTTCCTTTTTTATCAATACAGTGCAATTCTTCTTGGTTGTTGTTAGTTTGAATAAAAGCGTACCCCTCACTGTATCTATATACAGATGTGATGGCATCCATCGTAGTTTCCACATTTGAATTTTTGTTTTCGGTTAGTAATCCTGTATTAATATTGTTATTTTTTCTTTCACCGCACCCCGCAAACGATACTAATAAACACACTACGAGTAATAAGTTTAAAATTTTTTTCATTTCATTTTCCTCCTAAAATTAAAAAAGTGTGCACAACCGAAGTTGCACACACCGAAAAACGCAAACTCCGATTGCTGCTACACAAAACTTAACAAGATCGGAGAAAACTCTACCTATCCACCAAGTTGGAATTTGCATTTTTACCAAATTCATTATTGGCGGATAGCAAAAGGAATATAACCCTCTAAAAAATAGAGAGTCTCTCACTATATCTTGTTAATTAAATTTTGTGTAGCATAGTTAGTATATCACTTTTCTTTTAAATTGTAAATAGTTTATATAAAAACAAGATGTCATCTATCTTGGTAGCACTTGCCAAAACGAAAACACAGGAGTTCCGTTGGAACTCCTGTGTTTTTTGCTTTTTAGGACCCGACGCCAATCAACGCCAAAATTCACTTGACGCCAAGTTCCATAACGCTGGTGAGGAAATGCTGGCAACTACCATTCGCGGATGCATCTTGCGTTATCTGTTAAATGGTGATATAATTTTTTTGATTATGTTCATTTCGCAAGGAGGCATAACGATGAAATTGCGTAAACTTACAGCTTTTTTGGCGGCGCTGCTGATGGTGGTATCTATGATGCCGCTGTCTGTGTTCGCTGAAATGGGCGGCGATTTTCCGTGGACCGAAGAAAGCAATCCCACGCTCATTGAGCAGATATTGCAACGGGATGGCTTCATTGACGGTATTTGGTTTCCCTGGTTTCACGGTGGCACGGTCGGTCACAACCTAACCTCCAACGAACTGATGGCGGACTATTACGACGTCGCAGGCGGCACGGAGTCCAGCTGGCGCGAGGTGGAGCTGGACGCCTATGGCGCCGACAAGATCTATCGTGAAATATACAATCTCAAATCCATGGGCTATAACATTATGGCCTATGGCGGTTCCATCATGGCAGAGGGCGTTGTTTTTGATGCCAACGGCGACGTTATAGGCATTAAGCAGGATTATCTGGATAATGCCCGCCGTCTTCTGAATATGTGCCGTGAGATCGGTATGCCTGTGATGTGGAACGTGTATTTCCACTGCTCCTCTATGCCGGACTATTACGGCATTGATGGCTGGAAAGTGATGTGCCAGATGCTGGGCAATCCCACCGTCGCCGATCACTATGCCGAGCGCTTTGTCCGCCCTCTGTGCGAGATGCTGGCCGAGTACCCCGACGTGGTGGCGCTGGTCTCCATCGCCGACGAGCCGGAAAATGAGATCAACGATATCGGTATGGGCGACCACTATGACAACATCCGCACGCTGTATGGTGTCAACCAGGACGATATGGTCTACTTTATGCAGCAGATCAACGAGACAGTACGTGAGGAATTGCCCGATATGCCGCGCACCGTTGCCTCCAATGCGGGCAACAAGTCGATCTATCGTGATTTCAATCTGGATCTGATAGGACATAATCAGTATATCGATAATCCGAATTTTAATACCATCGAGAGTATGATATCCGACGCGGATATGATCATGACCGAGTATAACGTGGGTAATCGGGATACCAATGATGAATCGTACGCGAATAAGCTCATCGCATTCCGCCAGGATATGATGGCCAAAGGCTATAAGGGCGGTTTTCAGTGGTGTTGGATTCCCAAGACCCCCCTCAACAACGATTATTCTCTGCAGAGAATCGCCAGCGATCCCACCTCGTTCCGCAAGACGGTATCCCTGTTAAAGTACTATATGGATGGCTATCGTGCGGCGTATCGTGGCGAAACGGTAGGCTTGGACGCCCCCGTGCTGTACGCTAATGCCGGGGATGGCAAGGTGCTATGGATCCCCTCCCAAAACGCCACCACCATCACCATCCAGCGCTCCGACAACGGCGGCGCCACTTGGAAAACCTTGGCCTCTAACATAAAGCAGGCAAACTATGTGGACCAATATCTGGTGGGGCGCTATACCGATACCACCACCAAGCCCGCCAGCGGCTATTGCTATCGCATCATTGCTTCCGACGGCTCTCAGACCGTGACCTCTGCGCCCAACAATCTCGCCGGCACCGAGGACAAGTTTGTGAATAAAAACTACGTATCGCCGAACGTGACGGACGGCATCTATTATCAACCCACCTATGATAAGACGGAATCGTATGCGAAGTTGACCTCCATCGGTGTGAACAAGAACCGTCCTGCCAACGAAAGTCTGAATCTGATTCAGGACGGCGGCTTTGAGACTACCGTAGGCCAGTGGAATACGAATTCCTTCCTACAGTACGCTCAAGTGGTAGAGGATAACACCACTCCTAACGGGAGCAAGAGTTTGTTTTTCAACACATCGTCTGTGAATAATGCGGGATGGTACACCTTTACCGTCGGCGGCCTTAATAAGAACACGGAATATACTTTCTCTGCTTTTATCAAGGGGGCATATCTGGCCAACGACAACAAAGGCTTTGGCTCGATCGGTGTGATCGACCCCGACACCAACCGTTTTATGGTTTATTGGGATTGTTACAAAAACTATGCTCGTGGCTCCCGCGAGACCCAGCAGATCTACCCCACCGCTTGGGATGACGAGTGGCACCTGCGCTCGGTAACCTTTAATTCCGGCAACGCTACGTCGGTCACCATCGCCTTGTATGGCTATGATTCCAAGATGTGGGTGGACGGTCTGGCTCTGTTCGAGTCTGCCAACGGCGTGAAATATAACAACGGCGAGTCTTCCAAGGCGCTGACCTCCACCGAGTGGGAGGATCTGTCGGCCACCGTCGAAAACACGATCGAGGATCCCTACATAAACAATGCTTCCTACTGGAATAGCGGTGCCGGCTACAAGCAGGGTTTTATGAGCGTGGCGAACGGTGCGCTGAAATATACTGCATCCCCCGACCCTTGCGCCGTTCGTTATATTAAGTGGATCGACGTGAAGCCGAACACCGACTATTACGTATCCTTTACCGTAAACGTCACCGCCGCCGGTATCGGCCGTTTCGCTGTGTTGGATAACGCGAAGCTGTTACCCTATGAGGCGATTGTTGTGGATTTTTCCTCCACTGGCAGCAAGACCTACCAGGGGCGTATCAGCTCCGGCAGATACGATCAGCTGGGCCTGTGCGTGGTGGATCTGGGCGGTTGCGCCACCATTGACGATATTTGCTTCTACGAGGCGGGGGAGAGCCAGCCGATTGTGACCGAACCCTCCTTCGACGGTTATGTTGTTAACGGTAACTTTGAGATCGGTTCTGTCGATGGTTGGGAGAATCTCTGGAACAACAACACGGTACAGATTACGGCAGGTCACAACAGCGCCTATGCCATGAGTGTCGTTTCCGGCGAATGGGAGCATATGCGGCAGTTTATCGCCGTAGAGCCCAACACCGACTACATCCTTGAACTGTGGTCCAAAGAGGCGGTGGACACCGCCGTGTTGATCAAAAACGGCGGCGATACAGTTAATTTGAAGCAGGTCTCCCTGCCCGGAGGTCCCGACTGGACGAAAACTACCTTGGAATTTAATTCCGGCAGTTACACACAGATCATTCTGTCCCTGATGGGCAATACGGATAATGCTTCTTACTCTGTAGACGACGTGATTATGCGGAAAAAGACCGCTGTTTCCAACGATGGATTTATCGTCAACGGAGATTTCGAGACCGGCACAGTCGACGGGTGGGAAAACCTGTATGGTTATAACACTATCCAGACGGTGATCGGTCGCAATAGCCAATATGCCATAAAGGTGCTTGCCAATGAGTACACGCAAGTGCGCCAAAAGGTGACCGTGAAGAAGAATACCGACTACGTTATTGAGCTATGGAGTAAGGATGCAACCAACGCCATACTGATTGTCAAAGATAGCGCCGATAACACCAACATAGCTCAGCAACCTTTGCTCGGCCACGCCGATTGGCAGAAGGTGACGATGGAGTTTAACTCCGGCAACAACGAGTTTGTCTATGTGGGCTTAATGGGCGGCGTTAACAGTGCCGCCTACACCGTGGACGACGTCACTATGTACGAAAAGCAGGAAGCTTTCGGCTTGCATAACGGTGACTTTGAGCAACAGGAGAAATATTGGAGCTTTCATTCCGGTTCGCACGCCATCGTATCGGATTCCTACGACGGTCTTTACGCTCTGCAGCTGACCAATCCCGACTCTTGGGGTGAGGCAGCTATACAGACCGTGGCGGTTGACCCCGATTCGTATTATACCATCACCTGGTGGTACAAGGCGAACTACGGCACTAAGGTCTTCAATCTTATTGCCATGCATAGCTCCGGCAATATGGAGGTTCATTCCGGCCGCAACTATATGTCCGATTACAGTGGCAGTTGGCAACAGGGATCTTATGTGGTTTACACCGGCTCCTCCACCACGATGATGCTGAAGTTCACCTCGGAAACAGCCAATGCGGGTACGATCTTGATTGATGCTGTTGCTATTGAAAAGATCTGCCCCCACGAATACGATTCCGCTTGTGATGATACCTGTAATCTGTGCGGTGAAATCCGTGAGGTTTCCCACAATTACTACAGCAGCGTGACCAAGTCCCCCACCTGTGTGGCTATCGGTATTCGCACCCATACCTGCTATTACTGCTATGACAGCTACACGGAAGAGATTCCGGCTACCGGCGCACACACCTATTCCAACGAGTGCGATGCCTATTGCAACGTTTGTAATGGCTACCGTTCCGCTCCCCACTCTTACAGCGGTTCCTGCGACACCACGTGTAATTTGTGCGGGGCTACCCGATCTGCTTATGCTTCGCACACCTATTCCAATACCTGTGACTCCTACTGTAACGTATGCAACCACTATCGCACGGCGTCTCATAGTTACTATGAGACATATCGCGAGGAAGCTAATTGCGGTTCCGAAGGCATGATTTGGTATGAGTGCTTAAAGTGCGGTGATATGTACACCGAAACGATTCCGACCACCGGCCAGCACAAGGTGGTCGAGGAGATCACTACCCCGCCTACCTGCATCACCCCCGGCGAAAAGCTGATCCATTGTTCCGTGTGCAATGCTTATGGTTATTGGGAGCAGATCCCTCCCAACGGCGAACATACCTACCTTTATGAGTGCGACACCCTGTGTCGGCATTGCGGTCAAGTCACCCGTCCCGATGCATCCCACACCTGGACCGACGATGGCTGCTCCATTTGCCACGAGAAACTATTCAACGGTGACTTTGAATTGGGTGAAGCCTACTGGCTGTTCCATGTGGGTGTGCACGCCATTGTCACCGACGATACCCACAGTGGCGATAAGGCGCTGCAGCTGAGCGAATTGAAAACCCAGTGGGGTGAGGCTGCCATTCAAAGTATCCAAGTGTTGCCCAATACCATCTATGAGATTTCTTGGTGGTATAAGGCTGCTCCCGGTACAGGCGTCTTCAATCTGTTCGTGATGGAGGATGCCGAAGGCTATCGAAATCTGACCGCCGTAGGCGGCCAGGCATATATGAATAACTACTCCGGCAACTGGCAAAAAATGACCTATCGGGTGGATACCGGTGACGCCACCGCCATGCTGTTGAAGTTCTCCACCGAGACTGTCGATCCCGGCACGATTTTGATCGACGATATCAGTGTTAAATCCCTCTATGACCTGTGTCAGCATGAGTATACTATTGACAGTATGGAAGCCCCAACTTGTACAGAGAACGGCGTCATCTACAAACACTGTGATAAATGCGACCAACAATGGGCTGAGATCGTTCCTGCCCTCGGTCATACCGAGGTGATCGACGAGGCGGTGGCTCCCACCTGCACCACTACCGGTCTGTCCGAGGGTAAGCATTGTTCCGCCTGTGGTGAGGTGCTGGTTGTCCAAACGGTTGTGGACACCTTAGATCACACCTATACCGGTGACTATGACACAGCATGCAACGTCTGCGGTGCCATCCGTCAAGTGGAACTCCCCATCGTCTTTAGTGGCAATTCCGTTTCTGAGGACGTTAGCGGCCTGGCTTTTCAGTATGATCTGCCTGTGATGGGCATAAAGGCGAATGGAACTACCGCCGTTTATGACGAGGCTACTTTAGATGGGTACAAGCTACTGGGAATGGGTGCCGTGGTCACTAACGGCTTTGATACTATCGAAATTCCTTGTGTGTATCTGTATGATTGGAAGTCGGACTCCTGCAATTTTGCAGTGCGCATCATCGACATTCCCACCGGCCAATACGATGCAGCGATTACCGCCACCCCGTATGTGGTATTGGAGATTGACGGCGTTGCCACTACCATCTATGGCGAAGCGCAAACCTCTACCTATAATAACGCAGCCAACGGATAATGTCTGTCATATAAGCCAATACGGCACCCCACAGTTTCTACTGTGGGGTGCCGTTTGTAAATGAAAACACGGGGAGTCCATTGTAACCATCCACCGTAGGGTAGAGTGACAAATCCGAACCCGCCTTAAAGCGGCGGATTTTGGCGCTTTTCACCCTATTTGTTCTTGAAAGGCGGCAGCCTTTCATCGCCCAAATAGAGCAAAAATCACACAAAATCTGCTCGCTTTCAGGTCGCAGATTTTAGAAAGAAGGGATTTTTGTTCTATCAAGGCATAAAACGTAGGAAATACTGTATGTATTTCCGAGTATTTTAACGAAGATAGAGCGAAAATCCCTCTTTCTAAAACGGTGTTCGGATTTATCGCTCTACCCTAACGGTACTTCGCATAGGCGTGATGGACAAAGCAGGCTATCCTGCTTCCCTGTTTTTTGTTGACAAAAAGGGCAGTTTGCAGTATCATTGTTGTGTTTGGAACGTTTTTAGGATAGGAGTGAATTCGTTTATGGACCATACTTCCGGTTGGGATTTTACAATGGCTAACTACGATGCTGTCTGGGGCTTTTTGGTACAGCTGGGCTTGCTGTTACTGTTTTTGATGATGGGCAACATCCTGCGCCGTACCATCCCGCTGTTTCGCAAGTGCCTGATTCCCTCCGCGCTGTTAGGCGGCGGTCTGCTGCTGATGGTGGATATTATCTGCAAGCAGTTCGGCGTCACGCTGGTGGACAACCGCCTGATGCAGGTGATCACCTATCACTGCCTGGCCATCGGCTTTGCGGCTATGTCGCTGAAAACCGAAAAGAGCACCCACAAGACCAACAAAGCACAGGTGGTGGAATTCGGCGCTCTGCAGGGCGGCTCCTATATGCTGCAGGCCTTTGTAGGTCTGGGCATCACACTGATCCTGTTCCTGCTGACCCAATACGGAGATCTTATCATCTCCTATATCTGCGGTCTGATCCTGCCTCTGGCCTTCGGTCAGGGCCCCGGTAATGCCCTGAGCTGGGATATCAATTTCACCAACACCCCTGCCGCCCAATTTGCCGGCAACGGCAGTTTCGGTCTGTCGCTGGCCTCCATCGGCTTTGTGGTGGCGTCGGTGTTCGGCGTGCTGTACATCAACATCCACAAAAAACGCGGCAATCTGATCGTCCGTAATGCCCGTCCTACCGACGAGATAGTGGACCAAACCAACCCCGACGGCAACGAGATCCCCGACAACGAATCGGTGGATAAATTCACCCTGCAGTTGGGTTTTGTGGCGCTGGCCTATGCCCTTGCTTTCGGC
>JAZNUN010000105.1:0-48395 GCA_045592345.1 Acutalibacteraceae bacterium | reverse complement strand
AAATTATAGTTGAATTCCGCCCGAGGGCGGAATTCTTTTTTGGGTTGTTATGAATCTTCAAATATCAGTTTATCGGGGAGTTATTATGTAGGGGGACTTTTTGAAAAAAGTCCCCTGCACTCCCAAAAAACTTTGAAAAGGAATAAGATAAATTCGGGTTTATCGGGGAAGTTAACCGTATGGGCGGATTCCATATCCGCCCGATAAATCAAACGTTGCGGGCGGATATGGAATCCGCCCCTACGGTTAAACAGTTTCGAACACACCGTTAAACTTGAATTTCTGCATTTTTCACAACAAATAAATATCCCCCCGTAAAACGGGGGGTATTTCATTTTCGGGTATAACCCTAATACTACTGGCGGCGCACAAGTGCGCTTTTTATTGGCCTGCCAGCCACGCATGAATTACTTACTACCCGTAAACGGGTTCCGTGGGTCGAACATACTTAACTGGTCACTTTCTGCGTCCTTCTTCAATTGTTCTGCTATGTATTCTTTAATCGCTTTTGTGTTCTTCCCCACGGTATCCACGTAATATCCCTTGCACCAAAATTCGCGGTTTCGGTAGGCAAATTTCATATTCCCCCATTTCTGGAATATCAACATTGCGCTTTTTCCTTTCAAATATCCCATAAATCCCGAAACGCTCATTTTGGGCGGGATACTTACCAGTATGTGTATATGATCCGGACATACTTCTCCCTCTATGATTTCTACTCCTTTCCATTGACATAGTTGGCGTAGTATCTCTCGGATTTCTGCTCGTTTTTCTTCGAAAAACACTTTGCGTCTGTATTTTGGAGCAAAAACTATGTGGTACTTGCAATTCCATTTCGTGTGTGCTAAACTGCTGGTGTCGATGATTTCTTTTTTCATTGATTAATCCTCCAATTGTGTTCTTTGTTCGTGACTGGCAGGTCATCTACATTCTAACACAATTGGAGGATTCTTTTCATCGCTAAAGCTTTTCCCAACCACGCGACTATCGCGTGGTTTTTGTTTACAATAAAAAAGACCAACCTCACGGTTGGTCTTTTTTCTTTCGCGTCTATCCTGCGCCAAAATTGTAAACAATGGTTTACAATTTAATGTTATACTTTTTCTGTTTTTGTTATACTTGGTTGCATTTTGCCATTTTTGCAACTATTGGTTGCAAAAATAACATTTTCCACTTGCTTTTTCCGAGAAATGATGTATAATGACATCGTTGACAGCAATACTGTCATATACTAAGTGAAACAATATATTTGGAGGTTATTTATGACCATTGGTGAAAAAATCATTGCGCTGCGTAGCGCAGCCGGTATGTCCCAGGACGCATTGGCGGACAGTCTGCTGGTATCCCGTCAGTCGGTATCCAAGTGGGAGATGGACCAGTCGCTCCCTCAAATCGACAAGGTAATACAGCTGTGCAAGCTGTTCGGTGTGTCAGCGGATGCTCTTTTGGACGACAGCAAGACCATAGACCGCGCCCCGGCGGGTAGTCCTATTAAACTGAAATACTTTGGCACCGACGGATTCCGCGGCGAAGCTAACCAAAACTTGACCTCGATGCACGCCTATCAGGTGGGACGGTTTTTAGGTTGGTATTACGCCTCTCCCCTATCCGGTTGCAAAAACAAAGGGTATCGCCCCCGCATTGTCATCGGTAAGGATACACGCCGCTCCAGTTACATGTTGGAATACGCCATCGCCGCGGGCCTCACCGCCTCCGGCGCGGATGCCCACATCCTGCACGTCACCACCACCCCCAGCGTGTCCTATGTGACCCGTACCGAGGAGTTTGACTGCGGTATTATGATCACCGCCAGTCATAACCCCTATTATGATAATGGTATTAAGGTAATCAACCGCTACGGCGAAAAAATGGATGACGAGACAACCGCCCTCATTGAGGCGTATATTGACGGCAATTTGCGCGCACTGGGAGTCGAGGGCGACGACCTGCCCCTGGCCCAGCGAGACAAGATCGGCTGTATCGTGGACCACGTGGCGGGTCGTAACCGCTACGTAGGATACTTGATTTCCGTCGCCTCCCATTCCTACAAGCATCTGCGGATCGGTCTGGACTGCGCCAACGGTGCCTCCTGGATGATCGCCAAGGCGGTATTTGACGCCCTGGGTGCCCAGACAGTGGTCATCGGTGACACCCCCGACGGACTCAACTGCAACGCAGGATGCGGATCCACCCATATGGAGAAATTATGCGCGCTGGTGCGGGAACAGAAGCTGGATGTAGGATTCGCTTTTGACGGTGACGCGGACCGCTGTATCGCTGTGGACGAGAACGGTAACATCGTGGACGGCGACGCCATGCTGTATATCCTCGGTCTGCGGCTGAAAAACCGCGGTATGCTCAACAAGAACACCGTGGTAGCCACCGTGATGTCCAACAGCGGCTTTTTTGCCAGTTTGAAGCGAGCAGGCATGGAAGTGGACCAGACCAAGGTGGGTGACCGCTTCGTTTACGAATCTATGCAGAATAACGACTTTAGCTTAGGCGGCGAGCAATCCGGCCACATCATTATGAAGAAATACGCCACCACCGGTGACGGTATCCTCACCGCCATTATGATTGCGGAAGAGATGTGTGACCGTAAGCTGAGCCTATCCAAACTGGCAGAGCCTGTGACCCCCTATCCCCAGCATCTCATCAATCTTCGGGTACAGAGCAAGGCCGCTGTCATGAACGACCAGGCAGTACTGGCTGCCCAAAAAGAGGTAGATACCCTCATCAACGGTGCAGGCCGCTCTCTGTTGCGGGAAAGCGGTACCGAACCCGTAGTACGTGTTATGGTAGAAGCAGAAACCGCAGAACTGAGCGAAAAATATGCGGCAATGATCGCGGATGTGATCAAGGAACGGGGGCATTGCGTTGAATAAGTGTGTCAAAACCGCAGAATTGTACGATTGCCACGTACCCTATTTGCAAGAATTGTTCCAAAACTGTGAATATCCTTGGGAAATGCTGCCCAAAATCAAGAAGTGGATTCCGATGCTGATAGAAAAAGGCCTCCCCGACTTTACCGAACTAAAGCCGGGAGTGTGGGTCGGTCAGAATGTGAAAATTGCCGATTTTGTCACCATCGAGGCTCCCGCCATCATCGGACACGGTACCGAAATTCGTCCTGGCGCTTACCTACGGGGCAATGTCATCACGGGCGAAAATTGCGTATTAGGTAATTCCAGTGAATTTAAAAACTGTATTTTACTGGACAAAGTGCAGGTTCCGCATTATAATTATGTAGGTGATTCGGTTCTGGGCAACAAAGCCCATATGGGTGCCGGATCCATCTGTTCCAATCTTAAATCGGACGGCAAGGCTGTAGTCATCCACGGCGACCAAGACTACATCACCGGTCTGCGGAAGATCGGCGGCATCTTAGCCGACGGTGCAGATGTAGGTTGCGGCTGTGTTATCAACCCCGGCACCGTCATCGGTAAAGACACCTCCGTGTATCCCCTCACCTCCCTGCGAGGAGTGTATCCCGCCCACTGTATCGTAAAAGCGCAAAACACCATAGTTGAGAGAAAGGAAGATGCGTTATGAAGTATATCACCGTCAACACCTACGAGGAACTGAGCAACAAGGCCGCTGACCTCATCGCCGCCCAAATCCTGGTTAAGCCCAACTGTGTGCTGGGTCTGGCCACCGGCTCCTCCCCCGTGGGCACCTATAAGCGTCTGATCGCCGATAATCAGGCCGGTAAGATCGATTTCTCCACCGTTACCAGCGTCAATCTGGACGAGTATGTAGGTCTGGACGGCAATAATGACCAGAGCTATCGGTATTTTATGAACCATAACCTGTTCGACCACGTGAATATTGATAAGAGCAAGACCTTTGTGCCCAGCGGTCTGGCCGCCGATCTAAAGGCTGAGGGTGAGGCCTATGACGCTATGATCAAAGAACTGGGCGGTATTGATCTGTAGTTGTTGGGTATCGGTTTGGACGGTCATATCGGCTTTAACGAGCCGGATGCCTATTTCACCGCCGCCACCCACGAGGTAAAGCTGGACGAGTCCACCATTAAGGCCAATGCCCGTTTCTTCGCCAACGAGGACGAGGTGCCAAAGACCGCCATCACCATGGGAATGCTGTCCATTATGCAAGCAAAGAAGGTGCTGCTGATTGCTAACGGCGCCGCCAAAAAGGAAATCGTGGAAAAGGCTTTCTTCGGCCCCATTGATCCTCAGGTGCCCGCTTCTATTCTGCAGTTGCATCCCGACGTAACGGTTATCTTCAGCGAAAACTAAGGAGTATAGTGAAAGAGCCTACCCTGCGGGGTAGGCTCTTTTTTACAGATAATCGCGCATTTGGATACTCAGCTTCTCTTCCAGTTTAATGAGTCGCTTACAAATGTCCTTGGACACCTCATCGGCGGCGGCATACTGATTAAGATAGCGGCTGAGAGATTTAACCCCCATATTGCAACCGTCGGTCATCAGGTCTGCAATGGTGGCGTCGGATTCATCCAGTTTTAGTTTCACTGCCGTCTTCATCCAGGACATACTCTTCGCCACGGGATTGGGGGCTTTGCCCTCATCGCCGTATTTGTCCAGAAGCACCTGCAGTTCGTCATCCAACTCATTATGATCTCGCATACTGTTGGTCAAGAATTGTTTAAGATCGCGGTCGTGAACATAGTCTAATACATCATTGATGGAATCCACCCCCATCTTAATGCCTGCATCACACTCCCGCAACAATTTGATAGTATCTTGTTCGATCATTGCTCTCTCCCCTTTCGGGAGTTAGTATAAGCAAAACCGCCCGTGCTATACACGGGCGGTTTTATCATTAAGGAACGGAATTATAAGAAGCGGATTGAACTACGCCGTAGCACTCGATCTTGTTACCGTCGGCATCCTCATAAATATAGTAGGGACGCGAATAGATAAGATCATCCTTGTAACTATCCGGAATATCCCGCACACGCACCGCATAGGTGGCGGAGTTCGCATCCACTTCAAAGAAGTTGAGGGCCTGAATATCGATCACGGTCATATCATTCACGGAACTCAATTCCAGCACCGCGGTGGAGTCATTGGACACAACCGCACCCATCATCACCAGCTTGGCGTTGGACAAGGCGGAAGTGGGGGTAACAGTGGCAGTGGAATAATCGCCGATATAATCGGACAGCACCATACCGCTAACCTGAACGGTGTACCGGAACGCCAAACCATTAACATCCTCGGAGACAGAGAAACCGCCAAAGGTGAACAGATCGTACACAACGGTGCGGATTTCGCCGCAGACGTTGCAATCCACGTCCATATCGTTGTCGTAAGTGTGTTCCGCAACCGTCTCAGCACCTACTGCCTTAATGCTATAGGCACGGATCTGCTTAGAGGCAGTAAGAGTCACGCTATCCACAGGAGTGGCGAAGGTAACGGTGTACACACCGCCGTCCGACTCATACTCCAAACCTGCAGCATCTAACGTAGCCGCCCAAGGGTCGCCATAAGTGCCGGTGGGGACGCTGATAACCAGGCCGGTCATACCGGGATAAGCGATGATAATCTCAGAACCTTGATAGAAACGTACGGGATTGGAGTAATCCGCCACATTGCTGGAAGCAGAAGATTTGTTGTTGGTCACCGTCAAATTGCCGTTCTGCCACACCTGAGAGGTGGTGGAAAACTCCACACGCTGGATCTTGTCGTCATCAAAGGTGATGGTTTCCTCGCCGCCGGCGGTGACGCTACGCTCAGCACCGCACACATTGCAGATGGTGTCGCAATTGGCGGTGTAAACGTGATCAGCGGGAGTACGAGCGGTACCGCAAGCGTTACAGTCGGCATCGCAATCGTTATCATAGGTATGGTTACCGGTAGCGGCAATTGTCTCAGTGTAGTTATCACCACAGACAGAGCAGGTATAGGTGCTTACACCGTCTGCACCGCAGGTGGGGGCGGTGGTCACCACAGCGACATAAACGTGGGTGATGGTACGGACAGCACCGCAACCATTACAAGCGGTGTCGCAAGCGTTATCATAGGTATGGGCACCGGTGGCGGCAATTGCCTCCGTGTAGTTATCGCCACAGACGGAACAGGTGTAGGTACGCACGCCCTCTGCGCCGCAGGTGGGGGCGGTGGTTACACGAGAAGTGTACACGTGATCCGCAGGGGTACGAGTGGCACCGCAGACGTTACAAACAGCGTCACAGGCATTGTCATAAGTATGCTGGGCGCATTCCTGCTTAGCGGCGGTGAAGTAGTAGGTGGTGCCGGACTGCTGCTTATACAAAGCAATATCGGCCTGACCGGAGGAATAGCAGGAGAACAGCTTAGCACTACTGTTATATCTCATCCAGTTGCGAGTGAACGAACCAGTAGCCTTAATGGTAGCGGAACCGTTAGAGGCAATCGAAATGCTCCAACTGCTGTTATCGGACAGCGTCATCTCGGTCTTCAGATGATTAGAACCGCTGGACGCAGCGTACAAATAGCCATCACCCACATTGAAGGCGTAGGTATCCGCCGTCTTACCCGCCTCGAGCGTAATCACCTGAACGCCCTCTGTCCAGGTAATGCTGTTATCGTTCACAGTCACGGCGATCTCGCCGCGGTTGTTGGTGTTTTGAGTGGTACTTAACGCCACATTCTTATTCATAGCATAGACAATCACCTTGTCGCCGCTCTGAAGATCTGCCACATCGGTCACCAACTCGTAGAGGTCGCTGTTGACCACGCCGCCCTCTTCACTGCGTGCATAGAGAGCATAAAGAGTAACGGCGGCATCGACATACCAGGTCGCGCCCGGCGCATAATAGGTGGGTTTGGTGGTGGTTTCGGTCACCTCAGAGGCGCACCAACCCAAGAAGGTCTGACCCGAAGGCACGGTGCCACTGTGGGCGGGCAGGGTGATGGAATCACCGACATAGGCGGTCTGAGAGGTGGCGGCACTGCCCGACTGAGAAAACTGCACAGTGGCCTGTTCCCGCTGAACAAAATTGATGCGGATAGACACGTCCGAGGAAGGAACCACCTTAAAGGTATTGCCGTCGCGGGTAACGGCGGCGGTACCGCTGAGGATGGTGTAGCCGGACACGGCATAGCCGGTCTCGGGGGTGGCGGTAATGGTCTTGCCGCTCACGGATACGGTGCCGTAGTTGGTGTTACTGGAAGAGGCAGTGATAGCATAGGATACTGTTGCACCGCCGGAGGGGGATTCATAATCAGTGGGGACGTCCTCGTTAAACAAGGCGAAAGCCAGCTCGGGATAGTCCACGAACACGTTACGAGTGCCGGTAATGGACTCTACGGAGTCGTTACGGCCCAGCTCCCAAGTGTCTACCGGGTCTTCCTCCATCCACTTAAGCAGGATGTCCTTGCTCTCGATGACACCGGAGGAACCCCACATATAGTCCAAAGCACCGTCGTGCTGGCTACTACCGCCCCAGCAGACGTAGACATACAGAACAGTACGTGCCGCATCGCCGCGAACGTTCTGACCCAGACTGTTGGGATCGTAAAAATTTGAGCTCTCGCCGTAAGCGGTATTACTGCGGGAGGAGTTCTCACTAACCGAAGCGGGACGGAGCATCATAATATCCGTCTCGCGCTGGGTGTTAGAGTCGCTGCCGCCGTTACTCTTACTATTCGGCCACACGTGCTCGCGATTCCAGGTCTTACCACTATCCCATGCAGGGCCAATGGCTTTTCCGGAATAGAAAGAGGAAATAGAACCGCCGTTGTTCTCGCAGTCGGTGTACTTAAACAGGTCGCGAGTGGCGTCATAAGAAGTGGGGTTGTCCAAATTATCGTACATAAGCGTGTGCAACTGCTCGTACAGATCACTGTACGGTACATCTCCGGTGGACGAGGAACCGGACAGGGCAGCCAAATCCTCATAGGTGATGTTATTATCCGCATAGAAATCCTCTGCCATAGGGGATAGGAAAGTAGCCACGGTCTCTCGAACACCCCAGTTATAGACATAGCTACCGGAAGTGACGTAGTCGACCGTAGCCGCCTGTACAGGCAGCAAGGACAGACCACTGATCAGGCTGACCAGCATGGTCAGCGACAGCAGCAGGGATATAATGCGTTTGGTATACTGTTTCATAAATACTTCCTCCTCAAAGTAGGAATTTTACGGCGCAGAGCCGACATCTATACAAGTATATAATACAATATACCCGCCTAAAAAGTCAATAGGCAGAACAGAGTTTTACAGAATACGCACGTGAAAACCGCCCGAACACATTCGGGCGGTTTCATCATCTCACTATAGGCTTGAAATACGCTGCTGTGTCGTCCTGATAAATACATACGTACTCATCAGATCGCTCTGCTAAATAGACATATAAAGGACGGCTCTTCAGTATCAAAAAACCGTCAAACTGATACTGTTCTATCATCGCATCGGCACGGAAGCTTCCCAAAGTATAGTCTGTGCGTGCTTGCTCCAAAAACATTAGGCTGATTCCATCCTCCATAATGTGCCTCTGTGCGTACAGATCTGCCCGTGCATCAAAGAACACCGGAATATCGTTAAATATCAACGATTCTCCCGCATTATAATCATTAAACAATCGTTGCGGTGCGTCTTGTTGGACCACCTCAACCATTTCATCATCCAGCACCACCGAAATCGGCTTTTGACCTGCGGTAATACCCGCCTGTATCCCTCCGTAACACGTCAAACCGAGCAGCGCACATATAGCTGTAACAACGGCTACCTTCTCAACGGTCTTGGTTATGGGTTTCAAAGGACTGTACGGAATATAAGAGAACGCATAAAACGGCGTCGCAATATACCAAAGAACGATAAAGCGCGCACTACGGAAGAAGAGCAACAAAAACACGCCCATAACCGCCAAATCAATCATACGTATCGGCTTTTTAGACGTCATCACCAAAACAGTCATCAGCGCAATAGGCAGAAAATACAGCAGAAGATTGCCAATGCTTTTTGCATCAGGGGGTTGCCATTCGCTGATCATACGCATAGATAATGCATCGCCAAAGCTCTGGTAAGGATACAAAAACACACGCCCTCCCACAGGATTGACAAAAACCGCCCCAGCGGCAGCAAACGTGACCATCCCCAGTTTCAAAGCCTGTCCGCGGCTGAAACGAACCGCCTCTAATCGCTCCCAAGAAAAACCGCACAAGCCACAAACCAAGAATACCAGGCATAGCAAGTAGCCCAGATTAGATGATCCGCCGTGCAGATTGCTCCACAATACCGTCAGCAAGGGAATCACATACACACCTTTTGAGGAGGGGTTATCCGTAAAGCGGAACAGCAGTTTTAGTTCAATGAACAGGAAAAAGTAACTGAACACGTGAGGACGTCCATAGAAAAACAAACTAAACACTACTGCCAGCAACGAGAAATACAGGCCGCATACCAACAAATTCCGCGAGAAATATTGACGGAACTCCACCATCAGCCAAGTCAACAGGCCGCCAGCCATCAAAATGGAAAACAGATAGATGCCTGCCTCACCGGTCCAAGCGTAAATGCCGTAAAAAATCACATCTGCCAACCATTCGTGAGCAGTCCACTCAATGCCGTACTCCGTGCCGATCCAAGAAAATACATCCTGTGTCGGAACGGTGTGTGTTTGACATATGTACTCCCCTACCTTCACGTGCCACCAAAAATCATTGCCGCTAATACCATCTTTAAAGCAGAAAAGCAGCACACTGCATACGAAGGCAACTACAATCCACATCCCAAAACGCTGGGTCTGCTCATAAGGATCCATTTTTTTGATACACTTCAAAATCCAGCACCTCATCCACGCAATTATAGTGTAACTTTATATATTCCAACAGTGCATAGTGCGACTGATAATTGACCGATTCCATATTCTTGGGCAGCAGAAACAACGTATCCTCCGGCAAAAGCAGTAGTTCTTCTATGGTTTTCGTGCCCAAATTGCCCTTAAGCAACATATCCCAGTCCGCATAATATGTGTCCAACGGGATGTGATACAAACAAGCATATGCATCCGCGATCCGCACCGGATGCACAGATGCTTGGATATAAGCGTCCACCTCGGTAATCTGCTCCTCCAACCGCGGACGTATCGGGATACCTTCATAATGACGGATCTGACTCCATTGATAATCGCCATCCAACGGCAATCCCATCAGCACCGTTAACGTCGCCAAAAAAGCGGACAAACCGTACAGCAACGCGGTTTGTTTTGATGTGATGGCAGGCACATCCGTAAACATAAAGAAAACCAGCAGTAACGGAATCACACCAACCGCGTAATGGCTTCTGTCTGCTAACGGGTAGGTGATCGATAAAAGCCACACAAAAGACAGCGCGAAGAAATAACCATGCGTCTCCAATCGCGCCTTTTGGCGAACGAATTTATAGATCATATACCCCGCCAAACAGACACACACAGATACCAGCAAAAATGAAACCGGATCCGATAGCGCAAAATCGACCCAAGTAAGCCGGTGAGAAAAATCCGAAATACCCAACACGGCATAATCCCAAAATGCCGTAAAACGACCACTGCACCACAACCACGCCGTAAACACCGCACCGGGTATCAGTGACATACAGCCGCACCACCGGTAGTATCCTTTGTTGCGGCCACGCCATATACCGACCGCACAATCCAACCAACACACTGTCAACAGTGCCAAACCGGTGCTCTGTTTAATCAGTGGCAATAGACCAAACAGTAGCCCGATTACCACTCCCGTCGACGGAGTTAACGGCTTATGATAGCGCAAAAGTATGATCACCAGTAAACAGCACAGCGATACTGCGTTGTAATGATAATAAAAACCCGGAGCCAGCAACGCATACACAAACACGCCGACGATAACAGACAAGGGAACACTGCCCGTCACACGCCACACCAGTGAAAAGGACAGCCACAACAGGCAGACCAGCAACACGTAGGAGGCTGTGCGGAACGCCAACAGGCCTCCGCCAAACGCCGCCACAAAAGGAACAGCTAAATAAACCGATAAGGGTGTTTGCAGTATATTCACTTCCGTGTATAGGTCTAAGCCGTTAACCACACAACGGGCAAAATTATAATTCCACAATTCGTCCATATTGCCCAACGGAACAAAAAACGTCGGGAGACACAGCAGGGCCGCAACAATACATATGTACAACATTTTCCATAAATGCGATGGCCGTCGTGCAGACAAAGCAACAGTATGTTTCATTGTAGCATCACCTAGGTCGAAGGCCAAGGGGTACGCCCCTTGGCCTTTTATTTTCCGTTCTTTATTTGTTATAGTTTTCTTCTAAAAAACGAAGGAACTCTTCCCTCTCAGGATTAGAATAGCCGCAGAATATGACATCATTAATATCCGTGTGGTTAAACAAGAAATTGCCTTGATCACCCATAAAACCTTCAGGATATAACACGCCGATATAATCAAAGTAATTCTCAGGGTCCTCCTGCGTTGCCGCCTTAATGCCGGTGATCATCAGCTTACGCACGCCACCCTTGAGCAAAACCACTGAGCCGAGGGGTAATAATTCTTTAAACATACGATTTATACCTCATTTCTCTCATACAGATAATTGATTAAAAAATGCTATTCCAAATATCAACAACACCATTTTTCATATAGCTGCATACATCGCCTACTCCGTCAATCGCTACAGCACCGATCATAACGGTGCCACCTGTTATGTTGGCCGCAGCACGCACAATAAAAGGTTGGTCGGGATCATTGGCAACATCTGCCAGCCCCCGAGTGGCATCGTGGACACGGGAGGAAAGGTCATGATTTCGGACAAAATCCATACCATCGGTTTCTGCCCAATGTACCATACCATCCGTCATTTGCTCAGTGCGTTCGGAAACATTAAAAACACTATCACTGACACCAAGTGTCACTTTGTTAAGAATGGATGCCAGACCGCCAAAGGCAAACTCGGCGCCGATCTCGCCCATTTCTTTTCCGTCGATAAATCCATCCTGCGACACCTTATCCACGCGGTTGCTACCGCTGCTGAGTGCGTCAAAAGCAACACCAACCAAAGAAACAATGGTCATACCCGTGCCCAAGGCTTTTGCAGACTGATTGGAAAGACCATATTGATACTTTCCGGTTACACCACGGGTCAGGTTCTTGTGGCCATACTGAAGGAATAAACCGCTGCCGACCACATCCGTTCCTGCACTCAAACCATTAAACACAGCACCATACTTTAGGGCTGTGGAAGCATCTTCATCCATCAGCACATTATAGGCGTATTTGGCCTGGGCACCAAAGTTGCAAATACTGCCCACCAAGGAAGTGATTGCAACAGGCGCAAAATACTTATTTCCGAAGCGGGAAGCATCTAACGGTTTCATTCTCTTTTCAATGAAGTCATAAACCGTGCCCCAAGCTGATGTAACTCCGGCGGTCATTTTGCCTATTTTCGACACCACTTCATCAGAAGGGGCAGATTGCGTTGTGCAATAAGTATACGCAGCAGATGCCTCGGCAAATACAGACAGACCTGTTGATGCACTTCCTTTTTCCGCACTCAACAGCTTATCCATCAGTTTCTTAAGAGCGTCTTCGGAACGTGCAATCCAATTGACAAGAGGCTGTACCACAGACTTGTCGTCTGAGCTAAAATAATCCGCCCACTTACTGACTGCAGAAGATACTGCCGTTTTGGCAGTGATTTCCGAACCGCGACCACGGTTTTCACTCTCCAACTGATTATCAGCAATGCGATAACGATTAGCACCCGCCTCTGTTACTGTGCGAATATGGCCCACCTTACCAGCAATGGAAGCTAATTGATTTTGAAGGGCATCTAACCGTCCTCCGATATTCATACGGTTCTCAATCTTATTATCCAATCTCCATTGCACCGTATCGGCAGAATCTTTTGCCGTCTGTATATTTTGTCTTGCGCTTTGAATCAGCGTTCCATTACTGATGACGGCGCCAACATCAATTTTGATTCTTCCCACGGACCATCACCTCCTACCTTTGTAGTTTGTTTTTATCGTCTGGTGCCGCACTGCGGACAATACGACTGCGACGCATCAAACTGCGTAGCACAGTACTGGCAGAACACCACGCCGCCCTGCGTAGGATAGGCAGATTGCTGTGCAGGTGCGTACGCCTGCTGTTGGTCATAATACTGAGGCGCCGCCGGCTGGACCGGCTGAGACTGTTGCGCGAAAGACTGGCCGCCGTACTGACTGCCGCTCCCATTCAGTATTTTTAACAACAAATAGATAACTGCGCCCAATCCAACCAGGACTAAAGCCAACATAATATAGATTGCTATAAATTCAGGATACATATTTCCCACTCCTATCAATACAGATTAAACATAAAAGGCTCGTTTGCCAACACAAAGGTTAATCCGTCATATATCTCCACATCCATGTTGGGATATATCGCACGGTCATCTATATACGTTTTATTGGTAGAATTCAGATCCTTTAAAAACCATCGGTTATCGCGGCAAGTAATCTGTGCGTGCTGACGACTGATGGTTGTATTATCAGCAATACAATATTCAGTATTATAGGGGTCCTTACCGATTCGAAAGACCTGAGAAATAACCGGAAACTGTTCACCGGTTTTTAATCGACGCACATATGCCTTTCTGACAACCGTCGCCGTAGCACCTCCTGACAAAGACGCAGCATCCAGTTGCGTTCCTGCTATGGTGTCGCTATAACTCGGCTGAGGTGCCGGTTGAGGCACCGGCTGAGGTGCCGGCTGCGGCACCGGCTGAGGCACCGGCTGAGGCACCGGTTGAGGTGCCGGCTGAGGTGCCGGCTGAGGTGCCGGTTGAGGTGCCGGTTGAGGTGCCGGTTGAGGTGCCGGTTGAGGCACCGGCTGAGGTGCCGCAATGCGGCTCAACGGCTCATATACACCGTTAGCCGGAACCTGATGCAATCCTCCCACCTTCATGCCACAAGCAGAGCAAAACAGCACACCATCCGGTAATAATGCACCGCATTTTCTACACTTTTTCTCGGTCGCCGCCGTATCGGTACCCAACGATTTAATATACTCTTCCAGATCAAACACAGAAAAATTAATACCACTGTTCAAAATACGTATGTACTCCCGAACATAATCGGTATTCTCCCCCGGGACAAAGGAACAACACTTAATAATGCTCAACAAAAACTCTTTTAGGTTCGTTTCACTTTCATAAAACGCAATCGGCACATATACAAAACTCACCTCTTGTGTGGTGGGATTTACCATAGCAGCATTTAAATCCATCAAAATAAACTGATGAGTGAAATACGCCTTTTGCAAAGCCTGCAGGTTGTGCAGAATATTACTCAACAATCGACCGAAAGAACGCTTGTTGAGCGGGTTTACCAAGAATTCCCGCAGGGAAATAAATCCCGAAATGTTGTAACACAAGCGGAACGTATTTCCTTTACGCACTACATCCGCGCGCAAGAGGCCGGGAACCTGTCCCGTGTGAATAGCGTAATATTCCCGCTCGCTGATCTGTTGCCCTTTTTGGCTTTGTATCACCAGCAGTGTTTGACCTGCGTGATGTTCAATCTTATACTTGCCCATGATTATTTCCTCGCCGCATTTAAAGCATTCAGTTTATTATTGCACACATCCTGTGCCCGAGCAACCAGGGCATCCATCGCACTTAGCTGCGATTTAAGAGCCGCCTTCATAAAGCCGGAGGCTTTTCTGAGTTCCTTTTTAAGCTTTTCTTGTGCTTCCAGAAGTTTTTCCAGTTCTTCATACGCCTTGTTATACTCGTTTTGGGCTGCAGTGACGCGCGCCTGCTTTGCGGCCTTAGCCGCCGCTGCTGCGGTAGCAGCAGCGGCGGCAGCCTGTTCCTCACGCTGGATCTGAGCCGCAACGGTCTTAATATCATTGGTGAGCGATTCAATATTGCCCATGGCTGCATTGATCTCCCCCACCACCTGATCAATGGCGCTGATGTAGTATCCTACCTCCTCGCCCTGCCAGTTGGCCGTGATAGCCTCTTTATATGCTACCAGATTCTGGCGTGCTGCTCTCAGCTTGTCGATATTACCATAAAGATTATTTGCCTGCTGAATCGCAGCGGTTACGTTAATCGCCACAGCTCATTCCTCCTTAAGGATTCTTGTTAAATACCTTCCATCGCTTTAATGCGAGGGATAAAGTTGGGGTCATACTTGGCTATAAGTTCTTTTTGAGGGGTGACTACGATCCGTTCTTTAGCTGACAAAACCGCCACATCCATCAGATCTCCATATACGGTAACATCATAATATGTAAGGAAAGCCAGTATCGGTAATGTGCAAGTCGCGTCCTCCATGTACACCGTATAAGCATCTTTAAAATTAATTGTTACGAGTTTTTTATCAATGATTGCGATTAAACGGTCATTCTTATATACACAAAGATACAATCCTTTGTGTCCAAAACCCACTTCATACCCCTCGTATATTTCGTCACCAAAAACGATTTCATA
The DNA here is from genome assembly GCA_045592345.1 of Acutalibacteraceae bacterium. GTDB lineage: Bacteria > Bacillota > Clostridia > Oscillospirales > Acutalibacteraceae > UBA5905. Next base: position 32,978 of record JAZNUN010000105.1, on the reverse strand, counting down.
GTAAGCATATCCTTTCAAAAAACCCGTTTTGCGAGTCTTCCCCAGTATATGCCCTAACTTACCATTAGTGGCTAACACCTTAAAGCTCAATCTATCCTGCAATCTTTCGCCCCAACTTTTATCGTATGGATTGTAATACAGGTGAGCAGACTCGCCTGTATTTAAAGATACAGTAGCTTCAAACTTACCGACAACAAATGGGGCTGCAATATCAGCCACGCTTAATCCGTTTTTATCAGTCGCACACCACTGCATATCAAAATTACTTTTGGTTTGTTGAACATATATAATCATGAGAGTTTCACATCCTCCAAAGGAGTAAAATCAACCGGCGTACTAGTCACAGTAATAGAACAATAGCACGCAAACATATCATCTTTGGTCTTAACGGTGATAATAGTGGCACCATAGTCTTTTGCCGTTAAAACACCATTACTAACTGATACTTTCGTCGGATCGTCCGAAGACCATATCAAATCAGCGGCGGTATACCCTTCTGGCAGGTTAGCTATAGTGATATTTCCGCTTTCACCAACCGCTATCGTCTTATAATACTCATTCAACTTAAGATAATCGGTCACAAACCTCTGGTCTGCGTCCTCTTCTTCCTCTTCCTTCTTCTCATCTCTTAACTTAATCACCTGCGTTTCTTCCCAAATGACAACATCCATTGAGAACAAATCGAACTGATACGCTTTTTTCTCACCAATAATTTCCCAGGAGAAGGAAAGTTTGAGTTTACTTGCCAAAGAATCTCCTTGACCTATGCTCAATTTAACAATGGGGACGTATCCTTTACCGCTAAACTCAAAGGTCGTTTTGCGATTAATGGTGATTTCTTCCTCATTATTCGAATATGTAGTTCCTAACTTCAGGCTGGCGCCTACCTTCAAACGTACAGCGCAGGTAAGCTTTGTGTCAAGAACACGAATACCCCATACCAACAAGTCCACTTTAAAACCAGGACCCACATCTAAGACAGCAGAGAAATCCGCGGATACAGAAGAAGAATTATTAGAAGTTTTCTTGGTTTTGCCGCCGGAATACTCCATTTTGGTATTGTTAGCGACCTCGGCACGAACACTTAACTCACCATTCAGATCCGCAAACAAAATCAGCTTAACGTTGATTGTAACACCAGAGGGTCCCACCGGCACCGGACAGGTGGCTACTGTTAACTCCTCCGAGAACTTACCCTTAACGGATAAAGTAGACACACAGTTAAAGTTCACCTCAACCGACATCTTATCAATACCAGTGGGTATGCCTAAGACTTTTTTAAGTTTTATCTCCGGCTCAACATACAGGTCCTTAATGCTCAAGGAACCTGTGATTTCATAGCTTCCTTTGAACTTATTAGTCATACAGGCGACTTCTTTTTCGTGCTGGTCCTTAGTGATATCCAACTCTTTTTTTAGTTCGTCCAAAGTCATATTGCCGGCCTTATATGCTTCGATAGCTTTTGTATTATCGTAAGGGTCTTTACCAAACAAACTCTTGTCCGGAATAGTAGATGTTTTATTGAATAATTCACCCGCGGTACTCGGAATACCCGACTCAGCCGTGAAACCTTTCTCGCCGCCAATGGTAACCTTTTCACCCAAACCAAACAGACTGTTAAAATCTTTAGATACGCCAACCTTACCGCCGCTGTACTCACTCTGGAACAAATCAGCCCAGTTCTGAGAGAACTTCAGCTTTCCGCCCTTGGTAAAATTGATATTAAAATTCAGATCAATACCCTTGGCAGTATCCTCAATAACAGGACTATCATGGGAGGGCTCTGTAAGATTAGAAATCTCAGGAAGCGCATCGTTGTAAGCCATTCCGGTAGCTGCATCCGTCCAAGTAACTCCCTCTTGTAATTGAACGTCCTCTTTCTTAGGCACCACTACAGTGTCAATCTCTAACTCAGCACACAGTTCTTCAAGAGCGGGGTCCTCAGTCTGAATACTAATCGTGCCACCATTCTTAGTTACTTCCGTCACCTTTCGGGCGTAGCCATAGGGATATTCCTCAGATTTAGGCAGGATAATAATATCGCCCACCGCAACATCCTTGATGCCACTACCGGACAAAGTGTAGTTTTGGTTGGAGGAACTAACGATTTGCGTAGTCTGGGTAAGATCCTCTACCTTTTCACTAAGCTCTACCTTTTCAACAGGCTCGTGCTCTTGGTTCAAATACAGGTCTTTTGCCCATGCAATAATTTCATCGGCCTTCTTGTTCGTCAGATTTCCTCTGATATCCAAATAGGATTTACCGATAATATCATTCTCGCGAGCATACTCCTCAGCAGACGCATCGCCCAAATCGATATCAGCAGCGGCTAATGCAGTAGAAAGCGCAAAATCCACAACCGCATCTTCATCCGGATTAAAAGTACTGCTCTCCTCAGTGTTCAATACGCCCCAATCCACACAAGATTGGATACTATTGTACAGAGTGTTATCTTTCGGAACGTCAGTAAAACTGGGCTCAGTTAATGTAGAATCATCCAAACCGAATTCAGACGCTAACAGCTCAATCCACTCTCCGCGAGAAAGAACCACTTTACCGGCATTTGCACAACCTGTAATATTGCCTACAACGCCCAGCATCATACACAAAACCAAAATAATTGATAAAAATCGTTTCATTATACCATCCCTCCAACAAAAAATATGTGAAAAGAAATATTCTTGTTGTTTTCAAGCTCAGGCAGGTGGGCGCGATTTCACGCCCACCTGCATACACTATTACTTAAACTGATTGGCGTTACCCTGAATCGCACCCTCAGTGGTCTCATAGCTCTGAGCGGTGTTATCAAGGAACTTAGCATAAGATTCAATAACGTTCTTATACTCCTCAAAACGAGGTTTCATAGCGTTCATAGCCGCACGGATATCCTCAGCGGCATCACTCTTCCAAGTGCTCTGCAGATCGTTCATCTTCTGATTAATATCTGCCAGTTTCTCATCCATTGCCGTATTGCAGTTGCGCACCTTGGCAGCGGTTTCGGTCAATACTTGAGTTGAAATTTTAATACTATCAGCCATTTTTATATCCTCCTCTTAGTTCACCAGCTTGCGAGCCTCGGCAGTCACGGTATCCTGAGTAGCACGATAATGCTTTGCACTATCTCTCAGGAACTCAGCGTAACGCAACATCAGCGTATGCATTTTGTCAAAGTCATCCTTGAAACCGGCAATCTGCTCAGTAAAGGCCAGGTTATCCTTGCCGTTCCAGGTAGACGCCATAGCGTTGGTCTCAGAGTACAACAGATCGTACTGGGTCTTGTAGTCGCCCGCCAGGCCCTCAATGATACCAGCGGTAGAGTCTAATTGCTCAGGGGTTACTTCGATGATTCTTGCCATTTTTAATGACCTCCTTCAAAATTTTATATCAACATAAGCTTGGAGCCGTTCTGAATGCTCAGCTCATACACGCTCATGTTAACATTGATGATAGCACCGCTTTCGCGGTAACATACGGCTGTTTCATCCGTCGCTGCGAAGCGCCCGTCGGATAAATCCGTCACAGCCTTTTTCAATAACTCCAGCACCTCCGCCATATTGGAAGTGCGAGGAATAAACGTATCGTACGTAGAGTCGATAGCCGGAACAAACACCTCAACCAATACTTTTTCCATTATTCCGTTCCCTCCTCAGCCGCAGATAACAATTTGACCAACGTGGGTCGGTTGCGATTCAGCACGTAACCATAAGCGTCGCCGATCTCCTCGTACAATTCGCTGGTTACTTTGTTGATCTTCAACAGATACTGATCCGCCACACCGTCGCCGATCCACACGCCTTCGTCACCCTTGAGGTGTTTCTTGAACCACTCCTCATAATTGAAGGAGTTCAGCTCACTTACACCCTCTACAATGACAAAATGCAATTTGTAAACAGCCTCGGTCTTGGACAGTATCAAGGACAATTTTTCTTGTCCGTCCGGTGTCAAACGACTAAACAATCGTTTATAGCCCATCAGAACAACCACCTTGCGCTCAAACGCATCCAAAGACGCGGGGTCCATCTTAGCATCCTTAAAGGTGTTGTTCCGCTCTACCGCTTGGTTGAACAGATTATTGATGAACTCCTCGAAACCATCCTGGATGCAAGGTACTCCGTTGATATCATCGGGATTAAGCAGTCGTTCAGCATCTACGCAAACCGTAGTACAGGCAGACGTCAGCACCTTCATCCACTCTCTGGTGAACAAGACGGCTTGGCCAATCTCTCCGGCAACCACCGGTACCACCACACGGCTTCCGAGATTGACACCCATCGGATTGAGCGTTTTTTTAGCAATACCCATCGGCAGGAAAGCCACATCCTTCACCGCGTGCTCCACGTCCTCATAACGAACGATATCCGGTAGCACGGGAATCTGCTTGGCGAAAGCGGTGGCCTGAGAGCGCAAGCTCTCACAATACCGACTGAGGAACTCAAAGGTATCCTCGGCATCGCTGCAGTAGGCAGTCTGGAATTCGTACACACGGTCTAAGGCAACCAAGCCTCTCCCCTTATACTTGGAAGGGATCAATCCCTCTGTCTTGCCGACAACCACCGGATAGTCGATGGGATCGTTGAGTTGCATAGTCATCATCATACGGAAGTTCTGGGTCACTACATAGCGCACCGCATTGGTGTTACTGGCGGTAACCGCAAAATATATACCGTATTTGACGCCATCGCGGGACAACAATGCAAAGGACTCCATCAGATCTTCATGCGCCTCGGCAAAACCGGCGTAATTGTTCAGCAGAACAACAATGTTCGGCACGGTCTGACCGCTGTTCTTGCAGAATTTCTTGAAATCGCCGCCGTATTCGGAGAATAGCTTTTTACGTCTGTCGATCTCCTTATGTAACATTTTAAAGAAGTTCACCGTCTTTTCGGTAGTGGCGGCTGTCATCACACCACCCACCTGCGGAGCCTTGGCAAACACCTTTAGCGTTTCGGAACCGAAATCCATCAAATACAGATTCAGTTCATCCGCTGTATGGTTCTTCAGCAACGAATATGCCAAAGTGGTCAGCATAGTGGTCTTACCGTTACCGGTGGAACCATAGATCAAGCAGTTGCCCTCTGCCGAGAACGGAAGAGTTAGTACGCCCTGCTTTTGATTAAAGGGATCGTCATATTCGCCCACCACAGGGCAAAGCTCCATACCAACGGAACGCACACCGTATTTTTCCTCCAGCTCATCGACATAGATATTGGGAGAAATGGGCGGCAGCCACAGAGGTCGAACCGAGATCCGCTCTTCATTGGCCAGATCCGACAGATATTTGACGATAGATACGATCTGCTTTACTTTTTTACCGGTGTTGACCTTCTTCTTAGCAGGTCTGACGCTCATAATCACGTGGCCCATATTATCCACGATCTGGATACTGTTATCCACGGATTTCTCTACCGTTTCGGTAGGAACATATTCCGCGCCGCACCACGCTGACTGACCTAAGGCAAACAGCTCGTTAAAACCGACCTGCAAATAGAAACGACCCGTCTGAGAAAGTTCAGCCGCATCAGGGCACTTGATCATATCCTGACTATCTGCTTTTTCCTGAACCTTCAAGCAAACGCGGAATTTACTGTTACTCCAAATCTGGTCATCCACCACACCGCTGGGTTTCTGAGTAGCCAAGATCAGGTGCACACCCAAACTACGTCCGATACGCGCCGCACTGATCAACTGCTCCATAAACTCCGGCTGTTGCGTCTTCAACTCTGCAAACTCATCCGAGATAATAAACAGGTGCGGCACCGGTTCAGATACCACCTTATCCCGATAAAGCTGCTGGTATTTATAGATGTCCATCGTGCCTTCATTAGATATCTTGCGGGCTTCATTAAAGATAGCCTGACGGCGGCGCAACTCACTCTGAATCGAGATCAAAGAACGCTTCACCGCTGCGCCGTCCAGGTTCGTGATCGTTCCGGCCAAATGCGGCAACTTGACGCCTCTTTCATCATCCTCAAACGCACCGGTCAGGCCGCCGCCTTTGTAGTCAATCAGAATAAAGGCGACCTCATCCGGGTGATAGTTCACCGCCAAGGATAGGATATAAGTAATGATAAACTCCGATTTACCGGAACCGGTCATACCGGCCACCAGGCCGTGCGGTCCGTGGAATTTCTCGTGCAGGTCCAGAGAGAACAGATCACCGAACGAATCCACGCCAACAGGCGTCTGCAATGTTTTTGTAGGGTTGTTCTCCTTCCATCGCGTCAGCGAGTTCAGGTGCTCGATCTTACCGACATTGAACATCTCCATAAATGTGATCATATTCGGAAGAGCGTATCGCTGACTGGACATATCTAAGCGAATATTGGCCATCTTCTCCGCCACGGAATACAGCACCATATCGTTAACCGTATCCGGAGTGAACGCCACGGAGCGACCGGAAGTATCAGCACGGTCAAATATACAAGAGTTGGCACCGTCGGCAAATACGACGGAGGCAGCCTCCTTCGGGAGATCTTTAAGCGCATCGGCGGTGTAAATGAGACTGAAACCGGCATTGTTTTTGTACTGCAACATCTGGCTCAGCACATCGCTCTTATCAGCCAATTGCTTATTATCCACCAACACAACATAATAAGGCGTAGTCGGTGTATCATTACGGCGCTCCTCATCCGGACGCGATAACACAGCATTTTCCAGATACACAGACAATTCCTTAACCTCATCCGGATTGGTGGCAAAGAAGCGTACCGTCATCTCGTCATTCCAAAAGTGAGGCATAAACCGTACAAAATCCCACTGATGGTCCACGTTATCCGCGATCAGAATTAACTTCAGCTCATCATAACTATGCAGTGCGATCATCTGCAAAATCAAAGCCTTAACCAGATTGAAACACTCCGTCTTGGTGCCGTATATGCCGGATATGAATTTCTCCACCAGGGAAATACTAATGGGGACACGGGACAGCACCTTAGGCTCGCTGCCCAAGGACAGCATGGCATCCTGCAGGTTGTCCTGCTCCATAGTGAATTTCTTGTCCGGATAGTGAACATCCGCATCCAAAGGAAGCTCGCCCACACCAAGACGCAACCGGAGAAAGTCACTATGTTGTACAGTTCTCTCCCACAGGTTAGCCTTCACATCACACACACGGGAAACACACTCATTGAGGTCCACTAAATTCTCCGAGAGAATATCGCTCTGTTCCTTGCAGCAGCGCTTGATCTCGTCCCGAACCTCGTCCAAATACGCCAGGTATTTCTTCTGTCGCAACAGCTCATTCTTGACGCGCTGTTTCTTTTCATAGCGCTTGGTCAAGATAGGCCACATAACCGTGCCGAGAAGCATACTGACCGACATCAACAATGTAGGCAATGCCTGGCGAATATTGCCGCCACTGGCCATCATATTGGTCACGGAAAGAATACCGGTACTCAACGACGTCATACCCATCGTCAAAGACGGACCCAGCATCAATGCCAGCGGAACCGTTTCTACCTTTTGAATCTGCGGAGGCGGGTCAATATGGATGTCCGCCCGCTCGATATCCCGATAGAAGCGCGGTGAACGATAGAAACACTCTTGCTCAGGGAGGTCCGTTACCTCCTCAGCGGGTTCAATGGCCTGAGGTTGATACGGTGCCACGTTAATGGACTGCAACGTCAATAAGCCGTCAGGATTGTTTACCGCAAAGTAGTTACTGCCCACAACGATCTTAAGACCCATTATGTAGATCATATCACCGGGGCACAGATTCGTAGCCTCAACACGGTATCCGTTCACGTATGTTCCGTTGGTACTATTCAGGTCATAGATGGACCAATTGGCACCGTCAAACGTCAACTGAGCGTGTTTTCCGGAAACGAACTGATTGGAATAGAAAATGGTGCTGTCACCGCTACGGCCAATGGTCAGCGTATCCGGCTGCAGCATAACAATTTTAGAAAAAGTCTGGCGGGTCGGCTCCACGCTCTCGGCAAACAACACAATTCGCTCATTAGAATTGTGATATTTAAGACTCAAAAAGCTCATGGGCTGAATCACAGCACTGCCGACCGCTTTATTCTGAGAATCCAGTACAGTAACCAGTTTGTTGCTCTTAACCATCCACGAACCGTCGATGGCCTCTATACTGATCAAATCGCGGTGATTCCCGGCGTCATCAATGTCCGACAGCCAATACTGTCCTTTGACTTTTCCCGGAAGGGTCAAACTAAACATCTGTTTAGCTTTAATCAAGTTTACTATCAATGTACTCACCCTCTACGTCTTCTTTATAGCACAAATAAAACTATTATGTGCGTTTTTGTCATAAACGAGCCTTAAAATGACAAAAACCCATCATTTTAGACCGTAAAAGTAAAGTCCTCGTTAGCCAACCGCACCTTATCACCACTGGTCAGCTTGCATTTCTCATTACCGGTTAACAGTCTACCGTTAACATAAGTGTGGTTGGTAGAGTTGGTATCCTCAACGAAATACTCGCCGCCCTCGGTATGGATATTCGCGTGACTACGGCTGATGGCGGTATTATCACCGATAAAATAATCCACGTAGCTCTTTTCCTTGCCAATGCGGAAAACCGGCTTGTTGATGCTGATTCTTTCGCCCGTCTTATTACGAATCAAGCACGGATCAGCCACAGCAGGATTAGCACTCAGTACAGTGGTCTCTCCGCCCAGCATAGCGGGACTCAGCACCGTAGTTTCGTTAAAGCTGTTCTGCACGGGAACAGGCACGGGGGCAGGCACGGGAGGTGCCGCCGGCACAAATCCACCCTGCGGGTTGCCTGCAGGAGCGGCGCCTGCCACAGGAGGCACGCCCGGGGCGATAACGGGGGGCTGAACAGTAGCCTTTTTATTTTTGTCATCCGACTTAGACTTCTTAGACAACAGGCCGCTAAAGAAAGATTTCTTCTCGCCGGCAGGGGCGGCTTTTTCTTTTTTCTTAGCAGGCGCTGCAGGAGCAGACGTCTGCTGACCGGGAACGGCGAAGCCGGCCCCGCCCGATGCAGGTGCCTGGCCGGGGATAGCAAAACCGGGATCGGGAGTCGGTGCCACCGACTTAACCGGAGGTTGTACCGGCACAACCGGCTTAACAGGAGATACAGCAGGCTTGATTACCGGAGGTACAGGGGGCTGTACGGGAGGCGCGGGAGGCACCGGAACAGGAGGCTGTACCGGAGGTGCCGGAGGAGTCACAGGGGGTACCGGAGGCTGTAGAGGAACCACGGGAGGCTTCACCGGAGATACAGGAGGCTGTACGGGAACCACGGGAGGCTTCGCCGGAGATACAGGAGGCTGTACAGGAACCACGGGAGGCTTCACCGGAGACTGTACGGGAGGCACCGGAGGCTGTACGGGAGGTACTGAAGGCTGTACAGGAGGTGCAGGGGGTTGTACCGGAACCTTTTCCGTTTGCTCTGCCTCCTTCATCGCCAACATCGCAGGCATCTCATCAATGGAAATCGTGGAATCGAAGGGAGATAAGGTGTCGGACACGGAAGGCTGTGCCGGTGCATCCACCTGGGGTGCTTTGCCGGCCAACAAATCCTCCACCAGGTCTTTCATTCCATACACCGTGAAATCGGGGGAGTTAACGTATGCGATCATATGGGTGATATACGACGCATCCTCGGAGGAATCGAACTGGGTAGAGAACATAATCTTCTTGAACAACGTCGCCAAGGCGGGGTTAACATCCTGATTATTGATAATCGGAATGCAGATCAGCGCCGTTTCACAACTGGAAACATTCAGGAAAATATGCTCCGGCTGCATCGAGAAACAGTTAATGTCGATCATATACTCATCCGCCGAGCAGATGGCGTCAAGGATATGCCGGAAAGTGGTCAGCGCTCTTTGCTTGTTCATCGTGCCGCTGAAGAACTGATCCACCGAAACCTTGGCAGAAATATTGTACTTTAAATACCGCTGACCGTTCATCTCGGTGTACAGCACCGGCGCAAAGCCGGCAATATGATTGTTGGTCAGCATTCCCAAAGTCAGGCCGTCCAACTGCTCGGTCGCCTCCAGCTCGCACACCAGATAAGTAATGGCGCCTTGCGTCTCATAAGTAAATTTCATAGCGTGAATACCCCTTTACGAAATTGATGTAATCTTATATGTTCTACCGCCGTTATCAAAGAAAATAAAGCCTTCTTGTCCATCGGAATGTGGATTAAATTGGTATCCGGTTTTTGAAGATTTATTTATTCCTCGTTGGTTTTTTGATCCTGTAGCATTGCTAGTCGACCATTTCCCCGGCTTAACTTGTTTTGCCTTGCTTAATTGCTCCGGCGTTACTTGGATGCGTCGATAATAATAATAAGGAGCATTGTATCTAACGCCATTGTAGCGTGTTTTGGTCAATCTTCCAGCCATTCGAGTTCCATTATACATTATACTGTGTGTGTACTGCGATTGGGTTACACCCTCCAATGCGTTGAAGTCGAAATAATGGCGTTCTCCTCCACTGGTCATAAAGTTATGCTCTTCCAATATAATCTTATCTACACCCACGCTAATCACCTTTTGCGCCGTAGCCGTTTTGCCATCTTCATTATGTACGGTGGCGTAGATCGTAACCGTTCCTGCTGTTTTTACATCAACTCTTCCGTTGCTGACAGTAGCAATGCCGGTATTGGACGAAGACCAAGTAACAGCCAAGCCGGATGGACTCGTTGCTGCCGTCAAATTGGTCGAAGCGGAACCCGTCGAGCCGCCGTAAATAGAAACGGAGGGATAGGGCTTAAATGTTGCGGTATAGGTTACATCAGCACTGACAGTCACGCTGTGCCGGGCATCTTTGCTATCCGACCAACCGGCGAAATAGTAGCCGCTGTTAGGCGTGGCGGTAATTTGAACCGACGTTCCCTTCTTACAGCAATAGGAGGTTCGTCCGTTGGCACTAATCTCCACCTTACCGTAACCGTTGGCTACGACCGTAATGGTGGGGTCCTTCTCGTATTTAGCCTCAAAGGTGCAATTTGCGGCCGGCAACGGTATCTTGGTATACGAAGAAGACGTAATCTTCGAGCCGTCGCGATACCAGCCGAGGAACGTATAGCCACTGATGGTGGATGCGTTTAATTCGATCTGATTGCCATAGGGAACCACCACGGACTTCGCATAATCCGAGGTGCCGTACCGACGTACGCCGATGCTGTTCTGTGCGGCGGTACAAGAGGTGGTGACAGATGCGGTATAGGGAATCGGCTCATACACCGCCGTCAGATCATACGTGCCGTCCATGTAGACGTCGAAAGCTCTATCAGTAGTATAAATGGAAGACGATGCCGTGTCCCCCACCTTGGTTCCGGTCCAATGCAAGAAACGATAACCGGGATTATCCTCCGCCTGTACACGAACAGTAGACTGGTAATTATACTCATTGCCGCCAACCGACACCGCACCGCCCGACAAAGCGGAAACCGTACCGAAAGCATTACTGCCCTTGATACGACCATCCGGAGCGGTAGGGTCATCAATAAACAGGTTGACGCCGAAATTGTGCCGTTCAAATAGGGCTGTGTAGGTTTTTGCCTCCGCCACAGTGACCTTGCGAGGATTCTCGGTGTTACCATCATCCCAGCCCACGAAATCAAAGCCGTAGTTAGCCGCGGCGGAGATCTCCACCTCCGTACCCATACGGTACTTTCCACTGCCGGTGGTGCTGCCCATAATGCGATCCTCGGGGATAACGTTGATGGTAAACAGGATCTCTCCTGCAGTCTTTGCCTTGGCTGATTTACTGGCCTCCAACTGATCGGCACCGAACACGGGGAATTTCATTTTCATCGTATAATTGGCCTTGACCACCACATCGTTTGTGGTCAAATCTACGTACGATTCTGAAAAATCAATACCGTCCAAACCGCCATCAATACCCAGTTTCTGCAAAATGTCATTGGCACGTTCCTGCGTTTCTCCTATCGCCAGGGCGAATTTCTCCTTGGTAATAGACTCCAGATCCGCCGTGCGAAGGCTCTCAAAACTATCTGCCGAGATGGAATCCTGTCCGTTTAGACGATTGGCCCAAAACAGCACCTTCTGCTCATCGGTCTCAAAGGCGGTTTCACGCAGATAAGACTCCAGCGCTACGGCGTCCGCCGCCTGCAACGTGGCGTGGCTGACCATATTTTCTGCTCTGTAGATAGTCGCAAAACTGAACAAAAACAGAATGAACAGCGCAAATACACAAAGTACGATTGACGCTTCGACCGTCAATACGCCTCTTTCATTTTTCTTCATAGCATTTCATCCCTTTATTAATAGCCGGCATACTTGGTGCTGTTCAGCGTATGCCCCTGCAAACTGTGGTCTGCACCACCGATCGACAGAATCGGCAAAATAGCATTCATTTTTGCGGTGCACTCCACACGGCAATAGGTGTTCTGATTACTCATCAAAAAGGTTGCCGGAATCATATCCTGATATTGCTGGCTGTATCGCATCTCCAGCTGAATCAGATCAGCGACCCGCAACAACTTCTGATCATTGGGCACAAACCACAAGGCCAGACTCAAGGAGTCGGTGTAGTTCAACGCATCCCGACCGGCAATCTCATATCGAGCAGCCGCCTGGTTGTAGTTAACCAGCCTCTGTACCGCAATAGACGCCGTGCGAGAAGCAAAAGCAGTGGTCACGGCACCGGTATTCCCCAGCGGCAGAATCAACGAATCCTTCGTTAGAGGTACGGCAGCAGCCTGGTTTACCACCAGTTCCATATCCATACAGGTTTCGTAGTACGCCCAAGCCAGGTGCGCCGCTACCGAATAGGTATCATTCACATTCAGTGTAGTAGACTCTGTGAGTACTGCGTAAAGATTACCGATCAAACGCAACGCCATCACGTACTCATACGCTTCGCTCTGATTGTTCAGTTCAGAAGGCGAACCACCGAAAATATACTCACAACAAGCCTTGGCAAAGGTCATATTTTCCTGATTTTGTATTGTGCTCTCCACACCGGGACCTACGTATTGGTCCATAGCCATGGTGCGATTGGAGAACATCTGGGAAACATAGGAATTCAACAACAGATTTCCGTCGCGATTCTCTTTTAGAATGTTAACAGAAGCGTTGATGGTGTCTGCCAGATTCTTATAATGCTGCGGCAAAGACCGAGCATAGAGGCTCTCCACCACCTCAGCCTGTGTCAGATCTCCGACCCAGCCGCCCCGATGATAGGCCGCTACCTCATTCAGTGCGGTCATCGTGATGGTAACACTACTCTCGGATACCTGAGTAGCCGAATTGTTTAACGCGTCCGCGTCAGAGCCCAAAATTGTATGGGCATCCTGTATCAGCAGATCCACCGTTTCTTCGTCTCGCTCCGGGATGATGCTCTCCACCATGCCGGTGGTGCTGGGCAAAAGTGCCACTGTAGCACCTGTCAGGGTCACGTTATGCTTATCATTATACATTTTGTTATTGACAAAAGTCTTGTCCATCGCGGCTAACGCGGCACGCATACCTGCATCAACCGACGCCGGATTACCGGTGCCGGGGGCGGCCACGATCTCCCCCATTTTCTCCGACACATAGCGGCACTTCATCTGTAATTCATCCAGAATATAAGAGACCGTGTACATATTGATTTCGGAATTCTCCGGTACTAAATTGTACTTTGCCACCGTCAGCAACTGGCGCTTAAGGATGTGAGGATAGGTCAAATTGTACACACCGGACATAGTCGCATCCTCAATGCTGTACATACGTGAAATGTTATTACCCCACATATCCGACGCCAGATCGGAATTGTAATCCAAATAGTCCCGACAGGCAGCAGAGGTGGCACGGGATGTGTCAATAGCCAACAAGCCGTATTTGGCGTGCAATTCCGAATTGTAGGAGGACAGCATAGACTGAGAGGCGCTGATGGTAGCCTCGGACAACTGGGTGCGGGCAGTCTGCAGACGACCGGCTTCCAGCACAAATGTACCAAGTGACAAAATACCCGCCATCATCAAGGCCACATAAATGGATATGGCTCCCTTGGCGGATCGAATCCGTCGATTCATATCACTTTACCTCCTTTGCTTATTCCCAACCATATCAAATCAAATCCAGATCAGCGATCTTATCAGCATACGCATCACCGTTCATATAGTGTATTATGGAACAAATCAACCGATCATTTCCCATGTTCTGAATCTTCAAAATCCAGAAAGTAGCATCGCGGTCTCTAACCCTAAACTCCAGAATAGCCTTACCTTGATAAATATCTGCATAGGAAGCGGCAGACGCGTTATCAAGGACACCATTCTCCGTATAGATCAAGTAACTAGAAGGGTTCTCTACGCCAAACAAAGCGGAAAAACTGTTAACGAGACCCACACAGGTTTCTTGCTCTTTACCGGCTTCAGCAGTTAGAAAAGCATAAGCGCTCATCTGCTCCAAATACTGACCGTCGCCAAACGTATAGAGGAATGACATCTTTTGGCCGAAGCAGTCAACATCACTGAACAGATACTCTCCATCCGTCACGGTTGCCTTAATTTTGAATTCCTTTTCAACGCCGGGGATGTCCTGTTGACTTTGCAACTGGAACAGCACCTGATACAACGGCGTACCCGGTTCAATATTTAAACCGGCGGTACCATTGCCCGCATTCCACGGTTTCCAAATCAACAATGCTGTAACGGCTACAGCCAGCACCAGCACAACCGCTCCAATGATTATTAGTAATTTCTTTTTCATTTTATCACCACTCTATAACATCAGGGCCAATATTCAAAATTAGGCTCCCAGCATGGTTTCTGTGTACGCGAAGATTTGTACGATGTCCAATAAATATGCCTCTTTTTGTGTTCACCTGTCACATTGTCATACCAAACTTCGGGACTGGGCATACCGCAGTGGCAACATACGATATGATATAATTCTTTTAGCTTAGCTGATCCAAAACCGGAACTGTAATTACCACTTATTCCATCAATAGTTATACTTAAATGATTGACATTACAACTAGCCGTAAAGTCATTCAAGCCTCTGTCATGCCCTAAGAATTCAAATGTATCTACTAAATAATCCGGGTCAATATAATGTTTGTTCGGGAGAATTTCCTTATCCTCGTGTGAACAGTCCTGACAACGATAAGCCTGATAAGATTTTTTTGAACCAACAGCACCACCCTGTGTAGTCGAACACAAATAAAGAACACGTTCACCGGCTACATAGCGGGAAATGCCGACATTATCTTTGTGGACACAACTCCACTGAGCGTATAGGGTTATGCCGCCGGGCACGATAAATTCGTTAGAGTACTGTGTACCTGTACCATTGGACTGTGTATTCCACAAGCCAAAACGCCAGCCGTTACCGTTGGGACCGATTTGTCCGCGACTCGGAGCAGGCAAAGTTATTTTTGTACCGACTACGGCTGTCTGAGAGTAGGAGGTCTCACCGTTAACTGTACCACCATTACCTTGCAATACAACTGAACAATTCCATTTGGCGATGACTACGGTGTTGCCGTTAACAGCGGTGGTATCGGTGAAAGCGGTGCCTGCTCCATATTGCTGCGTATACCAGCCGGCGAAAGTGCAGCCGCTACGGGTGGCTGCAGGAGCTGTCAAACCGGCATTCTGCAGGGTTTTACCATAAATCACATCATACGACGTGGGAGAAACCGCGCCACCGTCAGCATTAAACACCACAGAGCAGACCCATTTAGCATATACTGTGATATCGCCCTGTACGTTGATACCGGTAAAGGGCTCGCCCTCGCCGTTCTTGGCGGTATACCAACCGCCGAATGTACAGTTGTCACGCTGAGCTACCGGCAGATCGATATCACCAAACACGGTAGCGGTCACAGCAGCAGGATCAACCAAACCACCGTCCGGGTCAAAGGTGACTGTACATTCCCAACTGCCGTACACGTTCATATCCTCACCCACGATGGAATCGCCGGTGAACACACGGCCGTCCTCTGTCACCCATTTATTGAACCGCATACGGTCCTGGGTGGGACGGGTCGGCATCGTGCTGTGAGAGTACTCAGTAGAATAATTGATGGAATAACCCCGCAACACCGTAACCGTCTTCAGCGGACGGGCATCCCCATAGTGATTATAGAAATTGACCGTACACTCCTCTTCGGAAAATGCCACAGCATTACCGTCGGTTGTGCCCAGTGCGGGGACGCCGGTCAGATACTCCAAAAGGTCGGTACAATCAGCGCGACCGGTTGCCTCAAAGGTTAAGGCATTATTACCTACGCCGAAAAAAGAAACCAAGGGAAGCACGTAATGATCCCTTATGGTGACAACCACTTGATCCTTTAACAGTTCATTGGTCTTAGGAACCACCTGTACCGACACCTCAGTCTCTCCCGTGGTCAGTACCCGCGCAGATTTCAGACGATACAGCGCCGCCGCATCCGCTTTTTGCTCAATCACGTCCATATAAGCCTGATTCCGCAAATTGGTATAGGTGATCTCTTCGTGGACGCCGTCTGCATCCACGTAACCGGTAAAAGGATCCCGCAGAGTATTACCGTATATTTGTGCAATATTAGAGGCCGTTTGATTGGCCATAATATTCACCAAAGATTGCTGGTAAAGCACCATGCATATGTACAGCATCACGGCAATAAACATCGTGACCACCGTAACAATGATGGCGGCTTCTACCACCAATACGCCGCTTTCTCTCTTATGTTTCAATTACTTCACCTCATCCTCGGTGTCGGCATTGTAGTACATATGCAACACAGCCCAGCGCCCGTCAACCTTAACAAAGCACTTGCCCTTGATAAACAGATGACCTACGTCTTCATAGTCACCCTCCAGCACCGTCTCGCCGGATTCGTTGATGAAGCACCACCGACCGTCGCGTTTCACGCCGGCAATGCCCTTAGAAAATGCTTTGGCATCCTCGAATTGGGGTTCGATAACCACTTGCCCGCTGGCATTTACAAATCCCCATCGGTCGCCGGACTGGAATGCAGTGCAAGTTTCGATAAAGGGCTTGGCATTATCACAGGTGAAGTCACCTACCTGCTCGCCCTTCATATTGTACAAACGATACTTACCCTCCGATTTGGCGAAAATCATACCCTTGGGAGCACATTCGTCAAATTCGTTAAGGATAACATCCTCAAACACTTTATCAATGACGGGTTTACCCTCAGCATTGATCAGTTTCCACTGACCTTCAGTTTCCTGAACGGCGGCAATATTATTGCGGAAACGACCGGCAAAAGCATAATCGCCGAACAACACCGTTCCGGTCATATCGTAATACTGATAACGTCCGTCCTTTTTGCCCGCAATCAACAGGAAATCTGTATCGTTCTTTTTACCCATACCAACGCCGGAACTCTCGGTCACACCATCCAGATAGCACTGACGGACTCCGCCCTTATCAATCACATAGGAACGGAAATCGCTCTCCGTAGAGCCGACGCGAACAAAGGCGTAACCCTCGGAATAAGAACTGGCATAGCTGTAGTTGCCGTCGCGCATAGTGTTAGTATCAGAGTCCAGATGATTATAGATACCATCCACCTCGACCAAATAGCTATTATCATACAGGGAAGAAATCTGAGAATAGGTGGTATAAGACACCTTGTGTTTATACCGCACCTCTTTTAATATGTTCTGCAATTCAGGAGACGTGATATGTAAATCATCGGCCTTCATCAGCAACTCGGCACAAGAATCATACTTCTCGTATTTCATTAAGAACTGACAAGCCGCCTCGTAGGCTTTCGGCTCTTTAGGATACACCTCGGTGATACCGGCCACCTTGGAATACAGGGAGTTGGAACGGGAATACTCACCCGTTTCCAATGCCTTTTCATACACAGCCAACAGCTCCAGACGAACCTCCAGAGTATCCTCGTAGCCCAGAGCGCTATTATAGGCCTCAATAGAGCGTACACACAGGTCCTGCTCTGCCAAACTCCGCGCCTCTTCCAGCTTGATCTCGTAATTGCTGGCCTTTCCCATAATGGACTGACCCACCACATATACAACCAAGACATTTAATAGAAGAATAGCCACAATAATCAGGGTTTTATTGCTTTTCATAATAACATCCTCCCCTTTTTTATCAATAACTGGTAAGGAACACCACAAGAACATATCCAATGCAGATGCACGGACCGAACGGAATAGAATCCTTGCGGGTGATCTTCTTCATCAGCATACCGACTACCGAGACGACCACCGACACCAACAAACTGACCAGCAGGGTGCTGTAGGTGCAAAATGCACCGCCCAACAAACCGATAACACCAAACAGCTTGACGTCACCGAAGCCGATGGCACCCTTAGTGATGGCAGATACGGCCGCCAACAGCACAAATCCAACGGCGAATCCGATCAATTCGCTGATAATAATATCCTTGAAATGTTCCGAACGTAACCATTCGTACACCGTTATTCCCACCCAAGCCAGCAGACCAAATAAGATCAGCGGGTTCGGGATAATTCTCCGTTTTATATCAATCAGAGCGGAACAGATCGTAATAAGGGCTAATACATACAGCTTAGCAAACCCGAGCAATTCCGTATTCTGATACAAAGACCACTGCAATAATACCAGCAGTAACAGCACACCGCCCATCAACAGATAGGTGCCCCGCTGCGTGAATGGGGTAAAATCCAACGGGATACCTTTCTTAATCGGCAATCCCTTAATAGCAGTGGCAAACACGCCCTCGTAATGGCAGAAGAAGTATATAGCGCAGGCAGAAACCAACGCAATCAAACAAAAATAAATGTATGTCATAATTATCATACCTCTGGAAGGATTTGCCTGCCGCCGCCGTACGGCGGCGGCAGGTAGATGATCTTCTTAGTGACCGGTAGCGTTGGAGACATCGTTGGTGATGCCGTCCCAAATGGAATTGAACAGGTTACCGATCGCCTGACGGAACACGATAGCCAATGCAATCACGATAGCCAAAATGATAATGATTGCGATGATGTTAGTCTCGCCGCGCTCATTGTTCAGCAGACTCACGATGCGGTTCTTAGCCATCAGACCCTTGATGTACATCTTGTTTACCCATTTAGACATGTCTGTTACCTCCTTGTTGATAATAAATTGCAATTTATTCTAAAAGAGACGGCAAAATCTCTTATAGACCTAAGTTGGTCAAAATCGGACCCATAACCATGATCAGCACGCCGACGAACATGATCATCAGTGGGATCATCAGCTTACCGGATGCCAGCTCGCCGCGACGCAGGGTGACCTGCTTCTTGGTCTGCCACAGCTCATCCGTCTGGTTACGCAGAGCATCAGCCAGATCCTTACTGCCCTTTTCCAGGCCCTGGACGATAAAGGACGTGAACTTTTTAATGTCAGGAGTGACGCAACGGGCTGCAAAATTGAACAGCGCGTCCACCTCGGAGACACCGTTATCGATCTCGTCGTTCACCTTGCGCATCTCCATATACAATTCGCTCTCGGCAGACAGAGAAACCTCCCGCCATGCCTCGCGCAGGATCATACCGGAGTTAACCAACAACGCAATGGTGGATACCGCATTGGGGAACTCGTCCATAAACCGCTCGCTACGCTTTTTCACTTTATCCTTCGGCTGGTTGGTAAAGAAATAATACAGCAGACCACAGGTCAAAACACCCAAGCCCAACAGCAACAGTTTGTCTGTGCCGGTAGCCAAAGCGCTCAGCGCCGCCACAATGGCGAAGATCATATAGATGAGGCTGAACTTTTGGGCATACATTACCCGCAGATAATAATCGGCGTATCTCTCACCGTACAGGATAACCACCTGATCCCGCACCTGCTTTGCTTCACGGCCCTTAAAATCCATCTTAAACATCTTAATCAGTTTAAAACCTACACCGTACACCTCGGGGAAGGAAAACTCCTTTTTATCCAAAGGTGTGATATACGAATCAAACTCGCCGGAGGTCAGCAGCAACAGGATAAAGGACAGACCGGACACCAAAGACAGAGCCAAAAATACAATATTCAAAACCATACATTACACCTCTATCTTCAAAATCTTTCTGCCGATGAAATAGGCGCCCACAAAGGCGGCTATAGCAATCGTGGTACACACGATACCCATCGGCGTGGTAAAGTTCGCTGCGAAATCCTCGCCTCCCAGCTTGATCATACCGATCAGTATAATGGGCATAATGATCATAATATACTGCTCGTTTTTGTTAGAGGCTACCTTGGTTTCGATCTCAGCCTCGATCTCGCACTTATTACTGAGAATCAAATGACTGCTGCGAACCGCTTCTCTTAAGTTAGCGCCCTTTGCATAGGCCGTTTCAAACACACGACCAAAGGTGCGAATGTCCTGAATACCGCTACGCTCACCAAAGTTTAGCAACATACTTCCTACATCAATGTTATTTTGAATGCCACTGACGATATTGTCCACCTCTTGCACAATATAGTCGTTGGGCTGGTACTGCACCAGCAGGTCCTCACGAGCGGTCAAGAACGCATTAGGCACGTTCTTACCGGAGGAAATGGAGGTGGACAAGGAATCCAGCAGATCAATAAACTGTTTACGCAACTGTTTTTTTCTGCTCTCGATAATCTGCTCGCGGCGAATCGGCAAAAACAGTTTGCCGGCCAGCAGACCTACCAACACCATAATCGTAATATCGCAGATGTACGTAACCAGCGTGGGATTGCCGTATACATCCTTACCAATACCGCCATAGAACAAATAAGCAACCGCGGCACCGATGACAAAGGCAATCAAAAAATACAACGTCTTTTCGTTGGCCGTCATTTGGTACACCTTATAGTTGATCATTTTCCGGTTGGTGCCGGATACCTCATATAAAGGTCCCTCTTGGTTGACATTCTTCTTTTTCATAACGCACCTCTTTCCCCCTTACAGCAACTGTGCAAACGCATCAGACAGGGACAACTGTCGTGCCATCTGGGACGGCGACACCGTCTGATACATCGGAATCGTACCCAAAGAACGAATCTCCATCTGGGTCAGCTCTGCTACGGCCGACTTGTTCCGCAGAAGCCACAAACGCGGCTGTATGTTGACATCGTTTTGTGCATCCATAATCTGAATGCCGCGCAACACCTTTTGCAGTTTTGCCTGAGAGATCTCGCCGCTGTCGCAAACCAAAACGATGGCATTACACAGGTCAAAGAATTTATACGCCTTTTGAGTAGCGGGGAATGCCACGTCCATTACTACGTAGTCATAGCATCCTAACGCCTTCAGTTCGTTCTGTAGCGTTAGGTAATCTGTCGGCCCCATCTCCATCATATCCAGCGGCACCTTAACCGAGGAATAGAAATATACGCCAGTCTGATCCTGTTTAACGGTGCTTTGCAATTTCATAGCACGATTCGTCTTATTGCTCTTAACCGCATAGATAACGTCGCTAAAATCGAACTGACCGTCGCAGGCAAAAAAGGTGTCAGCATCACCGTAAACCTCCGTATTTAGGTACAGAACCCGATGTCCGGCGTTGGTCAGCGCTATAGCACAAGCAGCCGCTGCCGTAGAGGTACCCACACCGCCGCAGGGAGAGCAGAAAGCAATGGTCTTCATTGCACCGTTTTCGGTGGTGGCCATACCGGATATATTAGGTACGTGCTCAGAATAGATGCTCAGGATCTGCTTATAGATCAACTCGCCCTTCTGGAATTTACATACTGTCTTACAATTGTCAATGGAATGAATGTCCAGACTCTCTACCAGATAGGCAAAGCCGCACCGTTTAGGAATCTGAGTAAAATCGATTTTGAACGCATCATTAGCCAGAAAAACGTCGATCTTTTTTTCCTCCAAACAATGCATGGCGGCATCCACGTCAGTAAAAGAATAAATCTCCAACTCATCAGCAAATTTACTGTTAAACATTGTTACCACACGACGCAAATAGGATGAATCGCTCTCCAGCATAGCCAGTTTAATTTTCACAGGTATCCTCCCCTTTTATTTCAATATCTACTATAGTGCATTACTCGACAGAATGGATATATTTGTCAAAAAAAAGCTGTTCTCTGTATAAAACGAACTTAAATAACGGTTTTTATTCCGGACAGACGCAACTTGAAGTCATTGATCAAGGGATTTTCGGTGCGCACAAGACCACCGGACACCTTTTCCAAAGTGGAATTTTCATCCTCTTCAAAAACATACAAGGGATTCAAGATAATCTCACCGTCTTTATATCCTACCACTTCGGTAATCTCCATCGTTTTTCTGGATTTATCACGCAGACGGGACAGGTGGATAATAATATCGATAGCCGAACCGATCTGGTGACGGATCGCCTCCAAAGGCAAACCGGAAGCACCCTGCAGAACCATCGTTTCCAAACGGCTTAGCATATCCTCGGTAGAGTTAGCGTGGCCGGTGGACAGAGAGCCGTCGTGACCGGTATTCATAGCCTGCAGCATATCCAAGGCCTCGCCGCCACGCACCTCACCGACCACAATACGTTCGGGGCGCATACGCAACGAGGATTTAATCAGATCGCGTATATTAACCTCGCCCGCGCCAGAGGCGTTGGCATTACGCGTTTCCAGACTGACCAAATTCTCAACGCCGGTAATCTGCAGCTCGGCAGAATCCTCTATGGTAATTACACGCTCATCCTTAGGAATGTAGTTGGACAAGGCGTTCAGGAAAGTGGTCTTACCGGATCCGGTACCACCGCTGATGAAAATGTTGTATTTCGCCTTAACCAACAACTCCAGTTTCTGAGCAATCTCCTCGGT
Source organism: Acutalibacteraceae bacterium (assembly GCA_045592345.1). Taxonomy (GTDB): domain Bacteria; phylum Bacillota; class Clostridia; order Oscillospirales; family Acutalibacteraceae; genus UBA5905. The sequence continues at coordinate 10,314 of JAZNUN010000105.1, read as the reverse complement.
AATAGAACCGTATTCGATCAGTTTTTCAATGGTCATGGGGTTTTTCGAGAATTTACGTATAGTCAAAATCGGACCGCACAGAGAAATGGGAGGCAACACCACGTTCACACGGGAGCCATCCGGTAAACGTGTATCACAAATCGGATTGGCTTGGTTTACCTCTCGTCCGGCCAAGCCCACAATGCGCTGAATAATGTCCTCCAAGCGTCTTTGGTTTTCAAAAGTGGTATCCAGTTTGGTCAGTTTACCTGCCTTTTCAATGAAAATGTCGTCAGGACCGTTGATCATAACCTCGGTGATGGTATCATCACTGATAATGGAGTCCAGCAAACCGAATCCGCGAATCGAACTATACACCTGTTGCACCAGGTCCACACGTGCCTGAATGGAAAAATACTGGCCGCGGGTCTGCTCCTCAACGATATTTTCGATCTCCAACGTCAATTCTTCATCAGACAACTTACTCAACGGCAATTCATCTGTAACAATTTTTTTTAATCGCAAAATCAAGTCCTGATTGTTATCCATAGCCATACATTACACCCCGCTATTATCTATAGTTACAACGATTACCGTGGCGCTATCAAATGCGTTCTGATCCCGTACCAGTTCCAAAATACGTTTGGATGCCTCGTAGGGATCATAGTGGTTCAACATATCAAACAGCACGTCAGCCGATACAGCATCCGTCACGCCGTCTGAGCACAGCATATACGTATCACCAGGCATCAAATCCCCTCGCGATACATACGGATCAATGGCCATTTCCGTTGCCGGAACGCCTAAATATTGCAGCAAAACCGGCTTTTTATCCACGCCCATGGCAGACAAGATGTGTGCATCGGTATGATCTTGAGAAATCTGCAACAATTGTTTATCCCGCAAACGGAATACCTTACTGTCGCCTATGTTACAGGCCACAATTTCGTCATAAGAGAGATGCAATGCTGCAACGGTGGCACCCATTCGGCTGACCTGACGAGACACACGGGCTTGATCCACCGCGCGATTGGCGGCATCACACGCATCAAACATGAACGCCTTACCGGAGCACGCTATCTCCTGCAGCTTTTTGTACTCGCTACTGAAAACTTCACTGGCGATACAGGCAGCTTCATCACCACCGGACTCCCCGCCCATACCGTCAAATACGGCCATAACCACGGGGGTATCGGTAGTACCCTCTTGTTTCATCGGATACTTCATACCCTGATTGGGTATCGCCAAATGCTTGCCATCAAAGAAAAAGTTGTCCTCATTACTACTGCAACCGGATCCTACGATGCTACCGCAAGAGGCACGGAAATGAAAAAACATATAGGTCCCCTATTCTCAAAAGATTGTTGTTAAAGACGTTATCAAGAAAATCAAAGAGCGCACACACACAAATGCGGCCAACACACACGTAGCTATATACGTGGGTATCCGTATACCGCGTATCGGCAGGTCGCTCCGATATCCGTACGACCACATAAAGACACCCACGGCGGCCACCGTACAGATGATATGCCCAAAGGTAACGGAGAAGTTGTTGTTGAGCAACTGATAGATCAAATAACACCATTCCACCGCCGATGCATACAAGCATAGAGAGCCGCCGAACCGTACCTCTTTCTGCGACAGGATGACGATACCGCCGCACAGCATTAATAGACCGGATAGCAGTATTACCAACGCGGCAAAGGGCAATGTTTGCTGCAGGTCGCCCACCAGACCGGTCAAACCTTCTACTACATAACCAAACGATAGTGCCACCGCACAAACGCCCACAGCATATTTGTTGTGCTGGGCAATCAATACGGACAAGCCGATGCCTAACAATGTCCAGGCCGATGCCTTATCGACTGCACTCAAGCTATCTGATGCCATCAGAACAATTGCCATCACCGCTACCGCCAATTGAAGCGGCCAGGCAAGAATGCGGCACAGCTTGCTGGAGCGGGAGGTAGAATAACTCTCGGGGACTACGGCTGCGGCCAAGGCGGGGTCTCCCCCATCGACAACCACAGCCCCGCTGCCCGACTCCAGAACGGTGGTATCCTGTGCATAGGCATCCACCAAAAGGCGACCTTGGAGAGTCATATCGTTGGTGGTGTTTTCCAAACGGTTCCCCACCGTAGCATCATATTGCGACGTACCGGCATAAATACCGGCGTTTTGACCGGATTGCACCAACGCATTCCACTCTTGAATCAGCGCGTTTTTAAACTCAGTAGCAGACGCAAAACGGTCGGCTGGATTGTAGGCGCACGCCTTAACGATCAGCGCACCCAAGGCTGGACTCGCATTACAGGGTGGCGGCACCGGCATACCGGACAACCGCTTTGCCAATGCTTCCTCATTATCCTTATAAGTGATGGGTTGCGGATAAGGGGGTAGAAAAGCAATGCGATTATTGTTCAGCAACGTATACAGAACCAATCCTAAAGAGTACAGGTCCACGTTTGAGCCGTATTCCTCACTCTTATACACCTCGGGAGCCATATAATTCAGCGTACCTTTACGGGAAAGGTTAGCCTGCGTGGCCTCCAACTTGCGGGCGATGCCAAAATCGCCCAGCTTGTACTCGCCAAAGCGGGAGATGAAGATGTTATCGGGTTTAATATCGCGGTGTACAATATAGTTCTGCTCACAAACCTCCAGCGCGGTGCAGATATCCACGCCCAGACGAATAACATCCGTCTGCGAGAACTCGGGATTGGATACAAAACTGTCAAAGGGAGTCAACAACTCCATACGGATAAAGATGTCCCACCCTATTTCGCCCTGCCGCTCGATGATTTTATAATCCTCGATACCGACAATATTCTGAGCACCCTTCAGGTTATCCATCAGAGTGATCTCATTGAGCAAATTGTCCACCAAACCACGGAAATAGTCGTAAATCTCGCTGTCATTCATTCCCTGAGAGCGGGCAAATTTAATCTCCTGCTGACTTTTGGGAACGGTCAATACCTTGATTGCCGAGTAGAAGGTTCTGCCGTATTCCACTCGCTTGGCACGATACACCTTGCCAAAAGAGCCCTCTCCCAGAACGCAATCCTCATACCATTCCGGCCAGACCTGATTAATGTTCATTGCTTCACCTCTGATCGTTTACTCAACCTCATACGAGGCACACACACGGAGAAAGTCGGTAACAAGAAATACCAAATCCTTCAATATCGACGCAGACACTCATTCACCCTTTAGCGACATAACCACTGTGGCGGTGAATATACCATTCTGTGCCGACGCCACAAAGTCACCCTTATATTTCTTGGCAATACCCGCAATCAGCGGCATACCAAAGCCGCGGGTAACCGTATGCTCTTTGGTGGTCTCTATACGGTCTGCGCCCTCAAAGTTCATATGCATCAGACAGGAATTCAGCACCCGCAACACCAAATAGCGGTTCTTTTTCGCAACCTCCACCACCAGACGGGGATGGGATTGCTCACTACATACACAGCCACGAATGGCGTTATCCAATAGATTGCAGATCACTGTGGACAGATCGTAATCCGTAATGGGTAATTGACCCAAAGCATCCTTAATATGAATCTGCATATCAATGCCGAAGCGCTCTGCTTCGTTCTTCTTATTGGAGAAGATAATATTGATTACGGGATTATCACAAAACACCATCTGATCCACCAGAGCATACCGTGATTTCAGTTCATCCATCAGTTCCAGCCCGCGGCGGCTGTCGCCGCTCTGCAACAGCGCATACATCGTCTGTATCTGATTGGCAATCTCATGACGGATGGTGCGCAATCGCTTTTCATTCTCCACCGACAGCTCATAATACTTGTATTCCATACTGCTGAGTTCTTTACCAAAATCAATGTTGTTGGATAAAGACAGTTGTCGCAACAGAAAGGGGGCCAAAAGACCAATGGAAATATTACCGGCCACCATACAGATGACCGCCGCTATGGCATACCAAGAGCCGCGTACAAGAGACAACTCATTCTCGGATGCCGCCAAAGCCAAAACAGACAAGGCCTCGCCGACCCCAACCGCCACCAATATGCCGATCGTCCATAAAAACGCGGCGTTGTTCCTTTCTTTGGTAAACTGGAAGACCACAGAGACCGTAACGGATAAACACAGTAAATAGAATAAGCAGTAAGTACAGTTTTCTCCGCGACAACCGGTGAAAAAGGAAACCTCTCCCCCAACCAGTAATGCGAAAACAGCATAGGATAGTAAGGCACTGACCAATACCAGGCCTTCCTTGAACAAAAACACAAGAATTTTCTTTTTGACGGAGTCTGAGAACATACAGAATACAAATACAAACTCCAGCAACACCAGCACTCCTAACCGCAGCACGGTAACGTCAGGAGTCACAGCCAACACAAGGACAACCAATTCGCACCATAGCAATATATGCCATATTTTCCGTTGGGTCGATTGCAGCATATTCAATAGGAAGGTGCCGGATATCAGTGCCTCAACCAGATAAACGATCCACTCATACACCAAGACACTCATACTTCTTCTCCCAGATAGGCAATAAACTTCAGTTTTGCATCCTTCAGATTCGGCTTACTGATCGGAAGTACGGTTCCGTCAGACAGAACAAACTCCTGATTGTTCCGCTCGGTTATATATTTCATATGGATTAAGAAACTCTTATGACAGCGTATAAACGCAGGACCCAACTGCTCTTGCAGGGTGTCCATCTTGGCATACACCTCCGTGGACGCTCCCTCCACGGTGTGCAATATAACCTTACGTCCGTGGCTCTCCACGTACGTAATGTTGCTGCGGTATAATATCATTTCAGATCCATTACTCTTCAGAACAATGGAATCGGATTTGTCAAATTTAAGGGACTCACTTACTTTCTCAATCGCTGCGATCAGTTCGTTCTCGTTGATCGGCTTGACCAGAAAATAAGCAGGGTCGGTTTCAAAAATCGCCGTTGCATACTGCACAACGCCGGTCAGATAAATGACCTTTAATCGAGGATAAATACATTGTAGATGCTTAACGGTATCAATACCGTTTCCATCCTTTAAATTGATGTCCATTATCAGAATGTCGGGAACCCGCTCGTTGAGTTCCACCATGCCGATCAATTCTTGACAACGATTCATGGCGACGACGCGATAATCCTCACCAAAATGCTTCTGTATAAAAAACTTGAGATAGTCGGTGATGGTAGCGTCATCATCGCAAACAAAAATCTCTATCATAACGCAATCTCTTTTTCTTTGTTTTGGTATGAAAGCCCAGGTATGCCCCGGCCGTCAAAGCCTTGACGGCCGGGGATCGATCTTATTGAGCCTGGGGTTGTTCTTTTTTGCGCTTCTTAAGCACTACCAAAAGAACAATACCGCCCATCAACAGGACCAAACCGCCCAAGGAGCCGTAGAACAGCGCCTTATTTGCGTAGAAAATGATCCAGTCGCTGGTGGAGACCGTTACCTTGGTAAAGGTCAGAATCTCCTCATTGGTTTTACCTTCTGCATTGACTGCACAGTCATTGCAGATAATACGGACCTGATTCTCCAGACCGGAAGGAATGGTAAAGGTGATCTCACCGTTATTCTCGGCAAGATGATTCAGTAACTCCTCACCGCTCAGATCCAAACGCACGCTGATATCCGTGCCGCTTTCATCCTTCTTAGGATTGCCGTCAGAATCCAAAACGATCACCTTAATGCTGTTCAGGCGTCCGCCATCATCGGTGGGAATAACGGTTACCGTCTGCTCCTCCACCTGATAACGACCGTTATCAGCCAGACCACTGATGGTCATCTTGGGGGCCGTCTGGTCCACAACAAACGACACGTTCAGGTTCTTAACGTCGCTGTATGCCGTGGTCTGTGCCTTATCCACAGACTCGATAACCACCTTATACTCACCCTCAGACTTAAACAAATCTTTGGACAGGGTGTAAGTACGCTTGCTCCACGCACCGGCCAGGTTAGACTGGGCGGTGGTGTAATCAGTGCCTTCAGTAAGGATCTCGCCGTTCAGTTTCACCACGTAGTTCTCAATGGGATCCACATTGATCTCCTCCAGCACCACGTCTGCGTTCACGCTATACACGTAGTACTGCTCCACCAACGCTTGGGTACCGTCATTCACATAGAAGGTAGAACCCTCACGGTTAATGGAAAAGCGAACCTGAGCGTACTCTTTACCGTCATCCAGCACGATACGATCGTATTGGTTGTCAGACATATCCTCCAGAGCACACACCAGTGTGTAAACCGCATCCTCCTCCAGATTGTTCACGGTGAAGGAATAGGTCTTACCGGCTTCAACGGTACGCATATCGCCCAACGCAATGGTCTTGGTACTGTAGTTGCCATCCTCATTGCGCACAGTAGCCGTCAAAACAGGCTTGAAAGCGGTGGCGTCCATATTGATGTCGGTGGCCGTAATAACAAATCCGTACTTTTCGTCCTTATTGGCCGAATTGTTCTTGATATTGGAAATATGTACGGAGGGTGCCTTAGTGTCCAGCGTCAGACGGTTAGAGGTATAGGTGGCCATCTCATTGCCGGAACGGTCCGCATAGGAAACCGTTACGTAATAGTCGCCATCCTCGGTCAGGGTGAAAGTACCGGTGTGGACGTCCACACTGTTATCCACCCACTGGACAGATACGGGATAAGCGGAACCGTCACGGGTCAGAGTCACCAGCACATCCTCACTGTAGAAGTTGGCCTCATTGATAACGATGGTGGCATCAATATTGCCATCATAGTAAGAAATGTCGTTAGCCTCCTGCACAGGTGCGTTATAGGTGATGGTAGCCGTAGGCAGGATATTATCCACAACCACACGACGGTTATCCACCTTTTCCGTGGTGTTCTCGGCACGGTCATAGGCGGAGAAGGTAACGGTACCGTTAAACTGGTTATCGTTTTTCAGCACCAGTTTGGGAATCACAAAACTGGTAGTAAACGTATAACCATCTCGCACAATAGCGTCATTCGCCTCAGCGATCTTATCATTGATCAGTTCGGCATTAACGTCACTGACACCGCTACTCTTGATGTAGCTGTACACGAAATAGTGAATGCCCGCTGTAGCATCATCAGCCGTGATGGTTACGGTCATCTGCGCGTTATAGTAACCGAAGGTGATAGACTCCAGAATCTTATCCAGAATACTGGTGCTGTAAGACACCGTCAGGTTCTCGGGGGCGGTAGTGTCCACCGTAAACAGATCCTCTGCGTACTCTGCGGCGGCGTTCTTCGCCAGATCTGCATAAGTATAATCAAAGGTATAGTTGGCATCCACGGGGAACTCAACCGTAATCGTGTATGTATTCCCATCCTGCGTCCAGGGGGTGGCCTTGAAATTCTCCACAGTCACGTCGGTGCCCGTTACGTCCACAGCGATTACGGTAGCAACGAAATCATCCGCACGGAAGTTATGCTCCTCAACCGTAATGGTGGCAGTCTGCTTAGCGTCGAAGTAATCGCGGCCATCAATGGTATGGATGCAATCCGTGTTGCCATACTCCACAGAAATAACCGGTGCAATCTTATCCACTGTAACCATCTTAGAGGTGTATTTCTGAGATGTACTTACGCCATCATTGGCAGTGATGTCGGACATATTCTCGGACAGATCGGTATACTCAACCTCCAGCACATAGTCGGCATTGTCGGTATAATGAATGTTGAAGGTATGTACATCCCCTGCCGTGGTCCATTCCATCTCAACGGGCTCAGCGTCCTCGTACATCTGCACCGCACCGACAGGCAGATATTCCATCACCGTCACATTGCCTTCGTCATCCGTCTTGGTCAGTTTGATACCAACCTGATGAATAATACCGTCCTGTGCCTCAACTCCCTCAAAGAAGTTGGCCTCGTTGATAACCACCGTAGCCGTCACATTGCCGTTGTAATAGGCGTTAACGCCCTTGGCGAAACTGTCCACGGTAGCCATAGATCCATCCACAAACTGCACCGCAGTATTTGCGCTGTCAGCCTTATACTCCACCGAGACCACAGGGGACAGATCGTCCACCACCAGAATGGTATTTTCATCGGTGGTATCCGCACTGTTGCCCGCACGGTCGGTTACCGTGGCGGAAATATAACCACGAGCCTGGGCGGGAACGGTGAAGGTGGCGGTGGCAGTCTTACCATCGTTGGAATAAACGATGTTCTCCGTCGTAATGGGATCACCGTTGTCCGACGCATTCTTATCACTGGAACCGGCCTGCTTGGTGTAAGTCCACTCGAAATAGTCTACACCGGCGGTGATGTCATCAGCCGTCAAAGTTACCGTAACATCCGGCTGATAGAAGCCGAACGTCAGCGCCTGAACCAGCTTATTGACAATAGACTGGCTGTAGGTGATCTGCAGATCGGTGGGAGCGTTATGATCCACCACAAAACGGTGCTGCTCAAACGCAGATGCCGCATTACCGATCAGATCCGCATAGGCAATATCAAAGGTGTACTGCGCATCTACGGAATAGGTGATCTGCGCCGTATGCGTATCACCCATCGAGGTCCAATTCGCACGATCGCTCAGATAAGCAGCATAATCGGATACGGTAACCGGGTTGTCCTGCACATCCACCGCTGTTACAACGGCAGCTATGTCATCAGCACGGAAATTATGCTCCACAACCGTGATAGTGGCTACGCGATCCGCTTTGTAGTAATTACCGTTCAGAGCGTCGTTGCTGTTGTACTCAACCGTGATCACGGGAGCGGTAGAATCAATAGCGATCTTCTGGGACTTGTAATGCTTCATTGCATTGGAAGAGCGATCCGTATAATCCATCTCCACGATGTAATCACCGTCACCGGAAATGGTGATGGAAGCGGTCCACACGTCGCCATCCTGCGTCCACACGGTGGGAACGGTCTTAACGCCGTTGACGCAAATGTTTACGTCTTCAGCATAGAAGTTAGCCTCAGTGATCTTGAAGGTAACAACGGCCTTGTTAGTGTAATACAGAATCACTGCATTCTCGTCCTCAAAAACATCGGACGTAAAGATCTCCTCATCCAACAGCGTAGAGGCGTTCAGTACACGCTCGGGCTGATAGAGCACCTCATAGCCGGGGGCGATGGTATCCACCACGTTGATACGCTGAGCATCGTCCTTGCCCGCCGTGTTGCCGGCGCGGTCGGTCACGTCAACCGACACGGAGCCACGGGCCTGGGCGGGAATGGTGAAGGTGGCAGTAGCAGTTTTGCCGTCGTTGCTGTAGGTGATGTCAGCCGCGGTGATGACCTGCGTGTCATCGGTCTTATTCACCGTACTGGTACCCGCTTCCTGCGTATAACTCCAAGTGATGTAATCCACACCGGAAATGGCATCGTCGGCGGTCACCGTCACGGTGACGTCATCCTGATAGCTGTAATAGCCGAAGGTGATGCCGCTCAGCACCTTCTCCCAGAAGGAAATATGCTGGCTGTAGCTGATGTCAATGTTCTCGGGGGCGGTCTTATCCACCACAAACTCAGTGGCGTACGCCGTAGCCGCATTCTCCGCCAGATCGGTGTAGTTCAGCGTCACGGCATACTGCGCCTCAATGTCAAACACGGGCAGGATCAGCGTATGTACGTCGCCCTCCGTCGTCCAGTTGGCGGGATCAGCGGCATAGGCCGCATACTGCTTGGAGGCAATATCCACAGGGTTGCCCTGCACATCCACGGCGGTAACGGTCAACTGTACCTCGTCCGCCTTGAAGTTGTGCTCCGTCACCTCAATCGTGGCGATGCGGTCTGCCTTGTAGTTGTTATCATTCAGAGCCGCATTATTGTCATAGGTGACGTTAAGCTCAGGCGCCACGGAATCAATGCGAATCTCCTGACGATAGTTCTCCATCACATTGGCGGACAGATCGGCGTAGGTCATAGTGACTACATAATCATCATCGCCATGAAGGGGGATGCTACCTACCCAGTTGTCCGTATTCTCGGTCTTTTTCCAGGTCACGGTCTGTACCTCGCCGTTCACCTGTACCACAGGCTCGGTCACAACATCAAAGTTGGCCTCGGTCACGGTGAAGGTAACCACCGTCTCGCCCTGGGTGTAGTAGACGTTCTCATACTCACGCACCTGATTGTCGGTAAAGGTGTACTCCACCTCATAGCCGGGGGCGATGGTATCCACCACGTTGATACGCTGAGCATCGTCCTTGCCAGCGGTATTGCCGGCGCGGTCGGTCACGTCAACCGACACGGAGCCGCGGGCCTGGGCGGGAATGGGAGGCAAGGTGGCAGTAGCAGTTTTGCCGTCGTTGCTGTAGGTGATGTCAGCCGCGGTGATGACCTGCGTGTCATCGGTCTTATTCACCGTACTGGTACCCGCTTCCTGCGTATAACTCCAAGT
>JAZNUN010000104.1:0-6133 GCA_045592345.1 Acutalibacteraceae bacterium | reverse complement strand
CACAGAACGACATGGCTACGATCCGACTTCCTTCGACGTGTCCATCATCGAGATGGGCGACGGCGTGCAGGAGGTGCTGGCTACTGCCGGTAACAACCGCCTGGGCGGCGATGACTTCGACCAGAAGATCGTGGATTGGATGGTTGCCTCTTTCAAGGCCGAGACCGGTGTAGACCTGTCCGCCGACAAGATGGCTGTCCAGCGTCTGCGCGAGGCCGCCGAGAAGGCGAAAATCGAGCTGTCCGGTTCCACCAGCAGCAACATCAACCTGCCCTTCATCACCGCGGACGCCACCGGTCCCAAGCACCTGGACCTGAACCTGACCCGTGCTAAGTTCAATGAGCTGACTGCCTCTCTGGTGGATGCCACCATGGGTCCCGTGCGTCAGGCTCTGTCTGACTCCGGCCTGTCTGCCGCGCAGATCGATAAGGTTCTGCTGGTGGGTGGTTCTACCCGTATCCCCGCTGTGCAGGAGGCTATTCAGAAGTTTATGGGCAAGGAGCCTTTTAAGGGCATCAACCCCGACGAGTGCGTGGCTATGGGCGCGGCTCTGCAGGGCGGCGTGCTGGGCGGCGAGGTCAAGGGCCTGCTGCTGCTGGACGTTACCCCCCTGTCCCTGGGCGTGGAGACTATGGGCGGCGTGATGACCAAGGTTATCGATCGCAACACCACCATCCCCACCAAGAAGAGCCAGATCTTCTCCACTGCGGCTGACAACCAGCCCTCTGTTGAGGTCCACGTGCTGCAGGGCGAGCGTGAGTTTGCCCGCGACAACAAGACTTTGGGTATGTTCCATCTGGATGGCATCGCCCCCGCCCGTCGCGGTGTGCCCCAGATCGAGGTTACCTTTGATATCGACGCCAACGGCATCGTGAACGTATCCGCTAAGGATCTGGGCACCGGCCGTGAGCAGGCTATCACCATCACCTCCAACACCAACATGTCCAAGGAGGACGTGGAGAAGGCGGTCCGTGAGGCTGAGCAGTATGCCGCCGAGGATAAGGCTCGCCGTGAGGCGGTGGACACCCGCAACAACGCCGACCAGATGGTGTATCAGTCCGAGAAGACCATCGAGGAGATGGGCGACAAGATCGACGAGGCCGACAAGACTGAACTGCAGGGCAAGATCGACGCTCTGAAAGAAGCTCTGAAGGGCGAGGACATCGAGGCTATCAAGGCGAAGCAGGAGGAGCTAACCAAGTCCTTCTACGCCATCAGCGAGAAGATCTATCAGGCCGCCGCTGCTGCCCAGCAGGGCGCCGAGGGCGCCGCTCCCGGCGGCCCCGCCCCCGACGGTGACGGCTTCTACGATGGTACTGTAAACTAATCAGGCATCATGGATACCGCCCGACGGGTTCCGTCGGGCGGTATGACCTGCCTTTAAGACAGGAGATTTCCTATGGCGGATAAACGTGATTATTACGAGGTGCTGGGCGTCAGCAAAAGCGCCTCGGACGATGAAATTAAAAAAGCCTATCGCAAGATGGCGAAGGAATACCACCCCGACCTGCATCCCGGCGATAAGGTTGCCGAGGCCAAATTCAAAGAGGTGGGCGAGGCCTACGAGGTGCTGTCCGATGCCCAAAAGAAGAGCCGCTACGACCAGTTCGGTCACGCGGGGGTAGACCCCAACTTCGGCGCCGGTGGTGCCGGTGGCTGGGGCGGCGGTGTCAACGTGGATTTCGGTGACATCGGTGATATCTTCTCCTCCTTCTTCGGTGGAGGTTTCGGCGGTCAGACCCGTCGGCAGAACCCCAACGCCCCCCGACAGGGTAGCGACGTAGGCTCCGGTGTGTTCATCTCCTTTGAGGAGGCTGCCAAGGGCTGTAAGAAGAAGGTGTCGGTGCAACGCATCACCACCTGCGGCGATTGCGGCGGAAGCGGTGCCAAAAAAGGCACCAGCCCCACCACCTGCCCCGATTGCGGCGGCAGCGGTCAGGTATCCCGTCAGCAGCGCACCCCCTTTGGCGTGATGCAGACCCAGTCCCCCTGTCCCCGTTGTCAGGGTCGTGGACGCATTATCGAGAACCCCTGCCCCTCCTGCGGCGGTCAAGGTCGTGTGCGGCAGACCGAGCAGGTGGGCATCAACATACCTGCCGGTATCAACGACGGGCAGGTCATCACCATCCCCGGTAAGGGAAATGCCGGTCAGAACGGCGGTCCTGCAGGTGACCTGCAGGTACAGGTGTCGGTGCGTCCCCACCCCTTGTTTGAGCGGGACGGCTACGATATCTGGTACGAGCTTCCTATCACCTATGCCCAGGCGGCATTGGGCGCCGAGGTGGAGATCCCCACCCTGGACGGCAAGATGGAATTCTCCATTAAGGAGGGCACCCAGCCCGGCGACGTTCTCCGCGTGCGGGGTAAGGGTATCCCGTATCTCAATGGGCGCGGTACCGGTGATCTGCTGTTGAAGATCGTGGTGGAGGTGCCGAAGAACCTCAACAAGGAGCAGAAGAAGATTCTGCAGGAGTTTGAGGCCGCCACCGGCGATAAGCAATACCAAAAACGCAAAAGCTTCTTTGATAAGCTGAAAAAAGGATTTAACTAATCAAACAGCCATCACCCACGGGGTGATGGCTGTTTTTTTATGGACAGCAGAATAGGGCAAGCCTCCCTCACCGAGGGAGGTGGATTTCGCCGTAGGCGAAAGACGGAGGGAGTAAAAGAAAAAAACTCCCTCAGCCTCGCATAGGCTCGGCAGTTCCCTTGGAGAGGGAGCCTTTTTGAGAACACCCCCTTTAATAATAAGTTACCTAACTCTATAAACCCTCGCCGCTGATCATCTGAAAAATCTTCTAAAATTTCCCGTTTTAGGTCTTGACAAGTTTTAGTACACGTACTATAATAGTGGAGGTTCAAGGTTTAGGAAACATCAAAAATCCAGACCGCACATCGAACATCCAATGAGGAGGATATGACGATGGCACGCATTGATAAAAGCGCCCTGACCAAGAGTGAGATCGTGCAGGAAGCATCCAAACAGTTTTTGGAAAAGGGCTATTCCCATACCACCCTGTCGGCCATCAGCAAGGAACTGGAAATGAGTCCGGGCAACCTGACCTTCCACTTCCCCACCAAGGAGCATCTGCTGGCGGAGCTGGTGGAAATGCTGTGTGATTTCCGCCAGGTGCTGTTGGAGGAGGAGGTAGCCGAGGGTACCAGCTCCCTGATGGCCTATTGCCTGGAGTTGGTCACCACCGCCGCCGCCAGCGACCAGAATGAGGTGGCCAAGGATTTCTTTCTCTCCGCCTATCGCAGTCAGATCACAATGGAGCTACTCCGCAAGCGTGACAAGATACGGTCGAAAGAACTGTTCCGAGAGTTTTGCCCCGACTGGACCGACGATCGGTTTGAGGAGGCGGTGACCCTGGTCTCCGGTATCAAATACGCCACCTTGATGACCACCGCGGAATCGGCGCCGCTGCCCCTGCGGATTACGGGCGCATTAAACGCCATACTCAGCATCTATCAGGTGCCGAAAGAAAAACGGAACGAAAAACTGACCAAGGCTCTGAATCTGGACTATCGGGCGTTAAGCCTGCGTATACTGAAAGAATTCCGAGAATACGTGGATCGGACTACCGAACAGGCGCTGTTGGATCTGATGACACGTAAATAACGATAGAATGTATTTTTTGAAGGGAGAACCCATTATGAAACAAGCCAAGAGACTTTTTGCCGTTTTGCTCACCCTCTGTATGCTTTTTTCGGCGATGCCCCTGACCGCCGTTGCGGAGGATTGCGCCCATGATTACCCCTACGTCTGCTCCACCCTCTGCACCCTCTGCGGAGAGGTGCGTACCCCCGAGATGGAGCATTCGAATTATCTGTCCGATTGCGACGAGGCCTGCGGTCTCTGCGGTGAAGTGCGTGAGACCACCGTGCCCCACGAAAGCGATGGCCTTCCCTGTGTGGAGAACGTTTGTAAGCACTGCTATGCGGCTATTCCTGCCACTGCGGACCATACCGACGAGGATGGTGACTATTACTGTGATGTCTGCTGGACTTGGCTGGGGTGCGATCAAGGTGTTCATTCCCGTGACGGCCTGCCCTGTCAGGATACGGTTTGCTATTATTGCGGCGTAGAGATGCCTGCCGAGGACCACGAGACCGGCTCCGCTGCGATTTGTGTAGACAACCAGTGCATCTATTGCGGCACTTCTGTGCCTGCCACCGCAGATCACAATTATCAGTGCTACTATGAGCAAGAGCCCACTTGCATAAACGATGGCAAGCAGTATTATGAGTGCACCCAGTGCTACGATCGCTATACGGAAACGATCCCCCTGATCGGCGAGCATAGGGACAGTGACGGCGACCACTGGTGCGATTGGTGCGTGCTCTGGCTGGGCTGCGAAAGCGGTATTCATAATCGTATGCACACGACCCTTTGTGTGGATAGCGCTTGCTCGGCGTGCGGGTTGGCGATGCCCGCCACCAAGGGGCACGTCAGTAACAACTATGCTTGCCGTGACGGCTGGTGCGTCAATGGTTGCGACACCCTGATACCCGCCACCGCCGACCATACCTACGACGGCACCGCCGACCCCGACTGCAACGTCTGCGGCGAAGTGCGCGAGATAGCATGTGCCCACGAGTACGATTACGATTGCGACACGGTCTGCAACCTGTGCAGTGAGGTGCGTGAGCCCCTCGCGCCCCACATTCCGTGGTATCCTTGCCTGGAGAGTGAGTGCGTGGCCTGCGGAGAGATGGTGCCCGCCGCCGAGGATCACGAGGACGAGGACGGCGACTATCGCTGCAACCGGTGTTTCCTGTGGCTGGGCTGCGACAGCGGCGTTCACGATCGCACCAGTCCGTATGCCTGTATGGACACCACCTGCAAAGCCTGCGGCATCGATCTGCCCGCCATCGAGCCCCACGACAGCAACAATTTTGACTGCAGTGACGGCGTGTGCGTAAACGGCTGTCAGACCGAAATGCCCGCCATCACTGACCACGCCTATGTGTACGGGTGCAGCACCAACTGCACCATCTGCGGCTTCCCCACCCGCCCCGAGGCAGAGTGTGTCAGCGACGACGGCACGGTCTACGACCAGAATAGTCAGCATCACGCCATCGCCTATTACTGTATATACTGCAGCAGATATCTGTCCGCAGTAGTGGAAGATCATACCGACGAGGACGGCGATAGTGCTTGCGACGTGTGCGGTGAGTCCGTATCGTGGATGAATTGCACCCACCAGTACGATTACACCTGCTCCACCAACTGCAACCTTTGCGGTGAGATGACCCGCCCCGAGGCGGAGCACCTAAGCGACGACGGCACGATCTATGGTAAGGATGAAACCCATCACGGAATCTACTACTCCTGCCAGTATTGCACTCAGATGATCGACTCTTTCGTGGAAGAGCATGCCGACGAGGACGGCGACGGTGCCTGCGACGTGTGCGATTATAAGCCCTGTGTGGAGCACGTCTACGATAGCAATTTTGACGTGTACTGTAATGCTTGCGGACTCTACCGCGACATCGATATCCCGTTGGATATCCTCGGCGTATCTGTCTCTGAGGATGTGAACGGCTTGGCGATGGCATTCACAGCCAAGGTAGAGGGTATTGCCTTTGACGGCACCCGCATTATCTACGACAACGCCACCATCGGCGGCGAAAAGCTGATCACTATGGGCGCCGTGGTGTGCAATTATGATGTGATGGGCTATGCGCCCACTCTGGATGATACGGACGGTTTCGCCGTAGACGTCCCTGCTGTCTATGCTTACAATTACGATGAGGCTACCTGCACGGTGAACTTCGCTGTTCGCGTGACCAACATCCCTGATGAGTACAAAGACGCTACGCTGGCCTTTTCGCTCTATTTCATTTATGAGAACGATGCCGGTGAGCAGGAAGTCTACTATGTGGGAGCTTGGGGCGATTCCTACAACAGGGTTGCCAGCGTTATCTCGTAAGAGAGACGACTAGCGGGAATAGACCTGTATAAATCCTAATTTGATCCGAGCCTGCGGTGTTTGCCGCAGGCTCGGCTTTTGCGTAAAAGAAAACGGGACGTCCGGGAGGCCGTCCCCTACGATACACTCTCCGGTTTGGATGGGATGCGTAGGGGCGGGCGTCCCCGACCGCCCACAAAAAAAGTCCCGCTATCCCA
>JAZNUN010000103.1:0-9019 GCA_045592345.1 Acutalibacteraceae bacterium | reverse complement strand
GGGGCGGGAGCCGCCGCGGGGACACCCGCACGAACAGCCGCCTCCAGCACGTCCAAACGGTGGGTCAGCGCCGCGGCGCTGCCGTCCAGACGGGGGTCGCACAGCCGCAGTACCGCCATCTCCATCTCCACGCGGCGGGAAACGCCGCCGCGCAGACGGTCCAAAGTATTCTGTAACACTTCCATCATATGCAGGATGGTGGGCAGACCCAGGGTCTGCGCCTTAGCACGCATACGGGCCAACTCATCGGGGGTGGCGATCACCAGTTCCCCCGCGTCCTGCACGCTGTGCAGGATCATCAGATTACGCAGATAACTCACCCACTCGGCGCACAGCCGCTCCATATCCTTAGAGGAGCGGTACAGGCGGTCCACCAATGCCAGCGCGGCGGCGGCATTCTGCCCCGCCACGCAGTCGGTGAGTTCCACCAGCGTATCCTGACCCGCCATACCCGTTACCTGAGTGACGGTGTCCATAGTAATATCGTGGGAGACCGACGCACACTGGTCCAACAGGGACAGGGCGTCGCGCAGGGCACCGTCCGCCAAGCGGGACAGCAGCATAGCCGCGTCATCGGTGACGGTGAGACCCTCCTGACCCGCCACGTAATGGATGCGGGCGGCGATATCCTCGGGGCGGATGCGCCCGAAATCAAACCGCTGACAACGGGAGAGAATGGTGGCGGGTAATTTATGCACCTCGGTGGTGGCGAGGATGAAGATCACGTGGGCGGGGGGCTCTTCCAGCGTCTTGAGCAGGGCGTTGAATGCGCCTGCGGAGAGCATATGCACCTCGTCGATGATGTAAACGCGGTATTTGCCCGAAACGGGGGTGAATGCCACCTCGTCCCGCAGGTCGCGGATGGAGTCCACACCGTTATTGGAGGCGGCGTCGATCTCCGACACGTCCAGCACAGAGCCGTCGTCGATGCCGCGGCAGACAGCGCACTCGTTACAGGGGTCGCCGTCCACGGGATGGGCGCAGTTCACCGCCTTGGCCAGAATTTTGGCGCAGGTGGGCTTACCCGTGCCGCGGCAACCCGTGAACAGGTAGGCGTGGGACAGGCGTCCTGTTTTCAGTTCGTTTTTCAGTGCGGTGGTTACCGTCTCCTGTCCGCTGACGTCCGAAAAGGTGCGGGGGCGCCATTTGCGGTATAAAGCCTGATACACGCGCTCATCTCCTTTACTGTTGTTTCTTCTTTTGCCTGACGGCAAAAGAAGAAAACCGTACCCTCTCGGGCATACGAACAGACAGGTTGACTGCGGCACACGGACATCGACCGCTTAATGCTGCTCGGTTCCCCGCCTGACATGGTTCACGGCGCACCGTCGCACAGGACCTGCCTGCCCGTATGCCCCAAAGGGTACGGTTTTTCGTCATCCAAGTTATTATACTATAAAGAAAAGGAGAAATCAACCGCTTTTTGCGATTTGGGGGAAGTTTTTGCGGGGTGGGAATGTAGACAATGCAACATTTTCTGTGATATACTGTTTATGGTGATGCAATATGAATAACTCTATCCGCAAACAAAACCGTTTAAAGGAATACGATTATGCCACAGACGGTGCGTATTTCATTACGATATGCACCAAAGACCGACAGAAAATATTATCCGAAATCCACGGTGTAGGGGAGGGCCTCTGTGCCCTCCCGCAGGTAAAATTAACGGAAATCGGGAAAATAGTAGAAAAGTCTATCCATTATATGGATGAATCTGTCCACGGGTTTTCTGTAGACCGTTATGTTGTTATGCCCAATCATATTCATCTGTTGATTACGTTGTCCGCAATTTCGGAAACGGGAGGGCACAGAGGCCCTCCCCTACACAAAATCATCGGACAATTCAAATCCTATACCACCCATTGTTACGGTCAAGTTCTGTGGCAACGCTCCTATTACGACCATATCATCCGTGGGGAGCAGGATTATCGGGATATATGGCAATATATTGATAACAATCCTATTAGGTGGCACGAAGATGAACTGTACACATCTCTATAGAAACCAAAAGGGACTGTCCGATACGGACAGTCCCTTTTTCGTGATGTTAATTAGGCATTAGCCTTCTTGGCGAGGGCAGCCTTCTTACGGGCCGCAGTGTTCTTGTGCAGCAGCCCCTTAGCAACAGCCTGGTCGATCTTCTTCTGAGCCAGACGAACAGCCTCGACGGTGTTCTCGCCGGACACGATGGCGGCGTTGGCCTTCTTGATCTCGGTCTTCAGAGCAGTACGGTTCGCCTTGTTACGGGCGGTCTTAACAGCGATGACCTTGACACGCTTCTTAGCGGATTTAATGTTAGGCATAGTTGCACCTCCTATCAATTTATAGTAATCACGCACCGATTATATTAACACTATTGTTTCAAAAATGCAATACAAATTTTTAAAAAAGTCGCAAATTTACCGCATTTGACCAGTTTTTAGGGCAAAATACAGCCAAAAGGAGGGCATTCTATATGAATTTTCGCACCGATTTGGCAATAGAGGCGGCTCAGGAGCATCCGGCGGACGGTCGTCACGTGGTCCACGAACAGCACCAAAGGCGGGGGGTAGAGGTGTCCCATCTGCAGGTTTTGACCTCCCACGGAGAGGGGTTGGTGGGCAAACCGCGGGGGCGGTACGTCACCGTTACCCTGCCCGCCCTCACCGACGACGAGACCGCCCTGACCCGCCACAGCGAGGTGGTGGGGCGAGAGCTGAGCCGCCTACTCCCCTCTCAAGGGACGGTGCTGGTGGTAGGGTTGGGCAACCGCACCGTCACCCCCGACGCCTTAGGCCCCGCGGTGGCGGATATGGTGCTGGCCACCCGCCACATACGGGGCGAGTTTGCCCGCACGGCGGGGCTGACCGACCTGCGCCCCGTGGCGGTGCTGGCGCCGGGGGTGCTGGGACAGACCGGCACCGAAAGCGGCGAACTGGTGCGGGGTGTGTGCCGCGAGATCAACCCCGCCGCCGTCATCGTAGTGGATGCCCTTGCCGCCCGTGGCTTAGAGCGGCTGGGGCGGACGGTACAGCTGTGCGACAGCGGCATTTCCCCCGGCAGTGGGGTGGGTAACAACCGCCGTCCACTGAATCGGGGTCTGTTGGGGGTGCCTGTCATCGGGATGGGCATACCCACGGTGGTGGATGCCGCCACCCTGACCCGCGACACGGTGGGGCGGGAACCCCACGGCGAAGCGGCGGGAATGATGGTGACCCCCCGCGAGGTGGACGTGATGATTTCCCGCGGAGCACGTCTGTTGGCCTATGCCATCCACGGGGCGCTGCAGCCCACATATTCCCCCGCGGAACTGACCGAGGTGGCGCGGGGAATGTAGAATTTGGTGTTTACGGCTGCGGGAAAGTGTGATATACTCCTTTTGGAACGAACAAAAAGGAGAAACGCTATGAAACGCTTGGCTTCTTTCCTATTAGCCTTATTACTGCTGTTGTCGGTGGTAGGTTGCGGCTTGACCCCGCCTGCTGAAACCTTGTACGCCTCCCCCCGCGGGGGCGGCGACGTCAATGAGGACAGCAAGGTCAATGTCAAAGACCTGGGTGTGCTCCAACAGTATCTTAACGGTTGGGAGGTGCCTATCCACGCATTGGCGGCGGATTTTTCCGCCGACGGCAAGGTCAACGTTAAGGATCTGGGTCTGCTCCAGCAGTATCTCAACGGCTGGGACGTAACCCTGGGCGGTACGGACAGCACCACAACCACCATCCCCGCAGATGGGCAATTGGTGGACGAGGCCTTTGCCCTCACCGGCAGTGCCACCCTGCAGGGTACCCTGACGGGTACGGTGGTCAGTCTTAAGGAGGCCTATTCCGACCGCTACGGCAACGCCAGCTTCACCATACAGGTGTTCGGTACCGACGGCCAGCCGCGGGATCTGTATTGCTACCGCTGTACCCCCGCGGGAGCGGGAGATATCAACGTCGGTCAGACGGCGACGGTCAGCGGCACTATCAAAAATTACAAGGGTACCATTGAATTTGATAAGGGCACCTATGCGGTGGAGGGCGGCGGTACCATCGTCACCACCACGACCACCACCAAGGCGCCCTTTGACGGCACCGTGGATGAGGGCGGTATCTATGACTCCGCCGAGGAGGTGGGTCTGTACATCCACATCTACGGAAAATTGCCGAAAAACTACGTAACCAAGAGTGAATACAACAAGGATAAGTACCTCTGTGTCGGTGGCGACCGATTCTATAATAAAGAAGGGTTGCTCCCCAACGGTGAAATCTACTACGAGTGTGACATCGACACCTACGGCTCCACCAGCCGCGGCTCCAAACGGTTGGTGTGGACCACCTCCGGCATCGTGTACTACACCGCCGACCACTACGAGAGTTTTACCCAGTTGTACGGAGAACGATGATATGAACGTAACCATTGATTGCGGCGGTTGCGCCGACAAAAAAGAACTCCACACCCGCATCGCTGATGCACTGGATTTCCCCGATTGGTACGGGCATAATTTGGACGCCCTGATGGACTGTCTGACGGATTTGGAGGACACCCGCGTGACCTTGACGGGATGGCAGGATGTGACCTTTCCCGCCGAGGGTTTTTGGGAAACTTTCCGCGACGCGGAGCGGGAAAATGCGGGTCTGACAGTAGAATTTGCATAAGAAAAGAGGCTGTATTCGGTGAAATACAGCCTCTTTTTTGTATAATTTATATGGTTTTATACTACGCGTATACAAAAATCACGCCATATTGCCGCTTTTTTCCATCAGCACCGCCAGAGCGGCGATGGGGGCGGTTTCGCACCGCAGGATGCGGGGGCCCAGGGTGGCAATGCGGCCGCCAACGGCGGTGACCGCCTCTACCTCGGCGGGGTCAAAGCCGCCCTCGGGGCCCACCACCAAGCTAACGGCGGTGTCGGCAGGGGACACCAGTGTGCCGATAGGGGCGCCGCCCCCCTCGTAGCAGAGCAGGGTGTTTTCGTTAGCAAAACGGGTCAGAGCCTGTTTCCAACTAATGGGGGTCTCCACCGCGGGACGGATGCCCCGTCCGCTCTGTCCCGCCGCCTCATCGGCGATCTTTTGCCAACGGGTCTGCTTTTTAGCGGCATCCTTGCCGTCCAATTTCACGATACAGCGGCTCATCGCCACGGGAACGATGGCGGTGACGCCCAATTCCACGCATTTTTGGATGATGAGTTCCATCTTATCCCCCTTAGGCAGACCCATATACAGGGTCACCGCCAAGGTGGGTTCGGCGGTGGTGGGGGCGGCGGCATCCACCGACAGGGTGACCCGCTCCCGCTCCACAGCGGTGACGGTGCAGGCGTAGTCGGTACCCTTACCGTCGCAGAGGGTGAGAGCCTCGCCCACGGTCATCCGCAGAGCGCCGGCAATATGGCGGGCGTCCCCGCCCTCGATGACGGCGGCAGTCCCCACCGCAGGGGTGTAATCAATAAAAAATCGGGGCATTTTATCACTCCTATTAAAGGATGGGAAGTAGGCTCCCTCTTGAGGGAGCTGGCACGGCGTCAGCCGTGACTGAGGGAGTTCTTTACCATCCCATCAATGTGTTCGCATACAGCTCTAAATTCCTCGTTAATTTGACGGTTTCTGATACGTATCACTCGTAAACCTAACTTTTCCAAATAGTCGGTACGTTGCTGATCGTATACCATTTCTTTATCTGTAAAATGTTGCGAACCATCAATTTCTATCACCAATTTGGCGGAAAAACAATAAAAATCCACAATATAGTTCCCGATAGCTTTTTGTCGTTGGAAACGCACCTCGTAATTTCGCAAGAAATCATACCATAGGTGGTTTTCTTGTGGTGTGGCATTTTTACGAAGAGTTTTTGCTGAGTTTATGTTGTTTTTGTTGTAAATTAAAGGCATAAACTCCCTCCGTCATTTGCTGGCGCAAATGCCACCTCCCTCAAGAGGGAGGCTTCATTCTATTCGCACCTGCATACATCAACGCACTTCCCATTACAAAGCACGTGTGTGGAAGAATGGTGCGATAGCGCCATTCTTGTGGGGGCGGCAACGATATCAACGGTCTGTACAAGCATTATGCCGCCCGACACACCAGGCACAGCCAGCCGCCGTGCTCGCGGCGTTCCACCACGGTGAAGCCGCAGGTGTCCAGCGCCGCCAACACGTCCTGCTCGCGGGTGTCGATGATGCCGGACACGATGTACACGCCCCCCTCTGCCAGCAAAGCGGGGATGGCGGGGGACAGCATAATGATGGCGTCCGCCACAATATTGGCGGCGATGACGGGGAATTTGCCGTCCACATCCTTAGCCAGATCCCCCAGACGGATGTCGTACTTGGGGGCGGTGAGGCCGTTCAGATCGCCATTCTCAATAGCGGTTTTGACCGCCAATGCGTCGATATCAATGCCCACAGCGCGACCCGCGCCCAGCAGGCAGGCAGCGATGGACAGAATACCGCTGCCGCAACCCACGTCCAGAAAATCGCAACCCTCGGTGACGTATTGCTCCAGCGTTTCCAGCACCAGACGGGTGGTGTCGTGACCGCCGGTGCCGAAGGCCATACCGGGGTCAATGGACAGCACCGCCCGACCCTCGGGGTTTTTCGCCGTCTCCCAGGAAGGGCAGATGAGCAATTTCTCGCCCACAGGCAGGGGTTTAAAGTACTTTTTCCAGTTGTTGGCCCAGTCCTCCTCGCGGACGGTGTTGGATTCCACCGCGTGGTCAATGCCCACGGCGGTATACCGCTCCCGCAGGAAGGCAACCGCCTCGGCAGGGTTCTCCTCGGGGGAGATGTACAGGTGGATGAGGGCGGTGTCCCGCTCCTTAGCCAGCAGATCCTCGTCGATGAGGTCGATGCGGGCGATCTCCCGCGCCCCCTGCTCTAAGTCGCTGTAATCCTCAATGTAGATGCCGTAGGGCACCGCCATATTGGCAATGGCCGCCGCCTCGTCCACGTGGATGGCGGGGATGCGGATACATACTTCGGTCCAATCCATGATATTATCCTCCTTATCAACCGAACAAGGCCCCCTCTTGAGGGGGCTGGCACGGCGTTAGCCGTGACTGGGGGAGTTGAACTCCCTCCGTCCGGTGCTACGCACCAGCCACCTCCCTCAAGAGGGAGGCTATGCTCTCTTCAGCTTTTCTTTTTACTCATTTTAACATTTAGTTGCAAGGTTTTCAACGGTTTTGCTTGTCAAAGAGAAGAAAAAATGATATAATGACTTGATTTGTATGAAAATAGAGTTGGGCGAAGGAGAAAGACACCCCCGACGCGCTTCGTTCCTCTCTCATTCCTCATTCCTCATTGCTAATCCCTTATGAAAGAGGTGCCAACCGATGGCTGACATCAAACAACATATACGCAATTTCTGCATCATTGCCCACATCGACCACGGTAAATCCACTCTGGCGGACCGTCTGCTGGAAAAGACCAACACCGTGGCACTACGGGATATGGAAGAACAGCTCTTGGACAGCATGGATCTGGAGCGGGAGCGGGGCATCACCATCAAGGCCCACGCCGTCACCCTGCAGTATAAGGCGCAGGATGGGGAGGAGTATACCCTCAATCTCATCGACACCCCCGGTCACGTAGACTTTAACTACGAGGTGAGCCGTTCCCTCGCCGCCTGTGAGGGCGCGCTGTTGGTGGTGGACGCCAGTCAGGGCGTGGAAGCCCAGACCCTGGCCAACACTTATCTGGCTCTGGAGCACGATCTGGAGATCCTGCCTGTTATCAATAAGATCGACCTGCCTGCCGCCGACCCCAATCGGGTGGCGTCCGAGGTGGAGGACATCATCGGCATTGACGCCTCCGAGGCGCCTCACATCTCCGCCAAGGCGGGTATCGGCATCGAGGAGGTGCTGGAGGCCATTGTCAAGCTGCCGCCCCCTGAGGGTGACGACGACAAACCCCTGCAGGCGCGGATTTTTGACAGCTACTACGACAGCTACCGCGGCGTTATCGTGTACTTCCGCGTGATGGACGGTGTGGTGAAGGCGGGCGACACCATCAAGATGATGGCCAGCGGCGCCACCTTTGACGTGGTGGAAGTGGGCGTAATGCGCCCCGGTCGCCTGGAGCCCACCAAAGAACTGCGGGCGGGTCAGGTGGGTTACCTCGCCGCCTCCATTAAGACGGTGGGTGATGCCCGTGTGGGCGATACCATCACCCACGCCGCCAAACCTGCCGCCGCGCCCCTGCCCGGCTACCGCAAGGTGAACCCCATGGTGTTCTGCGGCGTATTCCCCGCCGACGGCGCCCATTATCAAGATCTCCGCGAGGCGCTGGAGCGGCTGCAGCTTAACGACGCTTCTCTTACTTGGGAGCCCGAGACCTCGGTGGCACTGGGCTTTGGTTTCCGTTGCGGATTCTTGGGACTGCTCCATATGGAGATTATTCAAGAACGGTTGGAGCGAGAGTATAATCTGGACCTCATCACCACCGCGCCCAGCGTTATCTACCGCATCACCCTGTCCGACGGCACCGTGATGATGGTGGACAACCCCACCAACTATCCCGACCCCACCACCATCAGTATGGCGGAGGAGCCCATCGCGGAGGCGCACATCTACGCCCCCAACGACTACGTGGGTAATATTATGGAGCTGTGCCAAGAGCGACGGGGTGTGTTTAAGGATATGAAATACCTTGACCCCACCCGCGTGGATATTCACTACGAACTGCCGCTGAATGAGATCGTGTACGATTTCTTTGACGCGCTGAAGAGCCGCACCAAGGGCTACGCCAGTTTTGACTACGAGTTGAAGGGCTACGTCAAGAGCGATCTGGTGAAGCTGGACATCCTGCTCAACGGCGAGATGGTGGACGCCCTGTCCTTTATTCTATTCAGCGGCAACGCCTATGCCCGCGCCCGCAAGATGTGCGAGAAGCTGAAGGATAATATCCCCCGCCAGCTGTTTGAGGTGCCGGTGCAGGCCGCCATCGGCGGCAAGGTCATCGCCCGCGAGACGGTCCGCGCCATGCGTAAAGACGTGCTGGCGAAATGCTACGGCGGCGATATTACCCGTAAGAAGAAACTGCTGGAGAAGCAGAAAGAGG
>JAZNUN010000102.1:0-5771 GCA_045592345.1 Acutalibacteraceae bacterium | reverse complement strand
GAGGCCCGCCCCGCCTGCGATAGGGCTCCCCCCACGGCCGGCGACGGTCCCATTAGGCCCGGGGCTAAGGCGGCGCCCGCCCCCGATTGTCCTGTGTTGGGTGTCAATGCCGGACGCGTGGGCTTTTTGGCGGGTGCTGAGCCGGATGAACTGGACGCACTGGAAGCCTTGCTTTCCGGTGCCTATGCGGTGGATGACCGCGCTCTGCTGGATGTCACCGTACATACCGCCGCTGGGGATCGACATTTGTTGGCAATGAATGAGGCTGTGGTAGCCCGCGGCAGTCTTTCCCGATTGGTGGACGTGATGGTAACGGCAGAGGGGCGTCGGATTATGACCTGCCGCGGCGACGGTATCATCGTGGCCACCCCCACCGGCTCTACGGCCTATTCGCTGTCTGCCGGCGGTCCCGTGGTGGATCCGGCGGTGGCGTGTATGCTGCTCACCCCCGTGTGCCCTCATTCGCTGGATTCTCGTTCGCGGGTGCTTCCGGCCCATATTCCTTTGACTTTACAGGCTGTTGCCGCTGATGGCGAGCAGGCCTTTCTCACCGTGGACGGCGAGTTGAATATCCCCCTGGCCGCCACGGATACTGTTACCGTGCGACTGGCGGATACCGCCGTACGGCTTATTCGCCTCACAGATACCGATTTTTACGAAGGATTACGTCAAAAACTGTCCGATAGGAGATAAACAATATGAAAACGAGACGTCATGCGAAGATTCTGGAGATCATCAACAGTAATGCTGTGGAAACTCAGGAGGAACTGCAGGCTTTACTGCGCCAGGCGGGTTACGCGGTGACCCAGGCCACCGTATCCCGCGACATTAAGGAACTGCGCTTGGTCAAGACTCCCGGTCAGGGTGGCGGTTACCGCTACGCCACGGCCAAGGGCGGTCACGAGCCCATTTCTGCCAAGTTCCATTCGATTTTTGCGGGGTCTGTGGTGCGTGTCCAGCACGCCCAGAATATCGTGGTGGTACACTGCCTGCCCGGTATGGCACAGGCCGCCTGCGCCGCTATGGATTCTCTGCATTGGAGTCAAGTTATCGGCACTTTGGCGGGCGACGATACCTTCATCTGCATTGTCACCGGTGAGCGGGAGGCAGAGGATCTGGTGCTGGAACTGAAAAAGATGCTCAGCGATAAAGCCGAGTAATCACCCCTACGGAAAGGTAAGAAGAAGTATGCTGCAAAGCTTACATATTGAAAATGTGGCGGTCATCGAAAGTACCGACATCACCTTCGGCAACGGTCTGACCACCCTGACGGGTGAGACCGGCGCGGGTAAATCCATTGTCATTGATGCCATCAACGCCCTTCTGGGCGAGCGTATCACCCGCGACGTGGTGCGTACCGGTGCGGATAAAGCATATATTGCGGGTGTGTTCGATCATCTGTCGCCGTCGGTATTGGCGGTGCTGGAAGAACTGGAACTGCTTCCCGAAGAGGATGGAACTCTGCTGATTCAGCGCTCCCTCACCGCAGACGGTAAGGGGAGTTGCCGTGTGGGCGGACGCCCCACCACCGTGTCTGCCTTACGGCGCATCGGACGGATGTTGGTGAACATTCACGGACAGCACGAAAACCAAGCGTTGCTCCAGCAGGAGCGGCACGTGGAGTATCTCGACCGTTTGGGTGTGCCTGATGAGGTTATTGTGGACTACGGCAATGCTTATACAGAGTATTGTCGCATCCGTCGGGCTATCAAGGCAGTCACTATGGATGAACAGGAAAAAGAATACCGCACCGCTCAGTTGGAGCAGCAGATCGCGGCCCTGGAGCGGGCGGATATCCACGTGGGTGAAGAATCAGAACTCACTGCACGGCGGGATATGGCCCGTCACAGTGAAAAACTGGCGGGCGCTCTGCGGCTTGTCCGCGGCGCTATGGAGGACGATGACAACGGCGGCGAGCGGGGTGCTTTGACCCGCCTGACCGATGCGGTGTCCGCCCTGCAGACGGCAGGAGCGGTATCCTCCGCTATGGGAGAACTGGCGACCCGCCTGCAGAGTGCCTTGTATGACGTGGAGGCAGTGGCGGAGGAGGCCGCCGAGCTGGAGGACAGCCTGTGCTTCAGTGAGCAGGAACTGTCTGCAATAGAAGACCGCCTGGCACTGTTGTCCCGTTTAATGAAGCAGCACCGCGTCACCGATGAGCAGGGTCTGTTGGATACCTTGTCCACCTTACAGGCGGAGTTGGCGGGCATCCAATCCTCAGACGAATACGTGGCAGAGCTGGAGCGGCAATCCGACGTGGCGCGGGACGCCACCATCGCCGCCGCGGGACGGCTCACCGCCGCCCGTAAACAGGCCGCCCTCCGCTTTGAGCAGGACGTGTGCGCCCAGTTAACCTTTATGGATATGCCCCACGTGCGGCTGGCGGTGTCTATGGAACCTACCGCCCTCACGGCTATGGGTGGGGATAAGGTGGAGTTTCTTATCTCCTCCAACCCCGGTGAACCGCCTAAATCTATCGCTAAGACCGCCTCGGGCGGCGAATTATCCCGCGTGATGCTGGCACTTAAGAGTGTACTGGCAGGCGTGGATGATATTGACACACTGGTGTTTGACGAAGTAGACGCGGGTATCAGCGGCCGCGCCGCAGCTAAGGTGGGACAGTTGATGCGGGGTATCGCCGCTAATCGGCAGGTGCTGTGCGTCACCCACCTGGCCCAGATTGCCGCCTGCGGACATAGCCACCTGTTGGTGCAGAAATCCGTGGAGGACGGCCGCACATACACCAGCGTTAAAGCCCTGTCTCAGCAGGAGCGCATCGGCGAGCTGGCCCGCATTATGGGCGGTGAGGCCACCGATACCACCCTGTCTGCGGCGGAGGAACTATTCCACCGCTCTGCGACTTGACAAACCGCGTATATGAATGTATAATAACCCCAATTTGTGTAAGGAGAGATACCAATGACTGTTTATGAAGAACTGGTAGCCCGTGGCCTCATCGGCCAGGTTACCGATGAGGAACATATTAAAGAGCTGATCAACAACGGAAAGGCTACTTTCTACATCGGCTTTGACCCCACCGCCGACAGTCTGCACGTTGGCCACTTTATGGCTCTGTGCCTGATGAAGCGTCTGCAGATGGCAGGCAATAAGCCCATCGCCCTGATCGGCGGCGGCACCGCTATGATCGGCGACCCCTCCGGCCGTACCGATATGCGCTCGATGATGACCCGCGAGACTATTCAGCACAACTGCGACTGCTTTAAGAAGCAGATGGAGCGGTTCATCGAGTTTGGTGAGGGCAAGGCAGAGATGGTGAACAACGCCGATTGGCTGCTGGACCTGAACTACGTGGAGGTCTTACGGGAGGTGGGTGCCTGCTTCTCGGCCAACAATATGCTGCGTGCCGAGTGCTATAAGCAGCGTATGGAGAAGGGTCTGTCCTTCTTGGAATTCAACTATATGATCATGCAGTCCTACGACTTTTACCGTCTGTTCCAGACCCACGGCTGTAACCTGCAGTTCGGCGGCAACGACCAGTGGAGCAATATGCTGGGCGGCACCGAGCTGATCCGCCGTAAGCTGGGCAAGGACGCTCACGCGATGACCATCACCCTGCTGCTCAATTCCGAGGGCAAGAAGATGGGTAAGACCGCCAGCGGCGCGGTGTGGCTGGACCCCAACAAGACCCCGCCCTACGATTTCTATCAGTACTGGCGTAACGTGGGCGACCAGGACGTGCTGAAGTGCCTGCGTATGCTCACCTTCCTGCCCATCGAGCAGATCGACGAGATGGACTCCTGGGAGGGTAGCCAGTTGAACACCGCTAAGGAGATTCTGGCCTACGAGCTGACCGCTCTGGTCCACGGCAAGGAAGAGGCTGAGAAGGCTCAGTCCGCCGCCCGTGCCCTGTTCTCCGGCGGCGGCAACACCGAGAATATGCCCACCACCGTTATTGCCGACGCCGTGGGTATGGGTATTCTGGACGTGATGGTATCCGCCGGTCTGGCCTCCTCTAAGGGTGAGGCTCGCCGTTTGGTCCAGCAGGGCGGCGTATCGGTCAACGATGCTAAAGTGACCGACCCCACCGCCACCCTGTCTGATGCTGACTTCGTCGAGGGTCACGCTATTATTAAAAAGGGTAAAAAGGTGTATCACAAGATAATTTTAGCTTAAACAAGTTGTAAAAAGCCGCCTATTTTTAAAAATAGGCTGCTTTTTTTGCGGTTTTCACGAATTAGCACTTTACATTGTGAAAGTGTTGGTGTATAATGGTGGTACTGCGAATAAAAAAGGAGGGGTACCCTTTGAATTCAAAAATCAAGAGTAAAGAGGTCGACTTTTTGTTCAATGCCATTCTGCAGTTGCAAAATGAGGATGAATGCTATCAATTCTTTGAGGACCTGTGCACCGTCAACGAGCTGAAAGCTATGTCTCAGCGTCTGGTGGTTGCTAAAATGCTCAGTGAGGGTCGCGTATACAGCGATATCGTGGACGCCACCGGTGCCTCCACCGCCACCATCAGCCGCGTTAAGCGATCTTTGGAGTATGGCTACGATTCCTATACCATGGTGTTTGACCGTTTGGGCGAGGAGTCGAAATGACCAACGGATACGGCTCCTTTGCCGCCTTTTATGATGCTTTGACCGACGACGTAGATTACGCCGCCTGGGCAGATTATCTGCTGGCGGCGGTGACCCGTCACGGCGGCTGTGCCGACACGGTGCTGGATCTGGCTTGCGGTAGCGGTAGTCTGTCGTTGGAGCTGGCACGGCGTGGATGCGACGTTATCGGCGTTGACGGATCGGCGGATATGCTGGCTGTTGCGCGGGAAAAGGCCGCCGAGACAGGGCAGGAAATCCTGTTTCTGTGTCAGGATATGCGTCAATTGGATCTGTACGGCACGGTGGATACCGCCGTGTGTATGTTGGACAGTCTCAGCCATATATTGCACACCGATGACCTGCGGGAGATCTTCCGCAGGTTAGGTTTGTTTATTGCCCCCGACGGTCTGCTGATCTTTGACGTCAATACCCCCTATAAGCACGCCCACGTGTTGGGGGATAATGCCTTTGTGTTCGAGCGGGATGAGTTTGTCTGCACCTGGCGTAACCACTATCTCCCCGCCACCCACGAGGTGGAGATGGCGCTGGACTTTTTCCTAGAAGAAGAGGACGGCACTTACACCCGCTATACCGATACGGTGCGGGAGCGGGCCTATAGTCTGCAAACTTGGAAAAACCTGCTGTCCGAGGCAGGTTTCGACCTGCTGGCAGTGTATGACGAGTGTCGGTTCACCGACCCCGCCGATGATGCCCAGCGTTGGGTGCTGGTGGCGCGGAATAACGCCATCGGGCAGAAGAATATATAATGGAGTTAATGCATAGATATGGGTAAATTGATTCGTTGCCTGACCCGTGACGCCACGGTGATGGCTTTATTCGTAGATTCCACCGACATCGTGGCCCGCGCCGAGCAGATTCATCAGCCTTCGGCGGTGGTGACGGCGGCTTTGGGTCGCCTGCTTACCGGTGCCTCTATGATGGGCGTGATGATGAAGGGTAAGGAGGACACTCTGACCCTGAAATTGGCCGGCGGCGGTCCTGCGGGCACAGTGATGGCGGTGTCGGACAGCGGCGGCAACGTCCGCGGTTACGCCCAGAATCCTATCGTGGAGATTCCGCTGAAACCCAACGGAAAGCTGGACGTCAGCGGCGCGGTAGGTACCGCGGGCGAGCTGTGGGTGCTGCGGGATAACGGTGCCCCCGAGCCCTACGTGGGATGCACTCCCTTGGTGTCAGGCGAGATTGCCG
>JAZNUN010000101.1:0-9745 GCA_045592345.1 Acutalibacteraceae bacterium | reverse complement strand
CACCTGGTGATGGGCAAGAAGGCCCCCGCCGCCTGCCCCGTCTGCGCCCATCCTCAGGCCTATTTCGAGGTCCGTAAGGAGAACTACTAATCCGAAAAACAAAACCGCCAACCCATCGGGTTGGCGGTTTTTCCATTTAATCAAATTTCAGTGCATCACGGAAATAGAGGGGGGCGTTCCAGCGTCCGCCGCCAAAGGGGCGGGGATAGACGTGTTTGACGTTGGCGCCCACCGCGTAGTATCGTGTGACGGCGCTGATGGGCACGGCGGGGCAGGCTTGCCACAGCAGTTTTTCCAGCGTTTCCAGCTCAGTCCGTCCGCCGCTTAGGGCCGATTGGATGGCGGCATCCACGGCGGCATTGTTCAGTCGGGACAGATTACCCGCCGCGTTGGCGGCATAGCAGGATAGATTTTCCGCACCGCTCAGACCGGTAGCGGTGCGGATGCAGATAGCGGCCTGATAGTTGCCGCTGTTCACCCGCTGATTGAGTTCCGTTTCGGGCAGAAGGGTCAGAGTGGGGTAGACGTTCAGATTTTTTTGCCAGGATTGCACCAGATAGCGGGCGATGTCGGCGCTGAGAGTGTCCTCCGCCGCCAATAGTTCGAATTTGGGCAGGGTGCTCATTTGCAGGATATTCAACCCCGTTTGCAGGGCGTCTCTAGCCGCCGTCGGGTCGGACTGCATGGCGGTCAAAGCGTTGGTGTCGGTGCGGTAGGCTTCGCCTCCCACTGTGCCGTCCGGCGGCACGAACCCGCCCGCTAAGACCTCGGCATCGCCCTGCTCGGTGAGCAGGCGGTGTACCGTCTGCCACTCTACGCTGTCCCGCAGGGCGGTGCGGATAGCAGGCACGGTAAAGGGGTCGGTGGTGGTATTAAAGTACAGGCTACGCAGGCTGTCCTGCAGAGGATAGGCGGTGGTGCCGCCCCCTAAGGGGGTCTTAGTGGGTGCCGCGTCCAGACTACCGTCCTGCAGAGCCGCCACGGGGTCGGATACGCCGATAACGTACCGTACCGCCTCGGGCGCAACCGTGCCGTGGTAGTGCTCATTTTTGTACATCAGCAGGCTTTCGTCGTGATTCCACGCCGCCAGCCAGAATGCGCCGTTGGTCAGCAGATATTCTTTCTCCAACCCGTACCGCCCCTGGGTGCTTTCAAAAAATTCTCGTTGGCAGGGCATATAGGGTGTCCCCGCCAAACGGGCGGGGAAGGTGGGGTCGGCTTTTTCTAAGGTGATGACCAGTGTGCGCTCGTCCACCGCCTTGACCCCCAGCGCAGACAGCGGCTTTTCGCCGCGGCGGATGGCGGCGGCGTTTTGGATGGGGTCATATTCCGCCGCCAAGGGGGAGTTGGTGACAGGGTCCACGCCCCGCTGTATACCGAACAGAAAATCCTGGGCGGTAACCATAACGGGTTGCTCAAATCCCGTTTCCTCGCCTTTGATCTTCAGGGTACTCCAGTAGGATTCCATCAGCGTAAAGGTGTAGGTTTTTCCGTCCTCCGACACCGTATGGGTGGCGGCGGCATCCACCACCTCGCCGTCGGCGTTGATGGCGGTCAGCCCCTCAAACAGGGTGGCGATCACCGTCACCGCTGCGGTGTCGGTGGCGGTCTGGGGGTCTAATCCTTTCGGCTCCGCCTCCAGCGGGAATCGGAATCCCCCGCCGGTGCCGTCGTCGCCGCACCCGCACAGACCAAGGCACAGCAGACACACCGCCAATGCCAGCGCCAAAATTCGTTTCATCCGATTCCCTCCTTTCCGTGTTCCCTGTTATTATAGCAAAAGTCCCGATGGGTTTGCAACCCATCGGGAACAAAATTCATCAAATCTTATTAAACCTGCTGAAAATACCGTTCAATGACCCGACTGCACCCCTCGGGGGAGTACCGCCAATGGGTCAGCGGCCCGTCGGTGATAAAATACTCCGGCGGAGCGGGGGGCATATTGCTGTCCTGGGCGTCGATGAGGGCTA
Organism: Acutalibacteraceae bacterium; assembly: GCA_045592345.1. GTDB lineage: Bacteria > Bacillota > Clostridia > Oscillospirales > Acutalibacteraceae > UBA5905. The sequence goes on along the minus strand of JAZNUN010000101.1, from coordinate 7,775 downwards.
ACTTAATCTTCAGCTTCTCCGGCTGAACGCTCTTAATATACACCGCCGCCTGCTGTCCCACCCGCACCCCGGGGTGGGGCTCCGCCAACCCCGCCAGGTTGGGGGAGAGTTCCACAAAGATGCCGTAGGGCTCCACCGAGCGGACGATACCCGCCACCGTCTCGCCCACCGTAAAGCGGGCGGCGTTTTCCTCCCAGGTGCCCAACAGCTCCCGATGGGACAGGCAAATACGTCCGTTGTCCAGATTGGATACCACGCCCAGTATCTCCATTCCCACCGTCAGACGGTCGGCGGGGTGCATAATGCGGCTGACCGAAATATCGGCAATGGGGAGCAGAGCAGGCAGACCGCATCCCACGTCGCAGAAAGCGCCGAAGGTCTCCAGCCGCGTGATGCGGGCGGGGATAATATCTCCCAGCCGCAGTTGGTCCAGAAACTGCTCCTTGCATCGCTCTTGGGCGATGCGGCGGCTCAGTACGGGGCGGCACCCTGCATCGGTTTGCTGAAACCCCGTCACCACAAAACACACCGGCTTGTTGACCCGGGTGATGAGCACGATGTCCTTGGTGGTACCCTCGGCGATACCGATGGCACCCTCGTGGTGGGGGATCAGTCCCTCGCCGCAGGGCAGTTTTACGTACAGATTGTGCTCCGCGTCACAGCGGACACACCGTCCCTCCAGCAGCTTGCCCTCGCTCTGGGCCTGCATCAGGGCGGTGATGGTGGCAATAGACGCCTGATTGTCGGGGGTATCGATGAGATCCCCCTCCGGCAGATAGGTTATGCGTTTCTCCATAATCGGTGTCATTCCTTTCCTTTGACTAATGGATTATATGCGTCCGTGTGTGTTCATATAACCCCGCCGCAGGAAAAGACACCGCCTTATCGGAACAGACCGATAATGGCGTCCAACAATCCGTAGGACACCAGAGCCATGATCACGGTAGCGATGCCGATGCCCAACAGCACGGCGGGGATGGATTTTTTCTTAGGAATATCCAGCATGGCGGCGATGAGCGAACCCGTCCAGGCGCCGGTGCCGGGGAGAGGGATACCCACAAACAGAGCCAGACCCCAGAAATACCCCTTTTCGATGGAGTCCTTCTTGCTCATGGCGCGGGCTTCCAGTTTTTCCACCAGAGGGCGGAATACCTTGGTCTTTTTCATCCATGTGAAAAGGGGGGTGACAAACCACAGGATAAAAGGCACGGGGATAATGTTACCGAGGATACAGATGGGCACGGCGCGCAGGATATCCACGTTCATCAGCGAGGCGGCGATCAGACCGCCGCGCAGTTCCAGAATGGGCACCATTGAGATGATAAAGGCCACCCATTCACCGGATAGCCCCTTCAAGGCGTCCATAAACCAGTTTAAAACAGCATCCATTTTATAAATCCTCCTATGAGATGATAGGAATTTTTGCTTACGGGGGTTATTGTACCATACTTAAATGGAAAATTCCACCGTTTTTTGTCGCTGAAAAAATATTTTGATTTACATACAGTAGAAATGTATGGTAATATAATAGAAACACTATCAAAAAGCAAAGGACGGTGCGGATCATGCGTATGTACGATATTATCCGACATAAGAGAATGGGTCAGCCTCTCACCGAGGAAGAGATCCGTTTTATGATTGCAGGGTATACTGCAGGGGACGTCCCCGATTATCAGATGTCTGCATTGGCGATGGCGGTATGTCTCAACGGAATGACTCCTGAGGAGACCGCCGTGCTCACCGATGCCATGATGCGTTCCGGCGACACGGTGGACCTGTCCCTGTTCGGCACCCTGTCGGTGGATAAGCATTCCACCGGTGGCGTGGGGGATAAGACCAGCCTCATCGTCTGTCCCATCGTGGCGGCGCTGGGGGGCAAGGTAGCCAAGATGTCCGGTCGCGGCTTGGGTCACACCGGCGGCACGGTGGATAAACTGGAATCCATCCCCGGCTACCGCACCGAGCTGTCTGCCGAGGAGTTTCTCGCGCAGGTGGAGCGGGTTGGCGCGGCGGTCATCGGTCAGTCCGGTGATTTAGCCCCCGCGGATAAGAAGTTGTATGCTCTGCGTGACGTCACCGCCACCATCGACAGCGTCCCGCTGATTGCCTCCAGCATTATGAGCAAAAAGCTGGCGGCGGGCGCCCACTCCATCGTTTTGGATGTTAAGGTGGGTAGCGGCGCCTTTATGAAGACCTGTGCCGAGGGCGAGGCGTTGGCGCGGCAGATGGTGGACATTGCCGCCGCCTGCGGACGGCAGGCCGCCGCGTTGGTCACCAATATGGATATTCCTTTGGGCGAGGCCGTGGGCAACGCCTTGGAGGTGCAGGAGGCTGTAGACATTCTGCAGGGGCGGGGCGACCGTCGCCTGCGTCAGCTGTGCGAGGCACTGGCCACCGAGATGCTGTGTCTGTGCCACGGCTGGACTCCTGAGGAATCCGCCGCCCGCGTCACCGCGGCGGTGGAGGACGGCACCGCCTTCCGTCAGATGTGCCGCTGGATCGAGGCTCAGGGCGGCGATGCCTCCTACCTCACCGATACGAGCAAATTCCCTGCCGCCCCCGCCTATACGGTGGTCGCCCCTGCCGACGGCTATATCACCGCTATGGACGCGGAGGCCATCGGCATCGTGGCGGTGTCGCTGGGCGCGGGTCGGGTTAAGAAAGAGGACCCCGTGGACCACGCCGCGGGTATCCGTCTGCTGAAAAAGACCGGCGACGCGGTGAAGGCAGGGGAGCCTATTGCTACCCTGTATACCAATCGCCCCGATGCGGTATCCGGTGCCACCGCCGCCTATCTGGCGGCTCTGACGGTGGAACCCACCGCCCCTGTCGAGCAGGAACTCATTTATACCGTAGTACGCTAATGCAAAAGTCCTATGCAACCATCGGTTGCATAGGACTTTTTTACGCTTTATCTCCGGATTTGCCCACCAGCGCGGCAATGAGTCCCAGTGTCACGGCAGTGGTGATACCCCCTGCCGTGGCGGTGAGCCCGCCTGTGATGGCGCCCACCAATCCATCTTTGTCCACCGCTTCGCGAACCCCCTCCGCCAAACAGTAGCCGAACCCTGTCAGCGGCACGGTGGCTCCTCCACCGGCGAATTCCACTAACGGCTTATACACCCCGATGGCGGTGAGCGCCACCCCCAGCACCACGTACCCCACCAGAATACGGGCTGGGGTCAGTTTGGTATAGTCGATGAGCAGCTGCCCCACTACGCAGATACCGCCACCCACCAAAAAAGCCTTCCCAATCATCATCCAATCCATCTATTTACACCCCTTTTGTTAGGGTTAGTATGCCCTGCGGCGGAGTAAATATAAAAAATACTGGACTTTTCCGCTGTTATCTGCTATGATGTGTGCGGGTATTACCCGATTTTATCATTCAAGGAGTTGGAAAAATTATAATGGACCCTGATAGTATACGATCGATCTTGCTGATGTTGGCGCTGGTGCTGATGTCCGGCTATTTTTCTGCAACCGAGACTGCATTTTCTACCTTTAACCGTATACGGATGAAGAATGCGGCGGAAAACGGGAACAAGCGGGCGGCATTGGTGCTGAAGATGGCAGAGGATTACGATCGCCTGCTGTCCACCATTTTGGTGGGTAATAATATTGTTAACATTCTGCTGACCACCATTGCCACCATTTCTTTTGTCAAGTGGGTGGGCGAGGCCAACGGCCCTGCGGTATCCACGGTGGTGGCCACCGTTGTGGTGCTGGTATTCGGCGAGATTTCTCCCAAGAGCTTGGCCAAGCAGTACGCCGACCGCTTTGTGATGTCCACCGCACCGTTGCTGCGGCTGATCACGTGGGTGCTGACCCCGATCAATTTCGTTTTCTCTCTGTGGAAAAAACTGCTCAGTCTGGTGTTTAAGTCCACCGGTGAGCAGGCCGTCACCGAGGAGGAGCTGCTCACCATCGTGGACGAGGCCCAGCAGGGTGGTTCTCTGGATGAGCAGGAGAGCGAGATGATCCATCGGGTCATCGAGTTTAATGACCGCGAGGCGGTGGATATTCTCATTCCCCGCGTAGACGTGGCCGCCGTACCGCTGGACGCCACCCACAAGGAGTTGGGTCAGCTGTTTATAGAGAGCGGCTATTCCCGCTTACCCGTATATGACGACACCATCGACCGTGTGGTGGGCGTGGTGTATCATAAGGATTACTACCGCGAGGCGGCGAACAAGCCCACCCCCGCCACTATTATGAAAGAGGCGCTGTTCGTGCCGCCTACCGTCAAGATCCAGTCTCTTCTGACCCAACTGCAGACAGCTCAGTCCCATATCGCCATCGTCACCGACGAGTATGGCGGCACGCTGGGCATCGTCACTATGGAGGATATTCTGGAGGAACTGGTGGGCGAGATCTGGGACGAGCACGACGACGTGATCCATAACATCCTGCCCCAGCCCGACGGCAGTGCAGTGGTGCTGTGCTCCACCGAACTGATTGATCTGATGGAGCATTTCGGCACCGACACCGATTGCGACGCCACCACCGTCAGCGGATGGGTGATGGAGGCGATGGGCTGTATCCCCTCTGTGGGAGATGCCTTTACCGCCGACGGCCTGTCGGTGGAGGTCACTAAGGTGGAGACCACCCGACCGGAGGAGATCCGCGTGTGGCCCGCCGCCAACGAGGAATAATAAAAAAGACCCGACATAGCGTCGGGTCTTTTTTATTACTCCTCGTGGGGATTCATAAAGCCTAAGCCACGCACCTCGTCGGTGGTCAGCATCATTAAAAAGGCGTCCGGGTCGATATCAAACACGGTCTGACGCAGGCGGAACACCTCGTCCTTGCGGACAGCGCACAGAATCATATTCTGGTCGTTGCCGGAATAACCGCCCTGTGCCTTCAGCAGGGTAACGCCACGGTTCACCTTGGTCATAATGGCGGTGGAAACCTCCGGCTGTTTTTGGGTCATAATCATAACCATCTTACCGGAGCGACCGCCGTATACCACGCGGTCAATAATTTGGGAACCCACAAATACGAATACGACGGCGTACAGAGCTTGTTCGATGCGGTTATATACCACAGCGGATATGGTGATAACGATGGCGTCCACCACCAGAATCAAAGTACCCACCGACATGTGGGGATACTTCTTTTCCAGCAGACGGGAGATAACCTCACTGCCGCCGGTGGTACCGCCGCGGCGGAGGATCAGACCCACTCCCAAGCCGAGCAAAGCACCGCCGAAGATGCACACCAGCAGGGGGTTTTTGCCCTCTTCCACCAGATACAGGCTGTTCAGGTAAGGGCTGAGCAGGTCGGTTAAAACGCTGGAGATGGCGATGCCCATCAGGGTGCGGATCGCCATAGAACGGTTCAGCACAAACCAAGCGGCGATGATCAGCGGCACGTTCATGACAATGGTGGTAATACCGATGGGGAGCTCGATGGGCCAGGACCAGGTGACACTGGCATAATTCAGCAGCGTAGCGATACCGGTCAGACCACCGGGGGCAATATCGTTAGGGGCACTGAACATACCGATGGCGACAGCATATAGAATACTGCCGACCATAATCATCAGTAAGTCCCATCCCAAGGATTTCCAGTTGATTTTCTTTAACATACTCATTCCTCCACACACAAAGCGAACAACTCTCGAATACGGTCGATGCGTCCGTCTAAGTAGAGATAACCGAATAGAGCCTCCAGCCCCGTGGACCGATGATAATCGGCGCCGGAGCGGGCGGTGTGGGCGTTGCGCCCCCGCTTAAACACCGCTTCTTCCTCCTCGGTCAGATGGGGGAGCAGCCGTCCAACGGCGGCAGACTGAGCCTCAGCCCGCACTTCGCGCACCGCCAGACGGTGCAGGTCGTTGACAGGGCGGTTGGCCTCGGACAGAAGCCGCTCCCGCACCATCAGACTATACACACCGTCACCCACAAAGGCCAGCGCCAAAGGGCTGAGGGTGTGCAGATCGATATCCTGTGGGTATAATCGTTCCATATCTATACCATCCGTTGAAGAAATTAATCAATAAAATCAAATTCAAATTCATAGATGCTGACGGTATCCCCCTCGCCGCATCCTGCCTCCCGCAGGGCGTCAATGACACCGGAGCCGTCCAGCACCCGCTCGAAATAGGCCAGCCCGTCGGGATCGTCAAAGCGGATGCCCCGCATGACGCGGAACAGCCAGTTAGCCTCGACGAAATAGATGCCGTCCTGCTTGGAGATGTGGACCGAGTGATCCTTCAACTCCTCGGGGGTGGGCAGCGTGGGCGCCTGAGCCTCGAACTGACGGATGGGGGGCAGCTTTTGCAGCAACTCGCCGCATCGTTTGGCCAGTTCGTCGGTGCCGTGGGCGATGGGAGCCATCAGCGGGAAATATTCGTATCCCCGCTTCTCCATCTCCGCGGCAAAGGCGGCCAACTGCTCTTCGTCTGCCAGATCGCACTTGTTACCCGCCACGATCATGGGGCGGGATGCCAGTTCTTCGTTGAATTTCTGCAATTCTTCATTGATGGTGTCAAAATCCGCGATGGGGTCCCGTCCCTCACTGCCGGAAACGTCCACCACGTGGACCAGCAGGCGGCAACGCTCCACGTGCCGCAGGAAATCGTGACCCAGACCTACGCCCTCGGAGGCACCCTCAATGACGCCGGGGATATCCGCCATCACGTAGGACACACCTGCTACGGGACGCACCACGCCCAGCACGGGGGTAATGGTGGTAAAGTGGTAGTTGGCGATCTGGGGTTTCGCCTCGCTGACCACCGAGATAAGGGTGGATTTACCCACGTTGGGGAATCCCACCAGACCTACGTCGGCCAACAGCTTGAGTTCCAGCCGTAGCTCGTATTCCTCGCCGGGCACACCGGGCTTGGCGAAGCGGGGCACCTGAGGGGTGGGGGGGGCAAAGTGGCTGTTCCCCCACCCGCCGCGCCCACCCTTGGCCGCCACAAAATCCTCGTCGCCGGACATATCTGCCATCAGGCGACCGGTCTCGTTATCAAAAATCAGGGTGCCGCGGGGTACGCGGATGATGCAATCCTGACCGAACTTACCGTTTTTACGGTTGGTCTGTCCGTTTTCGCCGTGGGATGCGGCAAATTTCCGCTGATAGCGGAAGTCAGACAGGGTGTTCATACCGTCGTCGGGGCGGAAGATGACACTGCCGCCGCGACCGCCGTCGCCGCCGTCGGGACCGCCGGCCGCCACGAATTTTTCGCGGTGGAAAGCCACGGCACCGTCGCCGCCGTTACCGGCGCGGACCTTAATAATCGCTTTATCCACAAACATGGGGAATTGCCCCCTTTCCATACAAATAATAGTATAAGCGCAATCAAAATAATTATAGCGGATTGTTATCCAAAACGCAACAAAAAACCGCAAAAAAATTCCCACCCGAATCTCGGGTGGGAATTCCTTTAGCAATTACTGCTCCTTGGCGTAGACGCTGACGCGCTTACGATCCTTGCCCCAACGCTCGAAGCGGACGATGCCGTCTGCCTTAGCGAACAGGGTGTCATCAGAGCCGATGCCCACGTTGTTACCGGGATGGATGTGGGTACCACGCTGACGGACCAGGATGTTGCCGGCCAGAACAAACTGACCGTCGGCACGCTTCACGCCGAGACGCTTGGACTCGGAATCACGGCCGTTCTTGGTGGAGCCGACGCCCTTCTTGTGAGCGAACAGCTGGATGTTCAGTCTTAACATAGGAATTACACCTCCGTATTCATTAGCTGTATCCGTGTGGGATACTGTTCTTGCAGTGCCTGCAGATGGAGTCGAAACCCGGATAGG
>JAZNUN010000100.1:0-2186 GCA_045592345.1 Acutalibacteraceae bacterium | reverse complement strand
GTTTTGGCCGAGGTTGATTTTTAGGGTGCGGAGCGGGAGGGATCCTCCGTGACCCAACTTGGCGGCAACCGCATCACCTACGTGAATCAAAACGTGGCCGACTACGACGGCTCGGCGGGCGATTATCCCGCCACCATGCTGTTGGACGGCATCACCGATCAAGCTAATGCGGGTATCTGGTGTACCAAAAGCTGTACCGAGGCATATATTACCTTTGATCTGGGCCGCAGTTTGAAAATGCACAGCTTAAATGTATATGCCCGAAATCACAAAAATACCGTCAATCGTGCCGTTAAGGATTACGAGGTGTATCTGAGCGAAACCGCCCCCGTATACTATGGCACCAATGGTGAGGTACCCACCGGCATCGGCAGTCTTGCCACCGAGGGTACGCTGGCGGCCTTCAGTACCACCGAGCTGTCCCGTACCATCGCTTTTCCCAATGGCGGCGAGGGACGCTATCTCACCCTGCACGTGGAAAACATCCACGGCGGCGCCACCCTGGATCTGGCAGAAATTGAATTTTTTGTTTATACCACCATCGCTGAAAAGGCCGCGCTGGCGGTAGACTCCCTTACGGTGGATTATCTGACGGGCAAGTTGATTCTGCCCACGGCCAAGGATTGTACCTTTGCCCTTTCCTCCAGCAGTAATACCGACGTTATCGCCATGGACGGCACCGCCGAGATTCTCTACGGCGGCAACAGCAACGTGGTGCTGACCGTAACCGATAAAAACGGCGACACCGCCACCACCGACGTCATCCCCGTTTACGTCCTTGCGCTACGGGAGCAAATGGCCTCTGCCACCAAGATCGATGAGGTGGAGGCGGGCAACTTCGCCCCCAAATATCCCGAGATCAATCTCATCAACGGCGTGGCCGGCGGAACCGCCGGCGGCGGTGGTTATGCCGAGCACTACTGGTCCACCGAAAGCGGAGTAACGGAGACTGAGGTGCTGTTGACCCTGGCTGAGGCCGGCAACGTCGTTGGCATTACCATGCTCCCCCGGGAGAGCGTGGCCACCAATTTCCCCCGGGAAATGAAGGTGCTGGTTTCCGAAAACGGTACCGCCTTTACCTCGGTACTCACCAAAACCGAACTGAGTGCCGTGGGTGGGGAAAAGCAGTATTTTTGGTTTACCGCACAGCCGAACGTAAAATACGTTAAGGTCATTCTGAAAACCGATACCAACTGTCTGCAGTTGGCCGAGCTGGAGGTGTTGACCACCCCCGATCTGCTGACCGCCACCGAGGCCGCCGCCGCTTTGCAGGCGGTGCAAGAGGACAAGGCAGTTGTTCTGAAGGGCATCAGCGATCAATTTGACGTTACCATCACCCAGAGCGGTAACACCGCCGTGATCGGCACCGATGGCACCATCATCCTGCCCGATGTACAGACCGACGTTACCCTTACCCTGCAGGTGACAAATCGGTTTTCGGCCGAGGATACCGCCACTTGTACCCGCACCCTTGCCGTGAAAACACAGGCGATGGTGGACGTGGAGGCGGTGGCAGTCGATACCGATCTCATTCCCATTCCCGAACTCAATTCCGATAAGATCACCTATCCCGTCGTGCCCGATGGCTATACCATTAAGATTGTGGAGAGCGACACGCCTGCCGTGGTGGATACCGACGGTAATATCACTCGCAGTGACGATACCACCTACCGTGTCCGTCTGACCTTTGAGATCACCGACACCGCCACGGGGGACACCGCCCGTACCAAGGCTCTGTTGGTGCCCATTTATAAAACCTACGTAGCCCCCACCATGTCCGAGGCGGAGATCAACAAGATCCGTGAGGACTACAAGGCCAAGAAATACGGCATTTTTATTCACTATATCCCCGAGAGTGACGTTATCGGTCACGGCACCGTCTATGCCGACGGTAACGTGGTACAGACCACCGACGAGCTGGTGGATAACTTTGATGCCGAACAGTTTGCCGAGGACGTCAACGCCTTTGGTGTGGAATACGTGGTCTTTACCGTATGGCATTATCAGGGACAGGCACTCTTCCCCAGCATGACCATGCAACGCTGGAAGGACGATCGCCGCAGCGAGGGCAACACCGACTACAAGACCTACGCCGAAGGCGACCTGATCGAGGAACTGCTGGATGCGCTGGAGCCCTACGGCATTGATCTGCACCTCTACAACCATCCCGCCGGCGGCGTGTCCTA
>JAZNUN010000099.1:0-39791 GCA_045592345.1 Acutalibacteraceae bacterium | reverse complement strand
GGCTTTTCTATGAGCCTCGCCGGACATATGCATCCCTCCCCTCCCCCTCATTATATATCCCCCACCCCTGACAGACAACTTATTTTTAAAAATCGCAAAAACCTATTGACAATATCAGTCGACTGATTTATAATAGCGTTGTCAGTCGACTGACTAATAACGTTTTGGAGGTATGAATATGTACGTTTATGGTTATCGCAACAAGAACAATGAGATTATCTACGTTGGTTCCACACAGCATATGGTTGAGCGGTATCAGCAACATCAACACGAAGACGAGTGGATGAGCCTCGTCGCTAGTATTACGGTGTGGGGACCCTACTCCCACGCAGACCGATTGCTCTGCGAGAAGGTTCTGATTGCCCACCACTGCCCCCGTTTTAATGTGAACATCGCCACCGATTGTGTCAATGTGAGCGCCCCTATTCTCTATCAGGAAGGTAACACCTTCGATAACTTGAATGCTCTGAAGCATTATTTCAAAAACCTGCCGGGAGAAACCAAACGCTGCACCTACTATCTGTACAATGAAGAGGATGAAGCGCTTCGTATGCTGAGTTTCTATTGCGATGAGCCTATCTCCGAGCTGGTGCGTTCTCTTCTGCATCAAGCTATCCTGGAGAGAGCCGCCGCAGTAGGTCATCCGGACATTTTCGACGAAGCGTGCGCACGGCTTATTGGAAGGTAAACTTTCTTTATAACCAAAACACAAAGCGCTGGAATCAATAAAGATTCCAGCGCTTTGTGTTTTTCTCCCAAGTCCTGACACCGATAACCTGTTAAAGCTTTTGAAAATTTCAAATATAAAATGCTCTTTTCTAAAGAGAGGTTTTACAGATTCAGAAAATCGGTGCGGTACTCCAGACCGAAGGCTTCCGCCACCGCTTTCAATTCTTCATCGCGAATGGTGTTGACGTGGGGCAAATGGGCAATCTTCATATACAACTCTGCCGCCTTCTCCACCGTCTCGATCAGACCAAAGGTCTCGTCCATACTCCGTCCGGCGCCGTAGATGCCGTGCAGACCCCACACCACCAGACGGTAGTCCTCCATCTTCTGTGCAGTAGCCACACCGATCTCGTTATTGCCGCATACCATCCAGGGTAACACGCCGATGCCGTCCGGGAACACCACGATGCACTCGGTACACATCTCCCAAATGGTATGAGTAAACGCCTTATCCTCCAGAGGATGTACGTGGGTCATCGCCAGCGTATTGGTGGGATGGGTATGCATCACCACACGGTGATCGGGGTCTTTCTTCAAGCGGGTCATATGGCTCATCAAATGGGCCGGCAACTCGCTGGTAAAGCGGCCGCCATCCTTGTAGCCCCACAGAAGTTCGGCGGTGGTGCCGTCCTCGGCGATGCGGATAATACCCAGATTGGTCTCGGGATCCTTTTCCACATTCTTAAAGTATTTGCCCGTTCCGGTGACGATGAATATCTTACCGATCAAGTCAGTAGCATCAAAGCCGGTGGGGATGGTGCGAATGATGTTGTTCAAATCCAAATACTCCGCCACCTCAGCCTCTTCCAGCATATAGCTGATGTTGCCGCCGTTGCGCTCATCCCAGCCCAAACGGTACATATTGGCGGTGGTCTGCTTCATTTCTTCCACAAAGGGAGCAGTCAAAATGTCTTTCATATCCTTACCCTCTCTTGCTCATCACGGTATCTTCGTATTCCTTGACGGTCTCATACCACATACCATCCCGCGGCACACCACAGCGGTCGCAGTATTCCGCCCACACGTCGCCGAAGGGCAGAATCTTATGCTCCTCCTGACGAATCATCAACTCGGTCCAATTATCGGCATTCTGTAGCTCGGTCAGCGCCTCGTGGGGAGTAATCAAAGCCAGCAACAGCGCCTTTTGCAGATTGCGCAGACCCACCGTCCAAGCCGCTACGCGGTTGATGGAGGCGTCGAAATAGTCCAGTGCGATCTTAACACGACCGTCCAAGCCGCCGCAGCGCACGATCTCCTTGCAGATATCCTTGGTCTCATCGTCCAGCAGCACCACGTGGTCGCTGTCCCAGCGGATGGGACGGGTGATGTGCAAGGCAATTTCCGGAAAGAAGGTCAGTAGAGCAGGAATCTTGTCCGATACCACCTCAGTGGGATGGTAGTGACCGTTGTCCATCAACGGAATACACTTATCTGCGTTGGCCGCCGCATAGGCCAGCGAGAATTCGGCGCTGCCGACGGTATACGCTTCTACGCCGATACCGAACACCTTGGACTCCACGCAGGGCTTTACCTTATTGAAATCAAAGGGTTCGGACAGGATGGCGTCGATGGACTCCTTATACCGCTGACGGGGACCCATACGGTCCGCGGGAATATCCTTAAAGCCATCACCGGTCCAGATGTTCATCACACAGGGCTGGCCCAGCTCCTCCGCCAAATAGGTGGAGATGCGGATGCAGGCCTTGCCGTGCTCGATCCAGAACCGACGGGTCTCCTCGTTGGGGCTGGACAAAGTCAGGGGATCGCACATAGGGTGGGAGAAGAAAGTGGGGTTGAAATCACAGCCCAGACCTCTCTCCTTGCAGAAATCCACCCATTTCTTAAAATGCTTGGGCTCGATCTTGTCCCGATCCACCCAGCCGCCGTTCTCTTCGTCAAAAATAGCATAACAGGCGTGCAGGTTCAGCTTTTTGGCACCGGGGCACAGCTTCAGCACCAGATCGATATCCGCCATTAGCTCCTCCGGCGTGGTGGCACGACCGGGATAATTGCCGGTGGTCTGAATACCGCCGCTGAGAGCATCCACCTTTTGGTCGAAGCCTCGCACATCATCACCCTGCCAGCAGTGCAGAGCCACCGGCACCGTCTGCAGGATCTCTATGGCTTTATCGGTATCTACGCCCCAACGGGCATAGATGGATTTCGCATCACAATAGCCGCTCATACGATTACCTCACTTATCTGAAACGTTTCTTTTACAATCTCTCGCGCAGCAGCAAGAGACAGTTGATTGCTGTACATGATCTGTGACAGCAGGTTTCCTGTAGCAGTCGCCTCCGTGAGACCTACACGCACTACACAACCTGTATACTGAGCAGTCAACAGGTTGAGGTAGGTATCCTTGCTTCCGCCGCCCACAATATGAATGGTGCGGATTGTCTTGTGGCTGATCTGCTCGATTTCCCGTATGCTTTTGGCATAGGATTCCGCTAACGAGCGATAGACGCAAGCCAGCACATCCTCCAACGGCAGGTCAGGCTCGCCCAAATATGTACGGATAGCGGTCAGCATACTCTCCGGTGCCATAAACGCGTCATCGGTAGGATCAATCAGCCCCTTGTACGAGCTTTCCATAGCCATACGCATCATTTCATTGTACGAGTACCGCTTATTCAGCTCCTTGCGGATGTTCTGAAACAGCCACATACCCATAATGTTCTTGAGAAAACGGAAACGGTATTCTATGCCGCCCTCATTGGTTAGGTTGGCCGCCAGCGCCGCAGGGGCAGTAACGGGATAGGTGTTCTCGGTACCAATCAAGCTCCAAGTACCGGAGGAGATGTAAGCACTGCCCTCATCCAGCGGGCAGGCCGCCACCGCCGACGCAGTATCGTGGGAGGGGCACAGCAGCACCGTGGCGTTGAAGCCCACCTCTTGCTGTGTTTGTGTTGTAAATTCCCCTACCACCGTTGTCGGCAACGAGAGAGGCGAAAACAGATGCTCCGGGATACCCAATCGGCCCAAGATCTCCCAATCCCAGTCCTTAGTTTCCGCATTCACCAGATTGGTGGTGGTGGCGTTGGTGTACTCGTTTTTCATCACACCCGTCAGTTTGTAGGACAGGTAATCCGGCATCATCAGAAAATGGGCCGCTTTTTCCAACTTACCACTCTGCTTATCGCAATACAACTGGTAAATGGTATTGAAATTCTGCTTTTGGATGCCGGTGCGAGTATACAACTCCACCTGCGGGAAAATGGCCGCTACGGCCTCAACCGCCGATTCGGTGCGCCCATCGCGATAGGCCACCGCAGGACGGATCTCCTGCATATTCGCATCCAACAGCACATAATCCACGCCCCAGGTGTCAATCGCCACTGTGGCGGGGATTTTGCCCAACTCCTTACAGTGAGCAATACCGGCTTTAACCTCTCGCACCAGGTTGTCAATGTCCCACACAAGCACACCATTATCATTATACATACCATTTTCAAAACGATAGATTTCCTCCATCTCCAGCCGTCCGTCCTGCAGATGACCTAAGATGTGTCGGCCGCTGGACGCACCAATATCAATGGCTAAATGATACATTCTACACACCCCTTTTGCGTTTTGTTGTACTACTAATAATTCTATCTTCCTTTGCCTGCAAAATCAAATATTTCTGCGGACGTTTCTTCTCTCTTATGTTACAAAATGTTGCGAAAAAATGAACTGCTACACAAACCAACAACCGACGGTATGACCTGAGCGGGTCATACAGCCGGTTGTTTTTATGCCATTATAGCTTGTTCTACAAATTTGTTTCGAACAGGTTACTATTTACCGGCTGTCTGTACGGTAAGCGTATGATTGCCTGCGGAAATGGTTATCCCATCCGTTACGGGGATACCATCCAGATACACCCGGCTTCGACTTGCTTGACACTGCAGATGGGTATCTTTCATGCAGCACAGGGTGTACAACCCCTCACCTATACGGGTCAGAGAGGCCTCTGTGTCCTCCATCCAAAGGAAACCATCCTCCAGTAGAGTGATTTCACGCATTTGCCCCTCGGTCACCGTGAAGTTTGCTGCGGCACCGGGGGTAACCACCCGCACAGATTTTGTATTGCCCGCTATCGTCCAATCGGTATTCAGCAGATACAATTTGTCCGGGCAATTGTTTTCACCCCAAACGGACATATAGATATCTTCGCATTCGCCCTCCAGACGGACATACTGTTCAGCGGTGTCTGTAATCAGATTGTCCAGAATGGTCGGCATCACCGTTTTTAGCATTTCGTGGCCGGGATAGGCATAGGTACACAACAGATACACCCAGCCGCGACCGACTTGGTAACGTACGATCAGCGGTTGCCCGCTGACGCGGTCCTTTACCACGACCTCAGCGCCGCACAGCTCGATTTCTGCCAGATAGCAGGGACCATCCTCGTTCTCATCCACATTGGGGCGGCGAATGCTGTCAAATGACCGCCACACCTTATCTTGCCAACCCCCACAGAAAATTCCTTCCGAGAACTTTGCGTGACTGCGGGCGCCCACACGGACACCGCACAGCGCACTGACATCCCCCTGTGCATAGAGTTGCAGATCCTTCATATCCTCCAGGAATTCCCGATCCACCCGGGTGGACAGTTGCGGTACACTGAGAAATACCGTTCCACCGTTTTTGGCATAGGACAGTAGCTTCTCATAGTCCTCGCCGTCTGCCTTCATCGTGTGCCAATCCAACAGCAGCATCAGGCGGTATTGTGCCATACAAGCCTCTGAGGCTTGCACCGGCAGGAAATCAAATTCTCCCCGAGGAGAACCGCTGAAAAACTTGCGGTTATTGTCCGTATCCTGCATAAGGGGGGTAAGGAAAATACCCGGAGCCATCAACTCCAGCAGATGCAGTCCCTTTTCCGGCTGCCGATAGCCCCAGCTCCACCGTTTGTTGCCGTAATGTGCCCAAACGGGAAAATTTTCGTTTTCATACTGGTTACCGGCCACACCGCCGTTGTTGGCACAGCTCAAGCCGCTGATGGGCGGTGCAAACCGTCCCTGCAGCACAGCGATATCCACCAGCGGACGTCCCTTACGGGGGTGGGTCTTGCTGTATTTGAGGAACTCTTTCATAACGCGGTTTTTTTCGCGCGGCAGATAGTCGCCCCGCACCATTTTATCGGTGGTGGTGTGTTGGAACTGAGAGTCCTCCTCAAAGACAAATCCGGCGCCCATCATATAGGGTTGGTATACGCTCAGATAATAGCGGCGGATACCGTATTCCAGTTCCGGCTGAGCGTTGTGCTGAGAGGCGATGTGTGCGCCCCACAGCTCTTTATCAAAAGCACGGGCAGCACCGCGGGCATTGGGCAGAAGTAAGGCGCTGTGGCCCACAAACGTTTCGCAGCGCAGCACGTCAAATCCTGCCATATAGGCATAGCGGCTTCCGCCGGAGGCATCACCCAATCCCACCCGCACACCGGGCAGCCGGAATGCGTCTGCCACCGCTTTCAGCGAGGCTACCGCTTCCCGCTCGGCTTCCTCCATGGAGTAGCCGGCATCGCGGATGGGATCCCGACCATAGAAAATGCCGGTATGCTCGTGGCTGCCCACGCACAGGCATCTATCGCCCGATGCAGCCGCGATCACTGCTTGGTCGTCCATAATAATAGCATCGGTGTACAAACCGTTTTGACGGCAAAAATCCGCCGCCTGCCACAAAGATTCCAGGTGACCGCTATCATTGTGGTAATCGCGGAATACGATAAGATCGGCACTCTGCTCATCTCGAATGCGGCGGGCTTCTTCCAAACTCTCACCGGGGGTGCCGGTGCGCACCTCCGCACCGGCAAGACAAGTGTTGCCTTCCGGCACCTCCCAGATCTCCGGAATGATAGCGGTAACCTGCGCGCCGGACCAACGGTCGGTAAAGGTGATCGCCGCCTCCCGAGCAGCACATAAGGGGATAAAATAGAAGGTATGACAACCAGACTTTAACGCCCGGAATTGTTCCTGGTTTACACCGATCTTGTTGAGATCGGACAGTTGTTGGCGAAGGGGTTGAGTGCTGATGGTATCGGGAGACATCGCCATCACAAATTGGCTATGATCGTAATCGATATCCATTAGCGCGGCAGGCAGATTCACCTGCAGCGGCAGGATCACCGGCTCACCCACCATACCCCAGGTGGGAACGGCGGAAAGCTCCAGCGGCTGGCGCTCTCGCACCTGCACGCCGACTAAGGTGGTCAGGATAGTACAGGTATCGTCCAGATTCACGATCTCCAGGCAGTTTTCGCCCTCAATCAAATACTGACGCTCCACCTCAATGAAAAACTCATCCAAAAATTGCGAGGCGGTATCGTGATACATACTGAAATGGGTGTTGCCCCACACCAATTTGCCGTTTACTCGCAATTCCAAATGCGGAACCGCACAAATCTGTGCTTCCTCATCCGGTTTTGCATTGATCAAAAACCGATACCGCAGTCGGCACACCGAGCGGTCGGTCAATGCAGGAAGGGTGAAAAAGGCGGTGTTGGTGGTGTGGGGGTCCGCACAAATACCGGTCATACGGAACAGCGTACGCACCGTTCCTTCCACAAAATCATCCGGCTTTAAAATGTGTTCGTCTGCCGGGAATTCTTCCAAATACCAAGGTTCTTCTCCCTCCACGTGGATAAGAGTCATAGAATATTTCCCACCCACCAGTTTGGATAGATGCTTTTGCGCGTCCAGTTCTCCCTTGGAGAAGGAGAAATCGCCCATAGCGGTATGCAGGTGGATGACGGTGTTCTCGTCTCCTTCGCAGGTCAAACGGATGCCGTCGAACCAGTTTTGCACCACCGATTCAAAGGAGGTAGACCCGTAGGGTCGAGTCTGCTTACTGTATACGAACGGGCCTTGGCAATCGTCTGGAAAGACCAATCGTTCCACATCGCAAACGGTGCCATTTTCAACAGAAACATAACCGCTGAAATCCTGCACCGGTAGGTATTTATCGGCAAAATAGGCGGACCAGCGTCCCCAACTGATATCACATGTCCAAACCATTGTTACCGTTCTCCTTTATGTTTTCTTATAAAACTACAAAACTGCGGGCCGGCACCGTGACGCCGTCCACTTGTACCGCTTCATCCCGATAATTGACCGCGATGCGGGTGCCGCCATCGTAGGTGGTGACATACACGTCAGTATCTACGCAGGCGTGGCCGATGATGGCTTTGTTCCGCACCGAAGCGAAGACGGTTTGCACCGCCTCTTGACGTTCTACCAAAATATCCATCCACGCATTAGCGTCGGGGCTGGTCAGCCAGGACAATTCGGTTTTCAGCAGCGATTCCTCGGACGTATCCGCAAAGGCGTACAGCGGCAGTGCGCCGTATTCCACCGCACGCAGGAAATAGGTCTCGTCATCGCTGCGCAGGTTGATGGCGCCGGAGGAATAGGATACGTAGCCGTGCAGCAGCATGGGCAGGAACGGCACGTCCGCGGAGAAGCTGGTGTAACGGCTGGAGGTCAAGGGCAGAGATGTCACGTCCGTTGCGTAGAGATACGCATAGGCGTGGGCGGCATCCACCAACAGATCTCCTTCACCGCGCAGCGCCTCCAGAGCGGACTGCGCGTAGGCCAACCCCTGCTGCCTGTCGGAGGCGGTCCGTTCCTGCAATACGGATTTGTGGTTGTCGGAGTACAGCGTGGACCCCAACCCCCAAACACCTACGCCGCTAATCGTCCAACGGGACATTGTTTTAGAGAATGCTGCACCGGTTTCGGGGAGCAAGTCGTTCTTTAAATAGGTCCAGCGAGGACCATCTACATCTTTGCGGTATACACTCCGCTGATACAACATACCGTACATAATGCCGCCGGTCAGGTTGCGGGCACTGTCGGTATTTAAGGACAATCCGTTACCGTTTCGGTACAACCGAATGTGATCGTCGGTGAGAAATACCCGATCTCCTTTTTCGTTCAGAAGAGACAGCAATTCCTCCAGCTTTTTGGCACCGCCCAATTCACCGGAGGCGTTACCTTTGCGATTCATTTGTCGATAGGGGGATTCATCCGACCAACCGAAATAGCTCAGCGCGATATGCTCGACGCCCTTTTCGTGGAGAGAGGTGATCAGATCCGCCGCTTCCTCGTAATCCGTGAGGGCCTTTTGGGCTTCATAGGGGATGCCCAAAAAGGATTTTGTACCTGCCACCGAACCGATCAGCTCCAGATACAACGGCACGTCGGTATCGGTAAGCGGAGCCAATTCCATCCGTTCGGTCATATAGTGGCGCACCTGTATCGCCAAGGCGGCGTAATCGGGCGACGCTTGCTCCACAAAGCCGTAATACACGGTGTATCGGGGCAACGAAACGACCTTTTGGCTCAGTACCTTCACCGCTTTTTCGCTGGCGGTCATTTCTTGCAGCAAGGCTTCGTCGATGCCGCGGTAGGTCGCCTCAAAGTAGGCGTTACAGTATCCGGTGACCATATTGGCAGGATATGCCAAAAGAGAAGATAGAGCATCCCCTTCTTCCACCCAAGCAAACATACCGCCCTGCTCCCGACAAAAGCCGAAGGTGGGCACCAACACCGTTTGGGTGTTGTTTTTGACCGATTTCAGCGTATAGGCCGGATCCCGACCGTAAACATCCGCGTAATATTCGTTGTATTTGGCCGCCACCACCGGATCGGCATTATATTCCATGATGGCACCGCTGCCATCCGGCAACACCAAATACCCCTTTTCACCGGCAGAGGCACAGCCGAAGTACGGTAACAGACCGTATTTCAGCAAGGAATTCTGTTTCAACTGCTGGATATCTTCGTTGACCACCGACACGCGTAAGCCATCGTCACCCAACACGTATTCCACCGGAATCACAAAACCCTCGGTGGCAAAGTAGAACTCATAACGAATGCCGTCGGCGATCTTCTCGCTGGAGTAGTCGCCTTTTTTGATGCAGGCTACATAGTTGTTGGTCGATTGAATGGATTTTTCGCTGTTAGCGTATTGGATCAGCAGTTGACAGTTGAGCTGATTTTTATACTTACCGTTACTGATTTCGTCTGCGTGCCGATCTTGCGGATTACTATACCAGACAGCACCGGTACTTTTGCACGCCACAGCGATCTCGGCGGTGGCGCTGTTGGTCAGCAGTTGATATTGGCTGTTTTCCGCCACGGTTTCAAACCCTTCGGTCTCCATAAGTCCGACGGTAAAGTCGGGATCCTGCTCCACAAATTCTTCGGAGTCCCGACCTGCCGCCACAACTGTCAACACAACGGCTGCCACCAACGCCACGGCGAACGCTATGCGAAACCAAGGAAGTTTTTTCTTCATGTGATATCTCCTATCTATTGTTCGCTCTGCCGGCGAGCATCTTCGGATACAATGGTCAGCCATTGTTCACAATCGGTCAGCGACGCGCCGGCCACCAACCGTTCCAGACGGCAGGCCTCCTGTAGATGGACCTGCGCCTCTGAGAAAGCCGCATCTTCAATGGCAAGCTGTGCACGGTACTGCTCTCGCAGAGAACAAACCTTACGGTAGACATACGTCGCGCACTGCCGCAGATCCTCTAAATCGGCACGTTGTCCGGCAGTAAGAATCGATGCATCCTCCGACGCAGACAGCGCCGCCACAAGAGGCTCCAGCTCCTGTGCGGCTTTGGCGCAGGCTTCTGCGGCACGGCGGGTGATGGTATCGTTTGCCTCCGGTTGCCATTCATGCACGTGTACACGGCCGCTGCCGCGCAGAGAAAAATCATCCCGATGCCAAGCATCGGTGATGCGTAGCTTGAACATATCGCTGGAAAACCGACTCAACGGTGTCAGCGCCTTCTCGGCGCCTTTCCAGAAGGTCAGCGCCGCTGACCACCACGGACCAAACCGCGCTTTCGCATAGGTTTGGCACCACGCGTCGAGATCTCCGTGGGTTTCCCACATACACCTGCCTGCCGCCCAAAAATTGAACCACAGCACCTGCTGTTCAGTATTGTATTCCTGTACGGTATCGTGCAGCGTTCGTCCCAATACCTCCATCAACACTTCCAACGAGCCGCGGAACCCAAAGCGTAGCACGTCGATACGGTGCACGCCAAGGGCTTCCATATAGCGGATATCCCGCTCAATGACGTTGCTCATAGGGGGCAAGAGCGATCCCATCATCCAATGATCGCCGTAGTACTCAAACACGGCCATATGTCGCCCCTGCTGTCGTTGATACTGTCCCCAGTTTTCAAAGGCTTCGTGGAATCGACGCGCCCAAGGATCGGTTTCCTCAGACAGATCGTATCGATAATCACGACCCCAGCAAGCCACCACGCAATGGTTGGTGGCCTCAGGGGGGATTACCTCCAGCATACCCCATGACAACGCTACGTTGTACGCAATGCTGTACAGATCTACTGTTTGACCGGCATCCGTCAAGTCCTCACCGACTTTGCCTATAAATCGCAGATAAGAGCCTAGATCGCTAGTTTCCCGACAGCGAGCGCACTGGCATTGGTTGGCGTTATCGTTGAACATAACCACCAATTCCCGAACCGATTCCTCCTCGCAATAGCGAGATAACACGCGGACCAACTCTTTTTGCAGACCTTCGGAGGAAAAGCACAGCTGATCAGGTATTCTTTTCCCGTTGAATAGGGAAAACCAATCGGGATGTTCGGCAAAATACCGTTCCGGCGGGATATAATACCCCAGATCATGACCCGAGATGGCCAACTCCAAACCGCGCTCTCGCATCAGCGGCAGCATAGCTTCCTTGTGCCGTTTCCACTGCTCTGCTGAGATGGATATCATATTGTATCCCAGTTTAGAGAGAAGTGGCAAGACGTCGGTGTAGGACGGCGGGTGATCCATAGTATAGGAGCGGGCCGGAATAGCCGCCCGCCCTTGCAGATCGTGGATGGTCAGTTCTGCTTCCGTTCGGGCGGGTATATGCTCATACCGGGGGCTGACAAAAGCGATCCCCAGGCATTCTGTGCATACTGCATACACACCGTATAAGGCCGCGCGACAATGGGCACCGTAGATAGCCACGCCATCCGGCAGGACACGAACCACCCATTGATCCCGATCACCATCAAGGGATGAATCAATTTCCAGGGTCCATTGTCCAAAACGGCTACACGTCACATCTACGCCGGTCACGGCGCGGTAATACCGCGCCAGTTCCTGCCGGGCAAACGCCAGCACCGTGGGGTCCTGTGCAGCAGAATAGCGCATTGTCATCGTCCTTTCTCAAGGGTGTGAATGAATCAAAATCGGTTACTACATACGGAAAATAACTTCATCATACAGACTTCCCAAAAAGTCTCCCAGTTGTCCGACTAAGCTGAACAGCGTGATGGCTACAAATGCTACACACACCATACCAAACACGGTATACAGCAGAGATAACAGTGCTTTTCCCAAAGAGTACATATGGATCTGGATCTGCGATACCACGATTAAAAGTACCGACCACCAAAGACCAACCTGTTGCAGGAAACTGAGCAGAACGGCTTCACGCAGGGTCAGCACGTTGCTGAACAGTGTCGATGCAAAGGTGCACAGAATAAACGGTAATAGTGCATAGGCGGTGGAGATAAATACGTGGCGGAAAAAGCCTTTGCCGTCATTCAGTTCGCTCACGGCAAAATTACAGGCGGTAAATACGGCGAACAGCACCAGCACCTGGAAGATCTGATAGGGAATATTGATGGTCTGGTCGCTGTAATCGTTAAAGATGTATCCGGTAAATTGCATCCGCACAATATGGGATAGGAAGGTCATCATCAATAGGATGCAGGATATACCGATGCTGCCCCGCTCCTTGAAACGGATCTCATCAAAACCATTGAAAGGATGCAGCATCACGTAGAACGGTGAAATGTATCGGCCGGGCTTGCTGGCAGCGGCCACGGTATCGGTCTTTTTGGCAATGACGATCCACGCCAGCACCAATAGCAAAATCACGCCGCCAAACAGGAGGTAGAAATACTTCGCGATCCATTCGTCCCGTTGCATGGTAAAGGCTTCGTCATAGCCGCTCTTATCGTTGGCCAGGCGGAAGTTTTTCATCGCTTCTTCATAGTCGCCGTTGGCCATATACGCATTGCCGAGGCCCTCGTACACGATGGCCATATTCTCGTTATAGGATTTGACCACTTCCCAAGCACTCAGCGCTTCGCCAAAGAGGCCATCCTCGTACAGTGCCACCGCTTCTTTCAACGCATCCATATAGGTAGAGGGCTCGAACACGATCAGGCAGTTTTTGCCCTTGTCCAGCACCAATACCCGATCGTCAATGGTATCCAACGCTACCGGGGTCACAAAGGTTCCCTTCTGTTGACCGGCTACGCCGAAAATGGCCAGCAGATCGCTGTTATTGTCATAGACAAAGACCTTGCTGCGCTGCTGATCCAATGCATACAGCAGTTGATCCTCGTCCACAGCTACGTCGATGAATTCCGTATCCACCTTACGGCCGGACAACTGGATGTTCTGCGTATCCAGAGTGTATTCAATATCGCCGTAATCTCCGGTACCCATCACGATGCCGGTGACCGCGTCCGTATCAAACACCAGGATGTTGTTGCCACCCACGTCGTAGCGTTTCAACTCCTGTTTTGAGCCTTCGGCCACGGCTGAGCAGCTGTACAGAAAGCCGTTGGTATCCACGTCGATCGCCGTCAATTCGGTGGGAACGATCTTCTCCATTTTATCTTTCTGCTTATTGGAGAATAGACTTTTGAACCAGCTGGACAACACGGCGCTTACCGTGTTTTCTACCGTATTCGCGGCATAGAAACGCAGAAATTCGCCCTGCTTATTAAATTGGAGAATACCCTGATAAACGTTAGCAGACACCACGTAGATACAATCGTCCGCACCCACTACCACACGATTGGGCGCGTACACCACGTCGGTGGTGAACACACTGGATTGGGGCTTCCCGATGACAAGAGTGACCGCACCGTCGGCAGTCATCACCAGAATCTGTTGCTGCTGTACCAGCGTCACGTACAGAGTGCCGTCTGCCTCTACAAACAAGCCGCTGCCGTCGGCTAACGAATAGCCTTCCGGCTGGATATATCGTATGAAATTCAGCTCTTTATCCAGCACAACGATACGGCTGTTCCCCGCATCCAATACGTAAATAACGTTATCGCGGACATATACATCCGTGGGAGAGGACCACGGGTCTTCCAAGGTTCCTCTCACCTCGTATTTTGGCAGATAGGTCTCCGGTGCAGGGACCGAATTGCCCTGTAAATCGTAGTTGTAGCTGAAATACAGCTCGCTGCTTACAGTACCGACCGGGTTGGCCGACACCTGAGCGGCCACCGGTACCACAGCGGTTATCAGTAACAACACCGCAACACAGGCGCTTATCCACTTTTTCATTCTGTCACTCGCCTTTCACGGATTGGAAGTTGCATTAGTCTTTGATGCCCGAAGATGCCATCGTTTCAATAATCCGGCTTTGGGTCGCTACAAAGGTGATAATAGGGGGCAGCATCATCAGCAGTGTTGCCGCCGCGCCCACTCCGGCCCGCGCCATACCGGAAGCAGAGATCTGCCCCAGAATCGTGGGTAATAATTTCAGATTTTCGGTATAGATCAAATTGCTGCCGCTGTTGGCCCAGCCGCTCTGGAACGCCAAAAAGCCCAGCGTGATCCACGCCGGCTTCACCATCGGCATAACGATGGTCCAGCAAATGCGCAGGTCGCCGGCACCGTCAATACGAGCGCTCTCGATGATGGCATCCGGTACACTCTCCATAAACTGCTTCATCAGGAAAACACCCATGGTGGAGCCTACCACCGGTGCGATGATCGCCCAGTGGGTATCCACCCACGCCAGCTTAGACAGGATGACATACTGCGGAATTCCCAATATCGAGCTGGTAAACAGCATGGAGGTGGTGATCATAGACATCCAAAAGTTTTTTCCGTGAAAGGTCTTTTTAGCCAGCACGTAGGCCGTAGTGGAGCCTACTACCACGCTGATCACGGTGGTGAGTGTCGCCAGATACAGGCTGTTAAACAGGTAACGAGTAAACGGCACCCACAGGTTGTTGGTTAGTGTCAGCAGATCCAAAAAGTTTTCGGTAGTGGGATGGATCACATAAAATTTCGGAGGAAACAAATAAAATTCCTCCAGCGGTTTAAAGGCGTTTACCACCGCGTAGACAAACGGCAAGACCATTATCATGGCCATCAAGGACAAAACAACGGTCAGCAGCAAGTCGCCGCCGAGGGAACGGTTCAACCGCTTGGTTTTGGGTCGTGACATGGACATACTCTAACCCGCTTTCATAAGAATCAGTTGCGGCAGGTTTATCGCCCAATACGGGATACCGCAAAAGTAAACAATTTGTAAGTAAACAAAACGATGATGAACAGCACCAAGGAGATGGCGGCGGAATAGCCGATCTCATACCGCAGGATGCCATAATCGTACGCGTGGAGCGATACGGTATGGGCGGCATACTGCACACTGGGAAAGCCGCACAGAGTCATACTGATATCTCCCACCGTAAACGCTGTCACGATCTGGTTCAGACCGCCAAAAATCAGCATAGGCTTCATCGAGGGCAGCGTCACGTACCACAGTTCCTCCCACCGGTTGCGAATGCCGTCGATGGCGGCCGCTTCGTATAGCTGTCGGTCCACGTTCTGCAGACCGGCGATAAAGGACAGGAAACCCACGCCCAGCGACAGCCACAGCTGTACCGCCATCAACAAAAACAAACTAATGGTGGGATCTTGGAACCATAGACAGGGTTCATCCATCAGCCCCATACTCATCAGCCACGAATTGGCAAAACCATAGGAATCCGGGCTGAAGATGTATTGCCAAACGACGTACGCGTTAGCCGAAATGGAGGGGGCGTAAAAGACCAGCGTGATCACCGCGCGCAGTTTGGGCGGTAGGTCATTGATGATCCACGCCAGAATAAAGCATAAAATAAAGCTGAGCGGACCGGTCACCACCGCGAACTGCAGTGTATTGGCCAGCGACTTGATAAACACACTGTCCGAAACAAAAAGGTACACGAAGTTGGACAGACCCACAAATTCCGGCGGGCTGAACATATCGTAGCTGGTAAAGCTGAAGAGGATCGCCGCCGCGATGGGTGCGATGACCACCAGCAGATACATCAGCAGGAAGGGAGACATCATACCATAACTGATCAGATCATCCTTCAGCCGGATGGTCGGACGCGGATCCCGTATTTTCTTTTTAAACATGAGATCGCCTCTTTCCTCACGGCTGAGCCGTGAACTCTTGCCGCTTGCGCAGCAGTTCCTTGTTCACGTCGGTGGTGTATTCCTGCACGGTTTTGCGGATGTTGCTGTTGCTGTTATACAGTGTCACAAACATATTGTTGAGATTGCGCGCCAGAATGTAGTTTCCGGGCGGCTGAGGCAACACTTTGCCCCAGCTCCCCTGTTCCAGGATGACCGATTTCAAATCCATGGCCCAGGATAGATTGTTAAACGCCGCAAGATTAGCGGTGCTGTACCGAGCGGATTCGCCCATCTGCATTTCCAGCTCATTGGCAAAGCGGGTCTGGCTTTCCTCCGAAGACCACCACTTTAAAAACTCCCATGCGTTTTCAGCATTTTTGGTATTTCGGGTAATGATGTTGCAGGTGCCGGTCATATCGGTGGAACGGTCGATGATCGTCGTGCCGTCTTCTTGTGTCTTGACCGTACCCGGAATGGGAACCATCGTCCACAGATTACGGATCTCGGGGGCTTGGATGGATAGCGCATTTGCGCCCGAGAAAGAAGCCAACAGCATAGGCATCTCGCCGGTACGGAAGCGGTTAACCGCATCGTAGTAGGCTTGGCAGTTGTATTCGCGGTAGAAGGAGATAAACTCCTCGTACACCGCAATTTCCTGCCCACCATCTAACACAAAATTCAGATCCTCATCGAAGTAAGATAGGTCATTTTGCAACAATAATGTTGTCAGCAGACCGCTGGGCATACCGACCTCAAGGTTTTCCTGCACGAGCTTGCGAATGTCGGCCCGCATCTCATCCCACGTCTGGGGAATTTCCAGCCCTAATTCCGCAAAAATATCGGTGCGGATAAACAGCGCCATAAAATCTTGCGTTTCAGGAATGGCGTAGGTATGTCCGTTATAGGTATGGTTATTGACGCTGCCGGGGCGGAACCGTGAAAGGACCTCGTCAAAGCCGTCCATCTCTTCCAGCGGCAGGATAGCGCCACGCACACCCAACTCGATGGATTCGCCGGCGCCGATGACCACGTCCGGACCCTCGCCGGCCATAATTGCCTGAGATAAATTGAGGTTTACCACCGATAGATTGGCGTGCAGACCCGTTTGGGGGGTAAAGTCATCTTGGATCATATTTTTGACGATCTGCGCCTGGTCACGTCCCATCATGATCCATACGTCCAGGGGTTCCGCTTCGCTTTCACCGGTGGAAATGGTGGTGGAATAATCGCTGGCAAAGGAGTGTAAGAACTGGGCAACCACGTGCTTAATCATCTGCCAAAAGTTGGCGTTGGCGCGGGGCGCTTCATAATCGCCCTGTGCCACGTACAGATAATCCACCTCCAGCGGTGAGAGGATCAGCGAAGCAAGCAACTGTGCCAGGGTACTGATGTTGGATTTAAACACCGATAGACGGCTGGGGATGGTATCCGGCGATTCGGACATACGCTCCAGCAGGTCGGCGAATTGAATCAGCGCGGACAGCTCCGATCCGCTGATGCCGGTGGTCTGCTCCACGCGGGTCACTTCGTCCCGCAGGGTGCTGGCTAGATTCAGCAGGGAGGTGGTCAAACCGGGGAGCTCATCATCCAGCGCATAGTCACGCAGTGGGTCGGGGGTGGTGCCGGTGAACATAATAATCTTGCGATACAGCGTGTTCAGTTCAGTCAAGCACAGGTTCAACCGACCGTGAATGTATTCCATCGGTCCGGAGGTGGCCTGCATCCGCACGGTGTGGGGACCGGCGGTCAGATACACCTGATACGGGTCTTGCTCACCCAGCTCCACCATCTGCCATTGGGAATCGTACGCAAAGGCGTACTCCTTCATCTCGGCAAAGGGATATGCACCGTCAATGGTAATATTGCGATAGCTGTACAGACCGCGGGAAACGTTCTGGCGCACGCGCATACCGAGGGTATACCAGCCGTCGGAAGGCACCTCGACCTCCCATTCGATCCACTGTCCGGCCGCCGACCAGTTGCCGCCGCCGATGGTGTTCAGCAGAATATTCTTCACCGAATAGGGTTGGGTCATCGGCGAGGAACGGTCGTAGATCGGATACAGCATAGAATCGGATTTGTACAGCGCCGCTTCCCCTTCGTACAGCTGAAAATAGCTGCCGTCGGAGGTAGCGTCTTTTGCATATTCCGTATACGCAGGGGCTTCTTTCGGTGAAGTCAACAGCACTTCACTAATATACAGACCGTAGTCCTCGTTTTGAATGGAAAGGGTGTGTTCGCCGGCATCCAGATAGATCTGCACCGCGTCACCGTACAGATCCTGCAGAGTCATCCTGTGCCAATCGCGGACCTGCACCTGCGTGGGGCGAATGTGATCGCCTTTTTCATCCGCTTCAATGGTGAAGTTCTTATTATGCCACTTGCTTTCCAGCTGCAGCTGGTTGGCCTCGGCATACGGCAGAGCACCGTCTAACAACACGCCCACTGCCGTATCTGCCCGCTGCTCACCGTACAGATGATACAGCAGAGAGATCTCATATATAGCCGGCTGCGAGACCGTGACAGTCCAAGAAACCATTTTGCCTACTCGGTTAAGCAAAATGGCGTCCTTACCCTCATAGACCGCCACCTCATCCGCCATTTGACTGTCCGTCACCGTCAGTCGCTGATCGGGGGCGGCGGCAACCGTCTTTTGGGCAAGACCGGTCTTGTATGTAAAGTAGGAGGGCAGATTGGGATCGGTCGGTTTGTCGGTTACCGGCTGAATATCCAACGGCACCGTCGCTTCCTCGGCAATCACTGTCTGTGTGTTCACAGCCGGTATGCTGATCAGCAAGGCCAGAACACAAATTATAGAACATACGCGTTTCATGGCAATCTCCATTCTGCGGAGCGATTCCGCATGGGCACTCTTGCGCACCTGTCGCCTGCAGAGGCAGGTGCAGGTTGTTTCTGTACGCCCACGTACAGAGGGGGGATATTATGTTAGCCGATACCGGCCGCCTTAATCTCTTTCTGGCTACCGATAAAGAAGTATTCGGTGGTCTCTGCTTTCATATCGACCGTCACTTCCGTGACGCCCAAATACCATTTGTTGGTAAAGTAACAGTATACGTCACTCTTTTTCGGCAGGGTGATCGTTTTTTTGCCCGCCGCCTTGGTGTGGATTACCGCTAAGCTGTCGTTGCCGTAGTACACATCGCCGATGGACAGGTATACGTTCACGCCTGCCATTTTGGCCACGCTCTGCAGCAGCGGAATGGTGAGCGTGTCGCTGGCGCAGAAGATTTGGGTAGAATTACCCACCTTCTTGCTGACCATACCCGGTGTACCATCACCAAAGGTGCCCAGCACGTTCACATCTTTAGAAGTCACTTTATAAAGCGGATCCAGCATTTTGGGGATGAGGGTCGTATTGCCGCTGAAGTTGGCGGCAGCATTGGGCTTCAACGTCATCGTTAAACTATTGGGAGGTGTCACCCGGCTGAAAGTCATACCGGTGAGCGCTTGGATCTGTGCATCGGTCAGTTCGCCGAAGCCGGTCATCCACATGACGGTGCGACCGTCCTTGTGCACCTGTGCTTCCAGCTTCTTCTGCTCGGCGGCGGTCAGCGTATTGCAGTTGAGAATAACTACAAGATCAGCGGATACCTTACCGGCCAGCAGGTCTTCCATCAGATACATACTGAAGTTAATGCCGCTGGTGGCCATCGCGTGACGACCGCCGCGGAATAGGCTCATATACGTGGTCCACGGCGATCCGGCCAGCGCGGCGGAAGCCTCATCCATAACAAAGGCCACGTCGTACTGATCACCCTTGGCAATCTTGTTGTACTTCACGTACAGGTCGCTCAGTTCTTTCTGTTCTTCCCAGAACTGCCGATCGTTAAACCAGCCTTCCGAGGCAATGTCTGCCCACCAGGTGCCGGAGCCTTCCACCATTAAGCGGCCCATCTCACGGCGCTGAACTTCGTACATACCTTGTGCGGTCAGAATATATCGCAGGTCGCCGGTGATGGACATATTCTCCTTTTTGTAGGTAAAGGGAGAGCGATAGTCACTTTCATCCATCCAGATCTTGTTGTTGGCATTGACCGAGTTGGCAAAGGTCATAGAGATGCCGGTACCGCCTTCGTTACGGTCCTCGTAGTTAATGGGAGATCCGAGCATATCGATATCCTCGTTGTTCAGCAGCTGCGCCACGTTGTAATGCTGAGAAGCAGCGCTGAACAGCTCGGTATGGTATCCGTAGAACGCCACAAAAAGGCTGCGGTCGTTGGTCTCCATCTTCACCGCACGGGCAAACTGCTCCATACGATTTACGGTGATATCGCCTAAGTACAGCAGATAGTCCACCGCCGGGCGGTTCCGGCTGGCCAGCTGATACAGCTCGCCGGTATCAAAACCGTTAGTGCCACGGTTAAAACCGGGGATTTTATCGGGAATGGTGGCAGTCTCAAAGGTCACGGAGTTGTTGCCCCAGGCTTTCCGTAGAGCACCGACATCGTTGCCGTATCGGTATTTCAGCCACTCCCGGAACTTGTTGACACTGGCTTGACAGTAGTCGACGGGACCTTCCCAGTAGTTTTTGCTGAACCATTCACCGGTCTCGTAGACCAACGGGATGTAGCCCACAATGCGGTCGGCCACCTCCGGATATTGAGACAAATAGGAGATCATTTCGCGGGTCTGTTTCACCGCACCGTTGATGAACGCATCGGAAGCCATGGAGGCCAGTCCCACTTGACTGCCATCTTTGAAGGTGATGTTGTCGGTAGCGGCATTACCGCCGTAGAATTCGGCGTTCGCCCACGGTGTATAGCGCACCAGCAGATAGGCATCCGGGTACTCCAACAGCACGTCTTCCAGCGCGGTCTTGATGCTGGCATAGCGGACATTTTCATTGGAGATGTTGATATGTACATCCACGTAGACGTAGTTATTGCCAGTGTCCATCATATGACCGATGGTCTCCATAACCTCGGACACCTGTCCTGTGGTCATAAAAGAGCCGAAATACATGATCGGTGCCGTTTCCTTGCCGTTGATATACATACGGGTACGACCGTTTTTGGTCTCTACGTACGATTTAGGAAACACGTTGGCGTTACCGGTTAAGGGTTTGTCGTTATAGAAGGCAGGCGTGCCAAACGGCTTCCAGGCATCGGTTCCGTAACCGTCAGGAATGATGTTGCCCACGGTGGCAGGCTTTCCTGTGGTATCCACCGGCTTGGTGGTGGTGCCGGCCGCCCCGCCGTTTTGCGTGCCGCTTTGTTCGCCGGAATCGGCCGATGAGCCAATCGTCGAGTTCAGCGTGTTACCGTTTCCGTCGGTCGTCGAGCTTTCGGGGTCATTCACCGTCGAACGACACGCGACCAACGCAAACAACATCAGCACGCTCAGCAGCAGACATAATACTTTTTTCCACATGCGCATAATCACACGCTCCTTTTCCAAAAACAGGCTGTTTCTTTGACCCATTTCGACATGGGTCTATGCTATTCTATCGCCACCGAAAACAGGCGGCGTTATATGCGTAATTCAGGACCGTACCAATTCGAAGCAGCGACATACCTGTACGGTGAAAGTGGGGCCGCCGCAGAGGCATTTTTGGTTCCGGTGGGCACCGCCAACGCGATGCCCACCGGAAATAGTCGTGCTTATTTTACTTCTTCAATGTTCAGAGAATCAATAACGATCGTACCGCCGTTCAGGCCGTTCACGATCACCAGAACGTAATCGTTGACGTTACTGGCCAAGGATGCGGTCATTTCCACAGTGCCAAAGTCGCCGGCTACGCCGCCGAAAGAGGTGTTTCCCACCTGACGAACGCTGGAATTGATATCGGATAAGGGACGGAAGGTGGCATAGAAGTCACAGCCCATCATCTTATCCACCGAATCTACCACCGACCAGTCAAAGGTAACCTTATACTCGTGATAGGTGGGGATGCTCAGCTTGTTGGGATCGGTACGCAGAACCACGGAATCGCCGCCGTTGCCGGACATCATCAGGGATGCCTGACCCTCGATGACCTGGTTCGCTTCAACGGTGATGCACTTCGTTTGTGCGCTGGTTCCGTCAAAGGTCACATAGGACATATTGTCGTTTTCAAAGGTAGCTGCCGGTTGCGGCTCAAAGTCCTTCACCTCCGGCATCTGGAAGTTCAGCGTTTCGTCAATGGCTGCTTGTACGACGGGTGCCAACGAATCCAGCGTAGCCACCACATCTTTCTTATCCCAGAACAGATTGAGCCATACGGCATTGGACTGCTGCTCCCAGTCTCCCCAACCCAACGTCATAGAGACGGTAGCGTTTTTACGGGTGAAGCGAGCCACCTCCAGCATTTCATCGGTAAGGATATTCTCCTGCTCATGCCGGCTACCCAGGGGAGCGGTATCTCCGCTGTAATTGGCCTTATCCTGCTCGTTCATATACTTGGCAAACAGCGCGGCACCCTCCGGGTTGGGAGCGCCTTCGGCGATGCCGAGAATATTGGTCTGGCAGGAATAGGTACCGTCAAAGCTGGGGCCTTGGGGCATGGGAACCAAACCAACGGTAGCAGGATCCATATCACGGGCATTCTCGTAGAAAAACTCGTAGAAACCCAGCGTCATCGCCACATCGCCGGTTTTGAAATTGGTCGCACCATACTCGTTATTGGGGCAGGCCACCTCCAGATCAAAGCGCAGACGCTGCAGGAAATCGAAGGCTTCCAGTGATTCCTTGCTCTTCCAGTTGATCTTCGCGCTGTTGCCATCAGTCAGAATCCACTTAACGGCATTGGAGGAATCAAAATACGGCATACCGGCGAAGCCCCATAGATCCGTGACACCGTCACGGTCGCGGTCGTCGGTGCAGGCAACGGCGATCTCCTCAAATTTCTCCCAGTCCCAATCCACCGGATTGTTTTTCCATACGGTGTACGGATCGTCACAGCCATACTCCTGCAGGATGCTCTTATTATACCACATCATATAAGGCAGCACCTGCTCAATGCGCAGGGCATAGTGCTCACCCTGGAAGTTGTAGCCCTCAGCGATCTGGGGGAAGTTGGTCTCCTCGGTGGAAATGTAGTCGTCTACCGGCTGGAGGATATCCATGGCCGCCAGCTTGGGCATCTCTGCCCAACGGCAGTAGACCAGATCGGGGGATTTACCGGAACCGATCAGGGTGATCATCTTAGTGATAAAAAGACTGGGGCTGTAGCGGCGGAAGTGTACCTTGCCGCCGGTGGTTTCCTCATAGTGCTTGGCGGCTTCATAAAAGCTGTTGCCCTCCACGTCCAATCCGATATCGTTGAAGGACACAATGGTCAGATCCTTGCCTTTGACATCATCGGTATCGCTCGGCGCACAGCCGACCGCGCCGCCGACCATACCAAGCACAAGCGATAGTAGTACTATCCAACTCGTCAATCGTTTCATTGCTCGTTCTCCCTTTCACATTATTTATAGATACTCCCGCGTCCATCGCGGCAGATTCCAGCCTTCGATCTCATCCCGCGTACCATGGAAATACAGGCAGGTCTTGCCCACGTCCATGGTTTTGGTGATGTGGTCCACGCCCAGATACCAAGTGTCCTCAAAGTAGTCGTATACATCGCACACTTTCGGGAAATGCACCGTTTTTTCGCCGGGGAAGCTACTGTGCGTCACGTACAACTGCGAACCGGGCAGGATGTACTCGCCCACATACCCGTACTGGAACAGTCCGGCAATGCGTGTTACCCGATTCAACAGGTCGATGCTGGTTTCAAAGCCACCAAAGAACACCGTGCGCCAACCGTCCTGTTCATGCATTGCAAAGGATACCTTACTCTCATCATCGCTATAGCATCCCCACACGGCATCGGCACCGTCGGTTACGTGGAAGCGA
The DNA here is from genome assembly GCA_045592345.1 of Acutalibacteraceae bacterium. Classification (GTDB taxonomy): domain Bacteria; phylum Bacillota; class Clostridia; order Oscillospirales; family Acutalibacteraceae; genus UBA5905. The sequence continues at coordinate 16,035 of JAZNUN010000099.1, read as the reverse complement.
GGGTTCACCTCAGCCGCACAGCCGCCGGAGGTGTTCACAAAGCCCTCCCACTCGTTGCAGTACCGCATATTGGTGGTCAGGATGCCGTCGATATACTGTTCCTGAATGGTCATTCCGGTCAGCGCCCGAATCTCCTCCTCGGACATCTTGCCGAATCCATACATAAACATGGTTGTCTGCCCCGCACGGCGGATCTTCTCCACCGCCTGCGCCTGCCGTTCACCGGTCAAGCCGGACGGATTGAACAGCAAGACCATTTTGGCGCTGTCCGCTTTTCCGTCCAGCCAGTCCTTGGTGGTGTAGAATCCACAGGAAACGCCCAGACGATAGCATTGGGTGCGCACGTTGAACATCGTGTTTCCCAGCGTTCCGCGGACATTGGATACGTAATAGGTATCCTCGGGATCAACCACCACCGCCAGTTCCGGCTTAAAGGGGGTTGTAATATCCAGCGTTGCGCGATACAGCTCTTCCAGGGCTTTGATCTCCTCCCAGAAGTCCGGGTGATAGAACCAGCCTTCACCGGCCAGATCCATATACCATGAAGCACAGCCGCGTACCATCTGCGTGCCGGCCTCACGGCGCCACACCTCGTACAGATCGGTGAAGGAGAAGATGCCGTAGAACGACCCTTCCAGCTTCCGGGGCTGATCCGGCTCACGGCGATACCGCAGGAAGGTGCGGATATCGTTTTCTACAAACCACATTTTGCCGTGGGCGGCTACCGAATCGATCACGGTCATATACTGACCGGTTCCACCGATATCGCGGTCCCAATACCCGCAGGGGCTAGCAAAGCCGTCAATGTCCGGGCAATCCAACAGCGCCTGAAAAGCCATATGTCCCGATTGGGGAGCGCCGCACAGTTCAAACAGGTAGCCATAGAAGCACATCACCAGCGTGTTGCGGTGGGTTTCCTCCTTCACAATCGCGGCAAAGCCACGGATCAGATCAGCAACGCGCACGTTGTTCATTTCATTGAAATCAACATATTTCTGCTCGGCGGCAGTTTTATAATAGAAATGGGGATACGGTTTGCTGTCGTTGGTATTGCCGGGAAGCGGACACGGAATCGTCACCTGATCAAAGGTGATGGTGTCATCTCCCCACGCCTCACGCAGCGCCTGCTCGTCGCCCTGATATTTTTCAAAAACAAACTGACGGAAATACCGTTGTGCGGCGGGGCTCACGTCGCTGCCCGCCTCGCGGAAAGCGAAATGGAACCACTCATCCGATTCGTTTCCGCCCAAATGATATCCGAGGAAGTGATCGGCATACACCGGATGGTTGTAGAAATAGCGAGCGAACAGCCGCAGGGCTTCTTCCGCTTCCTTTCGCCAATCCTCCGAGAACACCGAAGTCATTCGTTTGTCAAAGTCTTCCCGATCGCTTTCATCTAAATCGCTATCTATTTCGAATTGAATGCTGTCGCCGGGATGCTTGTTTGCCCAAATAAGCGCACTTTTACCATACTGGGAAACGTTAGCACGAACCAGCACCTTGGCCTCCGGATCGTGCTTTAGGATCATATCCATATAACGGCACATCTTGTCGATGCTTTCCTGCCGTTCTTCGGGCATACAGCCCATCTTCAAAATAACGGAATACAGGTGGATGCCTGCCTCGGCCGCCAGCTTGAATTCCTTATCTACAATGCCCAAACGTTGGTCAAAAAGGGTACAACCGTAAAAGATCACGGGTGCTTCCTTTTTACTGTTAATATATAGACGAGGGATTCCATTTTCATCGGGTTGAATATATGTCTGCAACATCGTTATCACCTCAAGTTATGCAACTCACGGCGGGGCGGGTCCGCCCCGCCGTGGACGTTATTTTTTCTTTTTATTGAACCAGAACAGCCAAGCGGCTCCACTCGCCAGCAATAGGCCTGCGGCCACGATGGCAGGTGTCAGCCATCCGCTGATACCGTTCGGTTTGGTGCCCCCGACGGCTGCGGAGGTGGTCGATGTCGTTTCCGAATCGGGAACAGTAGTCGTTTTCAAATCGGAGATTGTGGTAGTTGTGGTGGTCGTGGCATCCGAGATTGCTGTTGTGTCAACCGTGTTGCCGCCCACCGTTGTAGTGGTGGTATCTTTCTTTTGCGTTGTGGTTGTGGTGGTTACGGCGGATGGTTCCGTAGTCGTTTTTGCATCGGGAGCATCCTCAAGTCCAAGCATGTCCTTGACAATGGGGAGCAAAAACTCCGCCGTGTAGAAATGCGATCGACGATTGGGGTGGCCGGCCGCGCCGGTACCGCCGCCATACGTCGATTGATTGGGCAATTCCACATACCGAATGGTACCGTTGCCGTCATCCTCTGCTTCCACCGCTTTTCGGATGGGATCTGACAAACTGCCGACACCCATCAAGCCAAAAGCCCATAAAATCTGTGCATCGGGATGCAATGTTTTCAATCGTTTGATAAACGCACGCACGGCCGCTGCTACCTGATCGGCAGGCGCATTGGCCGCCATATCATTCGTGCCTAACCCCACCAGAATCAAATCCGGGTGATAACCGGTGTGATCCCATTTCACCCGCTTGTTCAGCACCGGCTGTGCCATATCGTACAGATGGGACATGACCTCGCCGGTGGTGCCGCTGTTATTCATATATATCCCGTAGCCGCTGGCGGCCACGGTAGACAAATCCATATTCAGCTCCTCAGCGATCAGACTGCCGTAGGTATACGCCGCATCCTCACCTTCGGAGGTAAGGGTTGGACTGAGCAATCCAAACGCCGCAGAGATGGAATCGCCGATAACCTCCAGTTTCAGAGGTTTGTCCGCGGGAGGGGGAAGCATCGTACCATCTACCTGCAGACCGTCCACCCAGCAGGTAGATAACATAGCCTCGTTCAGCTTTACCAACCGCACGGTGGTGGTCTTGGCAGGATCCAAGCCCTCGGCTAAAGTATACCAGTCGGTGTCCTTTTTCACACGGAGCTTTTCGGTTCGTTTGCCGTTTACATACACGGCTACGTGGGTGCAGTAGGTATCGTCCCGATCATCGGAAGAGAGCATCACCCGCGCCGCACGGCCTTTGAAGACAAACTCAAAACCAGTCATACCCCACTCCAGGGTGATGCTTTCCTTTTCAAATACCGCTCGACCGATCGGCTTGAGCACTTCGGTGGTCATACTTACATCACTCCAATTGTGGGAAGCTCCCGTGGAGCCGGCGGCTGAAGCCGCCGGCATCAACAGGGAGGAGAATAATAAGATCAGACTAATGATGAGAGAGGTATGCTTCATTACAGAATCACGCTCTCTTTTTCGTGGCTAACATACAACCGGCTGCAGCCGCTACCACCAGTACCAAGGCAGCGAGAATAGCCATCACACTGGTATCACCGCTGTCGGGGACATCGGGGTTCTTGTCGGTATCGGTATCGGTATCGGTGTCGGTGTCATCGCCATTGTCGGTGTCGGTGTTACCTCCGTTGTCACCACCGTTGTTGCCGCCGTTGTCGTTGTCGTCATCGTCATCGTTACCGGTATCGGCAGCATTTCCATCATACGCCGCAACGCCATCGAAGCTCTTCAAGGTCACGGTGGCATCGCCGGCAACCGACATACCAAAGTACATTTCACCGCACTGCTTCAGGTAGTCGGAATGATTCTTCATGCACGCGTCGTCCGGGACGATCTGCTTGCCGTTGGCGGTCAAGCGGATCAGGCCGTTATCGTTGTAGAGACGGAATTCCACATCGTATTCGCCTTCCCACATGAAGTAATCCTGAAGATCCGTTTGACCCCACTGCAGATCGATTTCGTTGCCGCGGAGTACCTCGGAATAGAGGAGTACATCCATATCGTTGATAAAGAAGCGAGCGCGATAGTATTCCGAAGCGCCGGACTCATCGAATGCCGGAGCGGTGGCGCTCAGCGGATTGTAGAAGTAGAAGCAGAAGTTTGCGATATCCGCATTCTCTACGTGGGGGAGATCCTTCAAATTGACGACCCATTTCAGATCCAGGTCCGGATCGTTCATATCAATGACTTGATCCAGCGATGCATAATCGTCTTTACCCAGAGAGATGGAGCCATCCGCATTGAAGAAGGCGTCGGTGTTCTTCCACTCGTCCTTCGTGGCAGGCACCTTCGGCGGAGGAGGCGTCTTATCCGTGGGCTTCTTGCCATTCACTTCCAGAATCTGTGCAGTAATCGGACCATCAAAAGAGGTGACGGCGATACCAAGGTAAGCACCGCGCATCGCTTTCACGGCATCGGAATAGATCAGGGCGTGCTCCTCACCGGCGAAAATGCACACGTCATCCATATACAGACGAACGATACCGTTATCGTTCTTGATGCGGACGGTTACTTCGCCGTTCTCAAAGGGAATGTAGCCACCGGCATAAGCACCTGTTGCGACGCCGTTCAACCAGCTATGGTTCAGGGCGTATTTATCGCCTTCCAGCGCAAAGCGATGGGCGATGGTGTTGGTGCTCTCCAGAGCGAGATCGGCGGGATCCTTGGTCAGGACAACCGATACAAACTGGCTTGTATTGGCAAAGGGGATGGCCAGCTTGAAAGACACGTCCAGACCTTCGGCATTCAGATTAATCAGGCGATCCAGAACCGCCTTACCATCTACCGACACGCTGACGGTGCCGTCGTTATTCAGGTCGACACCTGCATCGCTGACAACCCAGTCTTCCACAGTGTACTCGCCATCGGTCTCGTCCACGACCGGAGGCAGATCCGGTTCAGGCTGTGCACCGGTGGGGTTCTTGCCGTTGACTTCCAGAATCTGTGCGGCAATCGGGCCATCGAAAGAGGTAACGGCGATACCAAGATAAGCACCGCGCATCGCTTTCACGGCGTCGGAATAGATCTGCGCATGCTCGTCGCCGGCGAAAATGCACACGTCGTCCATGTACAGGCGAACGATACCGTTATCGTTCTTGATGCGGACGGTCAGCTCGCCGTTCTCAAAGGGAATGTAACCGCCGGCATAAGCACCTGTTGCGACGCCGTTCAGCCAGCTATGGTTCAAGCCGTACTTATCGCCATCCAAAGCAAAACGATGGGCGATGGTGTTGGCGCTTTCCAGGCCGAGATCGGCGGGATCCTTGGTCAGGACAACCGATACAAACTGGCTGGTATTGGCAAAGGGGATGGCCAACTTGAACGACACGTCCAGACCTTCAGCGTTCAGATCGATCAGGCGCTTCAGCACTGCAGTAGAGCCCTGCGCCACGTTGGCGGTGCCGTCTTTGTTCACGGTGACGTTGTTCTCGCCACCGATGACCCAGTCTTCCACAGTGTACTCGCCATCGGTCTCGTCCACGACCGGAGGCAGATCCGGCGCAGGTTCCACGCCGGTGGGATTCTTACCGTTGACTTCCAGAATCTGCACAGAGATCGGGCCATCGAAAGAGGTAACAGAGATACCCAGGTAAGCGCCACGCAACGCCTTCACAGCGTCAGAATAGATCTGAGCGTGCTCCTCGCCGTAGAAAATGCACTGATCATCCATATACAGACGAACGATGCCGTTGTCATTTTTAATGCGGACGGTCAGTTCGCCGTTTTCAAAGGGAATGTACCCGCCGGCATAAGCACCGGTTGCGGTGCCGTTCAGCCAAGAATGATTCAGAGCGTATTTGTCGCCATCCAACGCGAAGCGATGGGCGACCGTATTGGCACTTTCCAGACCGAGATCGGCAGGATCCTTGGTCAGGACAACCGATACAAACTGGCTTGTATTGGCAAAGGGGATGGCCATTTTGACAGATACGTCCAGACCCTCCGCGTTCAGGTCGATCAAGCGCTTCAGCACCGCAGTAGAGCCCTGCGCCACGTTGGCAGTGCCGTCTTTGTTCACGGTGACGTTGTTCTCGCCACCGACGACCCAGTCTTCCGCACTATACTCGCCGGCGGTCTCATCCACGACCGGAGGCAGTTCCGGTGCAGGCTGTACACCGGTGGGATTCTTACCGTTAACTTCCAGAATCTGTGCGGCAATCGGACCGTTGAAAGAAGTGACTACGACGCCCAGATAAACGCCACCCAGCGCCTTCACAGCGTCGGAATAGATCGGGGCGTGCTCCTCGCCGTAGAAAATGCACACGTCGTCCATATACAGGCGAACGATGCCGTTGTCGTTTTTGATACGAACGGTCAGCTCGCCGTTGGCAACGGGAATGTAGCCACCGGCATACAGGCCGACAGCGGTGGTGCCCAACCAACTATGGTTCAGAGCGTATTTGTCGCCATCCAACGCGAAGCGATGGGCGACCGTATTGGCGCTGTCCAGACCGAGATCGGCAGGATCCTTAGTCAGGACGACCGACACGAACTGGTCGGCATTGGCAAAGGGGATGGCCATCTTGACAGACACATCCAGATTAGCGTCGGCAGCGTTGATGTAGTCTTTGAGCACAACGGAGCTGCCCTGTGCCACGTTGGCGGTACCGTCTTCGTTCACGGTGACGCCGCCTTCACCGCCGACGATCCAATCGGTGGCCGCATAAGTCTTGGGAGCCGTCGGGTTTTTACCGTTGACTTCCAGAATCTGTGCGGTAATCGGACCCTCAAAAGAGGTGACGACGATACCGAGGTAGAAACCGCCCAGCGCCTTCACAGCGTCGGAATAGATCGGGGCGTGCTCCGCACCGTAGAAAATGCACTGATCATCCATATACAGGCGAACGGTGCCGTTGTCATTTTTAATGCGGACGGTCAGCTCGCCATTGGCAAAGGAAACGTAGCCGCCGGCATACAGACCGACAGCGGTGGTGCCCAGCCAAGAATGATTCAAGCCGTATTTGTCGCCATCCAACACGAAGCGATGGGCGACCGTATTGGCACTGTCCAGACCGAGATCGGCGGGATCCTTAGTCAGGACAACCGATACGAACTGGTTTGCATTGGCAAAGGGGATGGCCATCTTGACGGATACGTCCAGATTGGCGTCGTTTGGGTTGATGTACTGATTGAGAACAGCAGATTGGTTGGTAGGAATGTTGATGGTACCATCATCATTGGCAGTAACGTCGGCACTGCTAAACGTCCAACCACTGGTGTCTGCTTCTGCAGATGCAGTTGTTAGAGGTATAACGGAGAACAACATGACCAAGAAAACGGCCAAAGCACTGGTCACGGCTAGGGATTTTCTCATACAAATCGCTCCTTTTTCTTTTTTATTTTTTCGTCTTTGGACGAATGACGAAGAGGTAGATGCACACGCCGTTTGCAATCACCAGGACGGCGATAATGACCCACAGCAGCCAGGTCAAAGAGTTCTGGGGTTGGGTATCGCTGGGTTGATCGCTCTGCGGCGCGGTAGTGGAGACGGTATCATCACCGATCGTTGTGGTTTGATCGGTGCTGCCGCCGTCGGTGGTGGTGGCATCGTCACTGTTACCGATTGTAGTTGTGGCATCGCCACTGTTATTGCCGACAGTCGTGGTGATATCGCCACTGTTGTTGCCGACAGTAGTCGGGGCGGCCGTGGTGGTGGTCGTTGCGGTTGTGTCACTGCTTGCATACTGGCCCAGCTTACCGCCAACGGCTACCCACTCTCCGCCATTAGGCAACAAAGAGTTCTGGATGTAGCCACTCACCGAGGGATTGACAGCGGCCTGTCCGTTGATGGTTTTGATGGTGAATTTACAGGCGTTATAGTCGCCATCCTTGAAGCAGAAGCCAACGTACCAATCACTGCAGCCGGTTTTAGCTTCAATCTTGTCGATAAACTCCCATTTGTTCTGCTCGGCAGCGTTGACCACCTTGCCGTTGAGCAGTATATCGTAGCCAGCGGAGCCACCGGTGCGTTTACGGACCGAATATACCACATTGGTCCAGGAGGCATCCATTTCACCCTCCAACCATTGACCGGCACCGAAGGTGCTTTTGCCCACGCGGATCATATCGCGATCCTGATCGTAGTTGTAGATCAGGCCTTCGCCGGTGCCGATAACGGTGGCCAGATCCGTGGGACGGAGAAGGTGACAGAAAAACGGATCCGGAGTATCGTTGATACCGGTCTGCATGCTGGTGCCACCGTTCACGAAGTAGATGCCGAAATACTGATCTTTGCATTTCGTATACTTGTCCAGCGAGAAGGAAACCTCAAAATTATCGAAGTCGATGGGCTGGGTATACCATACCGCACCGGCGCCGGGCATCGCGGTGCCCTTTTCCACACTTTCCACGATGATGCGACCGTTCTTAGCGGTGACCACCGAGTGGGTAGGAGCACCAAGATCCTGACAAGCAAACCAATCGGTTGCTGCCGGAACAGCATCGGCTGCTGAAACGGGCGCAAGGCCCATACCAATCAGCAGCACTAAGGACATTGCGAGTATGACGAGTTTTTTCATAGAACTGCCTCCCTTTAAAATATGCTATTTGTTTAACCACCTTGCGGTGGATTAAATCCATTAATAATCACCCCACCAGACCAGTGGTCACGATGCTTTCCACGAAACTGCGCTGGAAGAAGACGTATAACACAATCAGCGGAGTCATAGATAGGAACACGCCGCATTGCACCCAGGTAACGATATCACTGTAGGTGGTAGCCTGAACGAATTGGCGGATGGAATCCCCAATCGTCAGCAGTTCGGTGGATACCGTTTGAAATTGGTCGTAATACAGGGTGGACAGTGTGGTGTCGTTCCAATACCATACAAGAGAGAATAAGAACACCGTGATCAGAGCCGGCTTAGCGTTGGGGAGCATCACCCGCCACAGGGTGGTCCAGGTACCGCTGCCGTCCACGTAGGCGGCTTCTTCAATCTCCCTGGGCAAGCCGCGGAAGAACTGCATAAAAATCAATATGTACAGACCGCTACGCAGGCCCACTCCGGTGGCAGCAGGCAGATATGTGTTCAGCAGGTTGTCAAAGATGTTGATGCGTAGATTTGTACCGGCTACCGTGTTGATCAGACCGAGAATGCCCAGCGGGTCGAAGTCGGAGAACAGCAAGTAATTGGGGATGGACACGATCTCCACGGGGGTGACGAGCATCACCAACAGCATTACCAGCAGGAAATTCCGACCACGGAATTTAAATCGGGCAAATCCGTATCCGATCATACAGCAGGATGCGACTGTAAGGACGGTAGAAACGCCGCTGAATATCACCGTGTTCGTCAGAAGAGTTTTATAATCCAGGTTATTCCATACGTTGACGAGATTGTCCAACGTCAATTTGGTGGGGATCCACACCACGTTGGGGTCGTTGACCTGCTCTCCGGGGCGGAAGGCCATACTGAGCATATACAGCACCGGCGAACAGATCACATAGCTGACACCCAGTAAATACAGGTAGATGAGGATCTGCAAAAACACCTTCATTGCGCCGGTGGCAGCGAAACGCAACTGCGTCTGCCGATCATACCGAAAAAAGCGGTGTTCAATGAGGGGTTGCGGTAATTTCATTCATTGTCACCTCATTCCTGGGAGCTGGAGATGTATTTGCGACCAAACAGCAGTAGGATCGCACCCACAATCAGCAGAACGATCAAGGCATACCCAACCGAAAGCGCCGAGGCATACGAGTAGTTGAAGTTGGAGAACGCCTCGTCGCGAATCAGCTTGATCATCACGTTATTGCTGGACGTAAAGTAATCAATAATGGTGTACACCACGGTCAGAAACAACATCGGCATACAGCCGGGGAACGTGATTTTCCAGAAGCAGGACCAGGCGTTGGCTCCCTCGATTTTTGCCGCTTCATACAGCGAGCCGGGAATGTTCTGTAGACCCGCAAGGATCAGCAGCACCTGTATACCGGAGTACCAGCTGATATCCACCAGACTGTTCACCGCTGCGGTGAGAAAGTTGACGATGGAGGTGCCTATGGGTAGTGCGGAAAGGATTTCCTGTAACACCGTCATATTGAGAATTTGATTTCCGCCGGAGCTACTCCCCATAACGGAGGAGGATACCGTATCGGCCGACAGCACCGAGATCAGCGCACCGGACATAATGATGACCGGCAGGAAAAACACCGCCCGAAAGAAACTGCGTCCTACAAACTGACGGTTGAGCATCACCGCCGCAAAGGTGCTGAAAATGATCACCATAGGCACACGGTACAGCACCTCAGTCAGCACTGTTTGTAGATTCAACAGGAACTGCGGCTGAACTTTCAGCATTTCACGGTAATATCGCAACCCCTGGAAAGTGGTTTGAAATCCGGTTTCGTAGTTCACCGACAAGGTTGCAAAGCTGTACCAAATGGTATCACACAACGGCTTGATGAAAAACAGCAACAAACCGATAACAAACGGTAGCACAAACAAGAATCCCGAACGGGCTCGCCGCCTTTCAAAACCGGCTCGTTTGCGTTTCATGCGTCTTCATCTCCTTTTGAAAATGTGTTGACTTTCCACGAAGGGGCTTGCTATAATATCCACGAAAGGTGGAACTGGTTTATGAGTTATATTGAATCCGAACTGTTTACCGCCCATGCACACGGCATGGACGTGACCCGGATACCTGTCCGCATTATCCGTCGACAGCACAACCAACGCAACCCCGTGCAGACCCATCGGCACGATTTTATTGAAATCGCCATCATTTTGTCCGGCAACGGTACGCAGGTACTGCATACGTCAGACAATGAACGGATCACCGTTCCGGTAGCTAAGGGGGATATTTGTACCGTAATGCAGGGACAAAGCCATGCATACACGTTCCGTCCGAATGAATCCATCAGCATCATTAACATCCTGTTTACGCAGGCGATCCTGCAAAAGATAGCTACCTACGACGAGGATCGTATAGATCTGTGTGAATTTGTGGAGGGGATGGCCAATATTTTTCGGCAAAAGCCCACCGTACTGCGTCTCTCGGAAGAGACACTGAAGCGGGTGTGTGCGCTGGTGGAACGCATTGAGGCGGAGTCCATCAGCTGGGAGCCGGGGGCCGGCACCATGGTACTGCTTTCCTTTGCGGAGATCCTGACCTGCTTATACCGAGAGTATCGGCATCAATCCTTAAATCGAGCGCCCACCGACGTAGGATGGGTCTCCAAACTGATTGCCTATCTCGATCGGCATTTTCAGGAAGAAATTACGCTGGAACAGTTATCCGCGCTGACGCACTTCAGCACCCGCCAGATCACCCGCCGATTTAAAGAAACGGTAGGCGTTTCCGTGTCGAAATACATCCTGCTGCAGCGCATCGCACTGGCCCGTAATCTGCTTACCTCCACCGATATGAAGATTACGAACATTGCTACCGAGGCCGGCTTTAGCAATCCGTCCTACTTTTGCGAGCAATTTCGGCGCATAGTCGGCTGCACACCGAAGGAGTTCCGCACCCATAGCTTTATGACGCCTGATGAATAAGCTCTGCGAATGGCAGCTGGCGCTGTACGGCACCCTCCACCAGTTCTTCGCCGGAGAGGCCGGGGAGATCCCACACCACCGTCATGGGGTGTTCGGTTTCTAACGAGATGGACAAGATCTGTCCTTCTACTTTCCATTCAATGGCTACCCAGCCTGCCGGGGTCTCGATCCGTCCGCCGAACTGCTTCAGCCAAAACATCTTGGGGCTGACCCGCAGTTTGGCGAAGCCCGGTGCCGCCGGAGTTAAGCCCAGTCCACACGCGGTATATTCATACAGCGGAACAGCGCTCCACGCATGGCATTCGCTACGGCAGGTGACCGGATCCTCCGGCCAGGTGGTGACGTTCTGTGCCAGCAGATTCCGCCACAGATTCCATCGATCGCGGGAGCGACCGTAATTGCCGACCTTTTCCAGCGCGCGAAGCAGATAATACTCCATGCAGAAAGAAACCTGGGTCAGATCGGATTTTTCCAGACACCCGTTCATTGCCCTCCACGCACGCTCGCCTTTGGCGATCCCGGCCAGCACTGCCCACACTTGGGCGTGCTGGCTTTTGTCGTTTCGGGCGGCGGTGTCATTGTACAGACCGCTCTCACTATCGAACAGCACCTCGTTTACCGATTCGCTGATGCTGTCCGCCAAGTGGATGTGGCGGGCTGCTATATCCCGATAGCCCAGCGCGCGGCATAGGTCCGCCGCCTCCCGCAGTGCATATACGAACATCATTGTGAGGATTCCGTTGGGCTCCTCGGCGTACCGGATCGGCACACCTTTTTCCCATTCTTTCGCCCAATCAATAAACTGCCAGTATCCGGTATTACACACCAGTTGCTGATCGTTCAAATGCTGTTCGAAGAACCACAGCGTCTGTTCCATAGCGGGAAAATACTGCTTCAACAGGTCACTTTTACCGAAACGGTAATAATACTGCCGCAACATAAAAACAAAATACAATGAAAAAGCAGGGATGATTTGTTGAATATTGGACGGCACGTTGCAGGGGAATAGGCCGTTGGGGAGTTGCTGGTCTCCGATATCGATGATCGCTTTACGAATCAGGCGGTCATCGTTGGAGATTGCTCCGCTGAACTGCATCTGCAGGCAGGTATCCATCAAGTATTGCATCCGCTCGTAATGGGGGCAATCCATAAAGGTGTCGTACATACAATTCTGGGCGGTACGAAAGCTAACGTCCCAAATGGTGCGATCCTCGTCGCTCATATGAGTAAAGGTGGTCGTTACCGACAGCGGATAGCCTGTGCGCACCAAGTCTGCCACCCGAATATGTAACGGGGTCTCCCCCACTTGAATGTGCAAGCGCAAAAAACGGAATGCCTTGTAGTTAAAGGGTTGATAGCGATAGAGGCTGTTGCCCACGATATAGACGTCCGTCAAACCGACCAGCTCTTTCCCTGGGGTTTGATGGTCCGCCCGATCTTCTTTTACAAACACGCCGTTTTTCATGGTGCCGTAGCCCTCGGCATACAGCAATTCCACCCGACTTCCCATGCCACCATCGGTCTCAAGAATAGGGAAGGCGGTGATGTTAGCACCGGCATCCAATTCTACCCACGTGTCCGTACCGGCTGGCAGAGTAACGCCGTCAGCGCTCAGCAACTGCGCTGCATCGGAAAAGTCTGCTGCGGCTCGCGTCACGCCGGTGAAAGGACGCAGTCTTTCAAAAGGATGAGGGATGGTGCGTGGACGCAGATCCCACACGGAGGCAAGACCGCCGAGACAGTATTCGACGTTAGCCTCCAATTTCTCCACCGGATGCCAGTCCGCACTGGGCGAACCGTCCAGCCCCGTCGGAAGCAGTCGTGCATCCAACTCATCGTTGAATGCTAAGTACATATATTCTTCCGGTGCCGGTACAAAATGACGGGCTTTCATATCGTGGCACTCATAGCGCTCGTTGGTTTCCCAATCCGTATCGCCAAAGATCAGCAAACCGCCCTGGGGTTTGGTGGGCATACTCACCGGACCTGCTTCAAAACGATTGGCTTTGAAGGGGTCACATACGTAATGGCACACCTCAGCGATCAACACGTTCTCGCCCTGTTTTAAAAACGGCGCAATGTCCACCGTATCATAATAACGATACCGCTGACTCTTCGCCGGGCCACGGCACACAAGTTGCCCGTTGATCTTCAGCAAGTAGTGTGTATCCGCCGTAATATTCAAAATAACACTTTTGGGAACGGTATCGTAGGACACCATACGGCGAAAAAGCACATATTCCGGTTGTTGCGATGGACCGGCATAACTCCAGATCCAGTAGCAGGTGCCCCTTTCTGTCGACGATTTATACAAATTCCCACACCTCTGCTTTACATTCTTTGATAAAATCTTCTATAAAGTTATGTTATCACGCCTACCTTGTTTCTTAATACAAGAATATAGACTTTGAATATAACAAAAAGGACAAACCGTGCTGGCAATTTTATCCAACCAATCAGGTTACTGTACCCTGTTCTTATATAATTCCTTTTCCCCCGTGACCGCTTTTCCGCGCCTTCCATAAACCTACAACATATGGGAACGCCCTTAGGCAAAAGTGTACCCTTGGATTTTATATTGAGCAGGATAAGGTCACGGAAAAGGAATACTTACCGGCCGAGAAAAAGAGCATAGCAGTAACTTATTTCTATCCTTTTTTCAGCAGGTAATGATATATATCCCGAACAATTGCGGTAGCAAGCACTGACTACGGTATGCTCTTCGAGCAACCTTGTCGACTTCGGGGCACATCCCCACACCCCACAACTCGTGTCGTATAACCGCCACGAGTTGACCTGCGGTCAAGACACTGCGTGTCAAAGGTGCCTGCGGCAAATTCTTGTTCCGACTCTCCTACCCCTATTTGCCGCAGCACCTTATACGCCATCGGCGTACCGGGGGTCATAGGGGGATAAATCCCCCTGGAAGCGGCAAGTAAGCTCGCAGAGCATACTTGAGCCAATGCTTGCTACCACACAAATTCGGTTTTTTGCAATTGCAAATCAAGATGAATAACTTTTAGAATCGTGCTGTATGAAAATCATAAACAGTTCAAAACCCGCCGCCGTTCATTGCTGAACGGCGGCATTTTTAAGTACCATAACACGTGTTACTTTATCACAATATTCGTGCTGTTAGGAAGCATTCTCCCCTTCTGCCACATCCTTCTCTCGCACGGCAAAGTAAATGTCGGATGTGTGATACTCCTGCACCAGTCTGCGCAGAATCAGCATCAGCGACTTGGACAGACGTTGTGCCACTCCACGGGTCCGCATCCTACGGTATTCATTCAACCACTTCCGCATAGAGGGATCGTGGTCAGGGAGCAGAAGGTAATCCAAGATAATATGCTCATACGGCGACATAGTAGCACCGACGGCCTTGTCCGTAGCGCGTGCCAATTTCTGAAGATTATCAAAACGACGCTCAGACGGACGGCAAGTCACCTGCAGGTACGTCATCGTCATCTTGATGAACAAACAGAACTCTTCCGCATAATCCTCATTACACCCTGCCGCCGCATATTCATTGCACAACAAATCCACTAAATCCATTACGGAATCGCCGGTCATATGGGCCGGTTTACCGTCGGGGCTCTCCACCTGACCGATGCTGGGAAGTTCCCTTTCGCCGTATTCATAATGTGCACAGCAACCCTTCCCATCCGCGCTCAAAATCACTTTGCAAATGGTCGAATCCCCGCCGACTTTCGCCATCGCTTCCCGCATCGCCCCATTTACAATGGGCGTTACGGCACGGGCACCGGTGGTAACTTTCATACACTCCTCGGCAATCCGCTGCACAGCCTCATCGGCAACCTCAAAACCCACACCAAAACCGTGGAAAAAGAAGTTCCGATAATGCGCCTGCACGCTCCCCTTCTCCGCCGTCAGCAACCGCCGATAGTCCTCCACTTCCAGAGGGTTAATGTGAAGAATGGAGCCGATACGGCCAATCAGCTCCTTCTTGATGCCGTATGCCTGCAAATCGTCAGGGGTTGCGTAATGCAGGATCTTCCGCTCGTCCAAAAAGATGTCGCTGTTGTTGCCGCCGCCAAACCCGATACTCACTTTCGGCGTCAAGCGGGCGCGAATAATGTCTTCCAGACCGGCAAAAGCGCCGCCCATAATGATGGTGAATCGGCTGACGTCAATCGTGTCAACCTGCTTACCCTCTGCTTCCACAATCACCTCTCCCCCGTTGAATAACTGCAAAAGGTTGTCTATAACATTAGCATCCGCGTATGCGGGGTTGCGTTGTCGCATTTTGTCCGCCTCATCCACAAACAGCACAGACCGAGCAAAGGCATCCTCGTCTTTCGCCGCCTGTTTAGCCGCCAACAATTGCTGACCGAAAGAGGGGCCTTTCCACCCCTCACGGGTCACACTGCTACCGTCCATCACAATCAGATTCAGGTCGCACGCCGCGGCGATATGCCGCAACAAGTAGGTCTTGCCCACGCCGGTGGGAGCCACCATAATGGCGTGCTGCGAAGGCAACTCATCGGTAGCTAAACCGACATCCATCAACGCCATCTTGTAGAGATGAAAACTGAAAATAGAGGCCAATTCTCGGGCGCAGCTCTCCTGGCTGGACAAGGGAGCCATGGTCTTCATCGCTTTGTCAAAAATCTCATTCGCCGACAACAACTTCACATTCAACATTTCTTTTACCGCCTTTCTCAATCACGCAGTATGATTTATACTGCTTTGCATTGTAGCGG
>JAZNUN010000098.1:0-38858 GCA_045592345.1 Acutalibacteraceae bacterium | reverse complement strand
ACCCCCCGCCACAGCCGGCGGTTCCCCCTTACAAGAAAAGAGCCGAGGCGATGCCTCGGCTCTTTTTTAAGTTTTAACGATTAGGCGTACAGCTGGCAGAAGAAGCCGGCGTACTCAACGTTACAGGGACCTACGGTGGTGTAAGTCTTGTCACTACGGGTACCGAACCAGTAGTAAGCACCGTCGATCTCAGCGATCAGGGTGTAGTTATCGGTGTCGAAGGTGTACACGGTGGTGGCGGTGGCGGCACCAAACTGACCGTTCACGTGCAGACCGTCATCACTGAGAACCATATTGATGTAGGCCTTGGTGCCCTTCTCGTTCATAGTGTACAGGTAGTAGCCGCCCTCGGTATCCTCCAGGTACACGTCCACAGCGGAGGTGGCGGAGGTGGTGGTAGCCATATAGAAACCGCTCATCTCACCGGTCAGATAGTACACGGCGTCAGCGGACACATTGCCCTGGACCATACCAAACTTATAAGCAACACCGGCCACGGGAGCATCCTCAACAGACAGCTCGGGGGCAGGCTCAACACCCTCACCCTTAACGTGGTCAACGATCCAACCGTTCTTGATCTGGGCGGTACCGTTGTACTGACCTACAGGACCGTAGATGGTGACGGTGTCACCGGCCACGGGCTTAACCTCCAGAGCGTCGTAGCGCAGCTCGCCGTCGGCGCTGAAGGTGCCGTAGATGGTCAGGATGTTACCGGCATCGTCGGCAATCTTCATGTTGCCATACTGGGTGTTGTACACCTCGGTGATAACACCGGTGACATAGTACTTCTGCTCGGTGTAGGTATTGTGCGCCATAGAAACACCCAGAGCAATGGCGTCGGAGATGCTCATATTATCCACATCGGGGATAACGGGAACATCCGGCTCCTCGGGATCGGGATCCACGGGGGTGTCGCCGCCGCCAATGTCGCCGCCATCACCGTTGACGGTGATGCTCAGCACACGGACCTGAGCGGCCAGCTCAGCGATAAACAGAGAATTCACAGGAGCGTCAAAGGTGACGGTCACGACGGTGCCATCTACAGAAACGTTACCGTCGGTGATGGAAGCCGCCAGATCGGTGGCATAGGTATCCTTATAATCGTCACAGTTGAACACGATCTGGCTCATACCGACACAATCAATGGTCAAAACAGAACCCTTGTAGAAGCGAGCGGGATAGCCCTCGCCGCCGTAGTCGCCCACAGGGTTGCCGGTGCCCTTATCGTTGGTGACGGTGATGCCGTTCTGAGCCCACACCTGCTGCTCGGTGGAGTAGGAAACGCGGTTATTCTTATCGGTGAAGTCGATGGTAGCCTCGGAACCAACGGGAACATCAGGCTCCTCGGGATCGGGATCTACGGGAGGCTCGGGATCTACGGGAGGATCCACAGGCTCGTCGCCGCCACCGATGTCGCCGCCCTCACCGTACACGATGATATTTAGAACACGGACCTGAGCGGCCAACTCGGGGATAAGCAGAGAATCCACAGGAGAAGCGAAGACCACGGTCACGACGGTGCCATTCACAGAAACTTCACCCTCGGTGATGGAAGCCGCCAGATCGGTGGCATAGGTAGCCTTATAAGAATCGCAGTTGAACACGATCTGGGTCATACCGGCGCAATCAATGGTCAAAACAGAACCCTTGTAGAAGCGAGCGGGATAGCCCTCGCCGCCGTAGTCGCCCACGGGGTTGCCGGTGCCCTTATCGTTGGTGACGGTGATGCCGTTCTGAGCCCACACCTGCTGCTCAGTGGAGTAGGAAATGCGGTTATTCTTATCGGTGAAGTCGATGGTAACGCCGCCCTCAGCGGGGGGTTCCACAGGCTCGTCGCCGCCACCCTCGCCGGGGATGTGCTCCACGATCCAGCCGTTCTTGATCTGGGGAGTATCGTTGTACTGACCCACGATACCGTAGATGGTGACGGTGTCACCGGCCACGGGCTTGACCTCCATAGCGTCGTAGCGCAGCTCGCCGTCGGCGCTGAAGGTGCCGTAGATGGTCAGAATATTACCGGCATCGTCGGTCAGACGCATATTGCCGTACATCTCGTTGTACACGTCGGAGATCACGCCGGTGACGTAGTATTTGTCCTCAGTGTAGGTATTGTGCGCCATAGAAGAGCCGATAGCAATGGCATCCTCAATGGTCAGGGTGTCCCCCACAGGAGGATCCACAGGCTCATCGCCGCCGATGTCGCCACCCTCGCCGGGGATGTGCTCCACGATCCAGCCGTTCTTAATCTGGGGAGTACCGTTGTACTGACCCACGATACCGTAGATGGTGACGGTGTCGCCGGCCACGGGCTTAACCTCCATAGCGTCGTAGCGCAGCTCGCCGTCGGCGCTGTAGGTGCCGTAGATGGTCAGAATGTTGCCGGCATCGTCGGTCAGACGCATATTGCCGTACTGGGTGTTGTACACCTCGGTGATAACGCCGGTAACGTAGTACTTCTCCTCAGTGTAAATGTTGTGCTCCATGGCGGAACCCATAGCAATGGCTTCCTCAATAGTCAAGGTGTTTTGGGGAGGTTCGGGTTCATCGCCGCCCTCGCCGGGCTGATCGGGGTTCTCGGGCTGGCTGCCGCCGCCGAGAGAGGGGCCGCCGGGCAGAAGCTCCACATCCCAGCCGTTCAAATGCTGCTGCATCAAGCCCAGATCCTTCACGTTGATCTTATCGTCGCCGTTCACGTCGGCGGCGGCCTTAACGATCTCGACCTCCCAGCCGTTCAGATACTGCTGCATCAGGCCCAGATCCTTCACGTTGACCTTGCCGTCGTTGTTCACGTCGCCGGGGGTGTAGGACACCACGGACACGCTGCCGTCAACAGTGATAACAGGAACGGCAGCAAAATCGGAATCGAAGATGTCCTCGGAGTCGAGAATGCTGACGGTCAGGGGATACTCACCCACGGGGGCGTCAGCCGCCACCTGGAAGGTGATCTTGGCGATCACGCCGTCGGTGGTATTATTGGGATGGAGAGCGTCCACCCAAGTGGCTTTCAAAGGGTTGGACAGAGGGCCAAAGGCAGTGGATGCAAAATCCTGCTCCACCATCTCGATGGGGGTCAGGACCGCTTCGTCGTAGCCCAGGGCTACGCGCAGACCCACAATGCCGGGGTTGTTCTGGGTGCGGATGGTCACGTCAACCGTCTGACCCGCGAAAGCGGAAACGCTGTCCGCCACAAAAGCGAAAGCGCTCTCATCAGCGTCGGCGCTGACGCCCACACACAGAACCGATACCAGCATCAATACTGCCAGTACCATTGCCAATACTTTTTTCATTTGCTTTTTCCTCCTTATTTTTTATACATAATAGGACATTATTTATCATAGCACACCCTATCCGTAAAGTCAAGAAAACACCGACATAAAAAAAGGACCTACAGATACAATCTGCAGGTCCTTTTTTGTGCTTATTGACCGATTACAGCTGGAGCAGATAGTAGGCAGCCATAGCTACCTTGGCCGCATCCGAATTATACAGCGGATAGGCGTGGTTGCGCATAGCCACCCGAGCATACAGCTCCAAATAAGTGGTTACGCGGGCAGTATCCTTCATCATCGCGCCGAACTGCACGTTGGAGCCCCAATAGAAAGAATCGTCATACTCCAAAGTCTCCCACTTTACATTAGCGCAGAAATCGGCGTACAGCTGCTGAGCGCGCTCGGACTCGGGAGAAATGAGACCGAATACCACGGGGAAGGCCTGCGCCGTAGCAGAGGGATAGAAATTAGACCAAGAGAAGTTGAGGTTGGGTGTGCCATTCTCACTCAACGCGGGGGCGTAGTAGTTGCCGGCAACATTCCACATCTGACTCTCGATCTTCTCGGCCACCAATGCCGCATCGGCCGCCAGCTTATCGCCGGTAGCGGCCAGGGAGGCATCAGCGGGAACCAGCACGTCGGCGTACAGCTTGGCACCGGCTACCATACCCTCGTACACCTCGCAGTTATCCATCAGGTACTTGACGCGGTAATCAGGTTTGGCCAAAGTCAGGCCATCTACCATAGTGGAGTACAGAGCGTTTACAATGCGCTCGATCTCCGCCTTGTGGTCAATGATATACTGTTTATCGCCGGTCTTCTCCGCATACTTCTGCAGCACCGACAGGAAGGTGGCGGCGTAAGAGTCGGTGGAATCGTAAGAGGGCTTGCCACCGATATACTCCTCGCGAACCACCTGACCTTCGCTGACAACCACGTTATAATCATAAATGGTACCGTCCACGCCGTTGTAATCGGTAGCGGCGGTATTCAAGTGAGCAAAGTGCCAGTCCATATACGCCTTGACATTCTCGGCGTACAGCTTGTGCTGATTCAGCATAGACAGGGCGGCAAAATCAGAGAAATAGGGGCAGAGCTTCAGGGTGCCGCTCTTGGCATAGTTCATGGGCAGAGCGCCGTTGGGCAGCTGCATACTCGCCAGCCAAGCGTTCTCGGTGTCCACAATGCTCTGATACAGCTCCCGCTCCTCATCGGTCAAAATGCTGTCGGGCTCCACGCTGCCACCGAAGGAGGGGCCGCCGGGCAGTAGCTCCACATCCCAACCGTTCAAGTACTGTTGCAGCAGACCCAGATCCTTCACGTTGATCTTGTCATCGCCGTTCACGTCGGCGGCGGCCTGTACGATCTCGACCTCCCAACCGTTCAAATACTGCTGGAGCAGACCCAGGTCCTTAACATTGACCTTCTCATCGCCGTTCACATCGCCGGGGATATAGGTGGGAGCCACAGAAACAGTGACGGTACCGTCAATGAACTCGAAGGGCACGGTCTCCATATCGTAGTTAAAGATATCCTCCTCATACCAACAATCCACATCCAGCTCATACTCGCCGGCGGCGGCATCATCGGCAATCCGGAAGGTCAGCTCAGCAAACACACCGTTGGTGGTATTATTGGGATTAAGGGAATCCAGCCAGATCATAGAAGCATAACCGTAATCCAAAGGACCGAACTCCATACCGGGGAAGTCCTTGCCCTCCATACTCACCAGGGTCAGAGCCTCGGCTTCATAATTAAAGAAAACCAATACCTGAGCACCCACGATCCCGGGGTTATTGTAGATACGCAGGGGAACGGTCACGGTATCGCCGGGGGCGCCGGTGACGCTGTCAATGGCAAAGCAGGGATTCTCCGAGGGAGCCTCCGGCTCGGTAGGCTGAGTAGGCTGACTGGGCTCGGAGGGATCCGTAGGCTCGGTAGGATCGGTGGGGGGAGTGGTAGGCTCAGTGGGCTCGGTGGTGGGCAGCTTAGCCAGCTCCTCGTAGGTCAGGAAGGTCTGATCCTCAGGAATAACAGGGGGCGCCACATTAGAGCCCATCGTGATGGTGACCGTGTCGATGGCCACGTTCCACGGCACGTCGTTTTTATCGGTACAGGGATTGAACTGAATCTTCAGATACTTGTAGCCGGTGGGGATCTTCTGAGCGTTCATCAGAGTAGACTCGTGCCAGTATGCCTTGTCAAAATGGGCGTAGATATCAGAATTGTAGGTGTAGCGGGTGGCTTGAGTCTCCACCTGTGCCCAGCTGCCCTCGGCACCGGTCTTGGATATGAAAACGGAGATGTCCTCCAAGGGATTGCCCAGACCGGCACAGCACATCACGGAAAACTCAAAACCGGCGATGTTCTTCGCCATCTTATAGGTGATATACTCGGTGTGGGAGGGATCGCGGGGGGCGGCCGCCTTAACCAACAGGGTGGCGTTGAGGTCGGGATTATACTCGTAGCTCATACGATGCATATTCTCGATGTCATCACCCACGGCGGAGAAATCCACGATCTCGGGGACGGCAAACTCGGCCACGATGTAGTCCGTAAAGGTGCCGGTAACGGCGGCGGACACGCTCAATCCGCCCACGCACAGAACAGACACCAGCATGGTGCAGGCCGCGATGAGGGACAGGGCCACGGTCAATAACTTTTTCATATAATTCTCCTCCTTTAAAAGGATAAATTTGTACATAATCAATATACCATATCCACCGCGATAAAGTCAAGGTGAAAACAAAGCAAAAACCACCCCTATCAACAGATAGAGGTGGTCCGTATTTTGGGTTATTTATGGTAATTGAGTCATATAATAGGCGGTCATAGATGCCCAGGCTGCATCTGCATTATAGAGCGGATGACCGCGGGAAGCGGATACCCGCTCGTGGTATATCGACAGGAAGGTGTGCGCCCGCTCATAATCCCCCATCACCGCCGCCGTATAGGCATTGGAGGACCACATATAGCGGTCGGGATGACGGTGGTGCTCCCAATCGTAACGGGCACAGTATTCGTTATACAGCATCTTCGCCCGATCGCTGTCAGCATCCAGTACACCGTGGAGTATGGGAAATGTCTGGGAGGCGGCAGAAGGATAGTATTTCTCCCAGGAGAAAGGAGTATAGAGGCTGCCGTCCAAATAGATGGCGGGGGCGTAGTATTTGCCTATCCACAAATCCTTTTCCATAGCAACGACCAGCTCGTCGGCGGCGGTATCCATTCGGATGCCCTTTTCCTCGTCCCGCAACACATCCCGATAGATGGAGGCGGCGGCACGCAAACCCGCGTACACCTCGCAGTTATCCATCAGCATTTTGACCTTTGACTTGGGTTGTCCATAGGTCAGACCGTTATCCATCGTGGCAAACAGGGAGTTGAGCACACGTTGAATATCCTCTGCGTGGGACAGAACGTAGGCGGCATCCCCCGTCTGTCGGGCGTATTTTTCCACCACCATCAAGAAGGTGGCGGCATAGGAATCGGTGGAATCGTAGGTGGGGGTGGGGGTAGTCCACTCCTCTAAAGTAACGACACCGTTTTTAACGGTGTAGGTATAATCAAAAATAGTGCCATCCAACCCACTGGGATCCTCGGCGGCGGTGTTCAGATGGTCAAAATGCCAGTCAATATAACGTTTCACAACGTCGGCGTACAATTCCGGCTGATTCAGCAGGGACAGGGCGGCAAAATCCGCAAAATAGGGGTTCATCCGCACCTTGCCGTCGGTAGCGGGAGTCATAGGTAGTGCGCCGTTGCTCAATTGGGTAGAGGCCAGCCACGCGTTCTCACTGTCCACGATGGATTGGTAGAACGCCCGTTCCTGCTCAGGTAAAAAGGGATCGCAAGGAGCCAATTCCACATCCCAGCCGTTGAGATAACGTAGAAGATGACCCAGATCCTGCAGATTCAATTTGTCGTCCCCGTTCACATCTGCCACTGTGGTTTCGATGATGACACTCCAGCCGTTGAGGTGACGCTGAAGAACCGCGGCGTCCATCAGGTGCACGCGACCGTCCCCATCCACGTCACCGGAGAGGCGGGCGGGAGCCGCCGCGGCGGAGGGAACGCCCGACACCATCAAAAGCACGACCGCCATCACCACGGAAAACCATCGCTTCATACCGTACGCTCCTTTTCTCCCGGTTTTACATTATTGTAACACGCGGCCGCCCTTCGTGTCAATGTTGCTACGAAAAAAGAGCCGAGGCGAATGCCACGGCTCTCTGTGTATGTTTTAGTCGGTCACGGTGTCGTTACGGCGCTCAAACAGGCGGGTGATCTCGGCCAGGTCATCATCGTCATCCGACCAGGTGGGGATGTTGATGGAGGTCTGTCCAAAGGGCACGTCCGCACTGCCGGCAGAGCCACGGGTGGAGCCGCCCTTGTAATCGGCGGTGAGGCCGGTGGCAATAACAGTGACGCTGACTGCGTCGCCCATCTCGGAATCCAGGCTGTAACCCCAGATGATGTTGGCGTCGGGGTGCATCTGGTTGCTGATGGCGCTGGTGGCGGCCTCCATCTCCTCAAAGTCGAAGTCCTCGGGAGCCACGATATAGATCAGCACGCCGCGGGCACCATTAATAGAGGTCTCCAGCAGGGGGCTGTCCACCGCGGCCTGGGCGGCCTCGGAGGCGCGCTCCTTGCCCTCGGCGCGGCCCATACCCATATGGGCAAAGCCGGCATCCTTCATAATCGCCAGCACGTCGGCGAAGTCCAGATTGATATCGCCGGGACGCAGGATCAGCTCGGAGATGCTCTGGACACCCTGACGCAGAACCTCGTCTGCCATCTCGAAAGCGTTCTTCATGGTAATGCGCTCGGTGGTGACCAGCTTAATGCGGTCGTTGGGGATGACCACCAGGCTGTCCACGTGCTCCTTCAGCGCAGCGATGCCGTCCTCAGCCTGGTCCATACGGCGCTTGCCCTCAAAAGAGAAGGGCTTGGTGACGATACCCACGGTCAGAATGCCCATATCACGGGCGATCTGAGCCACCACGGGGGCCGCGCCGGTGCCGGTGCCGCCGCCCATACCGGCGGTGACAAACACCATATCCGCACCCTGCAGGGCCGCCACGATCTCGTCGCGGCTCTCCTCGGCGGCGCGCTGGCCGCGCTCGGGGTTGCCGCCGGCGCCGTGGCCGCGGGTCAGTTTTTCGCCAATCTGGATCTTGTGGGTGGCCAAAGATACATCCAGCACGGCGGCGTCGGTATTGATGGCCATAAATTCTACACCGCGGACATCCGCGCGCACCATACGGTTGATGGCGTTACCGCCGCCACCGCCCACGCCGATGACCTTAATGGTGATGCTGTTATTCGGGACTGCTGCGTTGATCTGCATCATATTGTCGTCCTCCTATTTATACAAGAAGTAGAATCTTGATATAGTTGTATACACACTATATTGTATCATACCCAATACACTATTTCAACTATTATTTTCAAAAAACGCAGATTTTTTATAGGGATAGAAAAGAGGAGAATCGCCGGGCGATTCTCCTCTTATAGATCGAGTTTTTATTCCGCGGTGGTCGTGGTGGTGGTGGTTCCCTCTGTAGGAGCCGCAGTACTGCCCGTAGTAGACTGGGTCAGCAGCTCCGACGGCGTAAACACCGCCTTGTCATTGTTGGGGTCCTCGTCGGCATAGGTGGTCATATCCAACCGTCCGGCTGCCTCCGACCCGTTGTTCTGATACAGCACCGGCAGAGTGTCCACCAGCATCTCGATCTGGGCGGGGATATTGGTTTCGTTGCCAAACACCACCCGCAGACGCTCGTGGATCAGGATGGAAAGATTGGTCTTTTCGGTGATGTCCACGGTGGTCATCCCCTCCAACCGATACAGGGACGCGGCAGATGCCACGGTGCGGCACACCCGCAGACTGCGCTCATCCAGCAGGGTCTGACCGACCGTCTCCCCCTCCAGCGTGGCGCCCACCACCCGCAATACACTCGCAGGTACGGCGTCAGCGGTGAGCTTCTCCAAAGCGTGGTTGTTCACACCCACGATAAACCACTCATCCCCCGCCTGTACCGCGCCCAACACCTCGGTCTCGGTGACGCGGATACGCAGGGTATCAAAGGAGGCGTTGCCGATCTCCACCGTATTGAGATAGGGGAAGTTCTGCATCAGCAGGTCGTGGGCCTGCACCTTGTTGACACCCATTAGGCTCTGACCCACGTACAGGCCGCTCTTCTCGATAAGCTGTTCGGGTGTATAGCGGGTCTCCCCCTCCACCACGATATTACGCACCGCCAAAAAGCCGGTGGTCTCGCCCCGCTTGCTCTGTTGGGTGGCGATGATCTTCATCACCACCAACGTGCCCACCAGCGCCAAGAGCAACACGATGCTCAGCACAATAGCGGTGCGGATGATCATCAGCCGACGACGGCGGCGGCGCCGTGCCAGCTGACGGGCCTGATTCAGATTGTCGGGTTGTTGTGTTTTCATACAATCCATTCCTTTGCATTTATTCCCTATGGTAGAGCAACAGAACCGAACCTGCCTTAAAGCGGCAGATTTTGGCGCTTTTCACCCTATTCATTCTCGAAAGGCGACAGTATTTCCAAGTGTTTTAGCGAAGATAGAGCGAAAATCCCTCTTACTAAAACGGAGTTCGGATTTGTTTCTCTACCCCGCGGCGACAGACCTCCGCGCCCAGTCCCCGCAGACAGGCTACGGGGTCCTCATAACCGCGGTCCAGATGGGACAGCGCGGTGATGCGGCTCTCCCCCTCGGCGGCCAGAGCGGCCACCACCAGCGCCGCACCGCCCCGCAGGTCGGTACAGGCCACGGTAGCCCCCTGGAGGACAGGGACGCCCTCCACCACCGCCACCCGTCCGTCCACGCGGATGCGGGCGCCCATACGGGCCAATTCATCCACGTAGCGATAGCGGTTTTCAAATATGGTTTCTACAAATATACTCGTCCCCTGCCCCACACAGGCCGCCGCCAGTAACGGCGCCGCGCCGTCGGTGGGAAAACCGGGGTAGGGTAAGGTTTTGATCATCCCCATACTGCCCAAACGGCGGGGAGCGGTAATATGTATACGGTCAGAGGCGGGCAGGTCAATGGTACAACCCGCCTGACGTAACGGGGCGAATACGGGAGATACCGATACGGGGTCGCATCCTGTCAAGGTCACGTCACCGCCGGTGGCCGCCGCGGCGGCCAGATAGGTGGCGGCCTCAATACGGTCCGCCATCACCCGATGGGTGGCTCCCCGCAAACGGGGAACACCCTCAATGGTGATGGTGCCGCTTTCATACCCGCTGATGCGGGCGCCGCAAGCGCACAGAAAACGGCACAGGTCCCCGATCTCGGGTTCGCGGGCCGCATTACGCAATACAGTGGTGCCCTGTGCGGTACAGGCCGCCAGCAGGGTGTTTTCTGTGGCTCCCACGCTGGGGAAGGGCAGAGTAATATCCTGCCCGCGCAGGCCGTGGGGCACGGTACAACGGATGGTGCCGTGGCACTCCTCCACCGCCACCCCCAACTGCCGCAGAGCGGTCAGATGCAGGTCGATGGGGCGGGGACCCAGCTCACAGCCCCCGGGATAGGTGAGGGTTGCCTCGCCGCAACGGGCCACCACCGCACCCAAAAACACGATGGACGAGCGCATCTGCCGCATCAGCCTATCGGGGATGCAACAGCACAACGGCGCGGTGGCATCCACCGTGACGGTAGTCCCGTCCCGCTGTACGCCGCAACCCAAATGCTCCAATATGGCTAAGGACGCTTCCACGTCCGACAGACGGGGGCAATTCTGTATACAGCACTCCCCCGTTACCAACAGCGTAGCCGCCAGCAGGGGCAGGGCGCTGTTCTTCGCCCCGTGGATGGGCACCTCCCCTGTCAGCCGACGACCGCCACCAATATGTAATACCTCCATACACAACGCCTCCTCTTCACACAGGCAATGTATGCAGAGGGGTCTTGTTCGGTTCGGTATTTATTTCTTCACTAATTCTTTCAGCGCGGTCATAATCCGCACATCGGCGTCCAGTATAGCCGATTCACGGGATTTTTCGCCCATCTCCAGCAGACGGGCAGGGTCGTCGGTGGCTGTACAAATAGCCTCCCACAGACGGTCGGGGGTCAGATCCTTCTCCTCAATGCACAGCGCCGCGCCGCGGTTGACCAGCACCATGGCGTTATGGAACTGATGGTTCTCCGCCACGTATGGGGAAGGAATCAGGATGGCGGGCTTGCCCGCTGCGGGCAGTTCGCTGAGGGTCATAGCGCCGCAACGGCAGATGACCAGATCCGCCGCCGCCATACAGCGGGGCATATCGTCTATGTATTCCCGCACGGCGATGCCGTCCCCCTCCAAGGGTAGGTCCATCGCCTCCAAGGCGGTCTTCATAGCGGCATAACCCGCCTTGCCGGCGCCGTGGATATGCTGTAATTTGCCTGACTCGCGGCTGCGGCGGAGCACCTCTGCCATCGCCTCGTTGATGCGGGCGGCACCCAAGCTGCCGCCGAAGGACAGCACCAAGGGACGGCTGTCCAGACCCAATTCGGCTCGTGCAGTGGCCTTATCTAAAGCAACGAAATCCGACCGCAGGGGATTGCCGGTGACGATGACCCGCACACCCTCGGGGATGTGACGGCGGGCGTCCTCACTGCACAGCAGAACGGTGGCGCCCTCCTTGCCCAACATCTTCACCGTGACACCGGGGAAGGCGTTGGACTCGTGCACCGCCGTAGGGACACCGGCACGGATGGCCTCCCGCAAAACGGGACCGCAGACGTAGCCGCCGGTACCCACCGCCAGATCGGGCTTAAATTCCCGCACGATCTTTTTGGCGGCGGCGGAGGCGGTAACCACATTGACAGCCGCCAATACGTTGCGACCGATGTTTTTCAGACTCAAACGACGCTGAAATCCCCGCACCGTAACGGTGCGGATGGGGTAGCCCGCCGCAGGAACCAGCTGGGTCTCCATACGGCCCGTGGCACCCACAAACAGAAACTCCGCATCGGGGTATTCTTTCTTTAGCATATCGGCAATAGTCAGAGCGGGGTTAATATGCCCCGCGGTGCCGCCGCCGGTCATTAATATACGCATTTGTATGCCCCCTTACACTTTCTCCATTCTCGATTGGCGTGAAATGGATAACACCACGCCCATCTGTGCCATCAGCATCAGTATCGACGTACCGCCGTAACTAAAGAAGGGCAGGCTGATACCCGTATTGGGCAACAGATTAGACACAACCGCTACGTTCAAGGCCACCTGTATACCGATCTGCAGGGTCAGACCGAAGGCCAGCATACAACCGAATTTATCGGGGGCTCTCAGAGCGATCTTTAAGCCGCGCAGAACCAGTAAAGCAAAGAGAATCAGCACCAGCACGGCACCCACCAGACCCATCTCCTCACAGAAGATGGCGAAGATAAAGTCATTCTGGGGCTCGGGCAGGAACAGGTGTTTCTGACGAGAATTGCCGGGTCCCTGACCCAGAATACCACCGGAACCGATGGCATACAGGGACTGTACCGTCTGCCAAGCGTGGTCACGTCCGGAGATGCCGTCCTCAAAGGTAATCTCATTGGCGAAAGATTCCAAGGGATGGAGCCACACCGCAATACGGTCCTGCTCATATCCCATCACCACTACCATCACAAATACCAATGCCACACCGGCACCCAGTACCAAAAACAGCCATCCCTGACGTACACCGCCCACATACATCATCATAAAACCGAGGATGGCAATGAGCATCGTACCCGACAGGTGAGGTTCGATAATAACCAGACCGCAGGTGATGGCCAAAATAGCACTCAGCGGCAAAAAACCTCTGGTAAAAGTTTTCATTTTTTTGTAATGAAGAGAAATAATATGTGCAAACAGCAAGATCAAAGCAAATTTCGCAAATTCCGACGGCTGAAACTGACCCAAACCAGGGATACGGATCCAACGCTGAATACCGCTTTCGGAGGGGAGCACCAACGCCAACCCCAGTAAACCCAAAGCAAGAATATACAGGGGCAGCGCCCAACGGTGCAGAACGTGATAATCCACCAAGGATATACCCAACATCGCCACCATACCGATGGCCACCCACAAAAGCTGTTTGCGGATGTAGAAATAACTGTCGCCGCCGTCGTAGTTAAAGGCGTATACGTGACTGGCAGAATACAGCGTGGCCAGGCCGACGATCAGAATGATCATCAGCAACACAAAGAAATACATATCAAATCCGCCGGAAACATTGATAAAGCCGAACAGCTTTTTTCTGCGGGTTTTGGCGGGTGCGGAACGAGTGCCCCTACGGGGGGTCGCATTGTTTCCTGCCATCCGAATACGCTCCTCTCATTAAAGATTGTCGATCCCGTCGGGATCAGCCGAACAAAACCAGCGCAATCGCCACCAGGCAACCCAAAAAAGTGACCCCGCCGAAGGTGAGAACGATGCGGTTCTCGCTCCAGCCACACATCTCAAAATGATGGTGCAGAGGGCTCATCTTAAACAGACGCTTGCCGTGGGTGAGTTTGAAATAGGTGACCTGCAGAATCACCGACAGGTTCTCGGCAATATACAGGATACCGATGGGTACCAGCAGGAAAGGCTGACCGATACCAAAGGCCAGAGCGGTCAGCGCACCGCCGATAAACAGGGAGCCGGTATCACCCATAAACACCTGTGCGGGGTGGAAATTCCACAGCAGGAAGCCTGCCAGACCGCCTGCCAGCGACACCGCCAGAATGCTCTGGGGCAACTGATTGGCAAAGCCGCTGATGAGCAACAGTGCCAGCGACGCCACAAAGCCGGTGAAACCGCACAGACCATCCACACCGTCGGTGAGGTTGGTGGCGTTGGACATAGCGACAATCACGAAAATCGTAAAGGGGATGTACCAAATACCCCACTCCACGTAACCGAAGAAGGGGATGTAGAAGCCACCCTTGCCGTAGATGTACATCACCACGGCATAAGCAGTGGAAACCAGCAACTGTAACAGAATCTTCTGCAGGGCGGTAAGACCCAAATTACGCTTTTTTACCACCTTGATATAATCGTCGGCGAAACCGATCAGACCGCAGCCCAGCGCCAAGCCGATGCCCGCCCAAAAGCGGACGGTGGTAAAGGGAGAGCCGAAGGCGTTGATGGGCTTGAGCACCGCCACCAGAATCACCGCGATGATGGCCGCCACCAAAAAGCCGCCGATAAACAGGATGCCGCCCATAGTGGGGGTACCCTGCTTTTTCTGATGCCAGGTGGGGCCGTCCTCTAAGATAGTCTGACCGAATTTCAGCTTATGCAGCCAAGGAATCAGCACCTTGCCCAGCAATGCCGCCAAAGCAAAAGACACAATACCGGCCACCGCCAGTATGATACTGTTTTTCATATCCATACCGTATACCTCCCTTATCTTACCGAGCTAGTGCCTCAGCCACGACCTCTCGCTCATCCAGATGAATGGTCTCGTCGGCCAGGATCTGGTAGGTTTCGTGTCCCTTACCCGCCAGCAGGATGGTATCCCCCGGCTGAGCGTGGGCGATGGCCCAATGAATGGCCTCTACCCGATTTTCCACCACCGTGTAGGGGGTGGTTTTATCCTTAAGACCCGCCACAATATCCTCAATGATGGCGGCGGGGTTCTCGCTGCGGGGATTATCGGAGGTAACCACCAAATAATCCGACAGATCGGCGGCCACGGCACCCATCAAGGGGCGTTTGGTCTTATCCCGATCGCCGCCGCAACCGAACAGGGTCACCAGACGGCCCGTACAGCACTCCTTGAGGGTACGGCAGATGTTCTCCAGACCGTCGGGGGTGTGGGCGTAGTCGATGACTACGGTGAAGTCCCGTCCGGTGGGCACCACCTCGGCGCGGCCCTTGACTCCCTCGGCGGCGGACAGAGCAGCCACCACGGTATCAAACGCCATACCCAAAGTCAAGCAGACGGTGGCGGCACACAGACCGTTATACACCGAGAACTGGCCGGGAATCTTCATATTTACCCGACCGATCTTGCCGATGCCTACCAGCTCGAAGTCCACGCCGTCGGCACGGTAGCGGATGTTGCGGGCCACGTAATCGGCGGCGTCATTTTTGGCGGAATAGGTGGTCAGCGGGCAGGAAACGCCTTCGCTGATCGCCTGTGCCCAAGCATCGTCCATATTGACGATACCGGCACGGCTCAGGGAGAACAACTCCTTCTTCGCCAACATATATTCTTCCATAGTGCCGTGGTAATCCAAATGATCCTGGGTGAGGTTGGTGAACACACCCAGTTCGTAAGTGCATCCCGCCACGCGACGCTGATGCAGAGCATGGGAGGAAACCTCCATCACGCAATAATCGCAACCCTCCACCACCATCAGCGCCAGCAGGCTCTGGAGGTCGTAGGGGTCGGGGGTGGTGTGACGGGCGGGGAGCACCCGATCGCCAATCAGATTGTGGATGGTACCGATGAGACCCACCTTATGTCCCGCATATTCCAGCATCGACTTAATCAGGGTGGTGGTAGTGGTCTTACCGTTGGTGCCGGTGATGCCGATCATCTTCAGACGAGAGGCAGGATGACCGAACCAGTTAGCGCAGATCTGCGCCCAAGTCATACGGGTATTCTCCGCCACCAGCTGGGTGTGCAGACCCATATCCCGCTGTACCACCACCGCCGCGGCACCTGCGGCTTGAGCAGACTCGGCGTAGATATGACCGTCCACGGCGGTGCCCACGATGCACACAAACAGGCATCCCGGCTCCACCCGACGGGAGTCGCA
Organism: Acutalibacteraceae bacterium; assembly: GCA_045592345.1. Classification (GTDB taxonomy): domain Bacteria; phylum Bacillota; class Clostridia; order Oscillospirales; family Acutalibacteraceae; genus UBA5905. The sequence continues at coordinate 22,845 of JAZNUN010000098.1, read as the reverse complement.
GGTGATGGAGGTGATCTCGGTATCCTCTTTGATGAATCCCACATCAATACCGGTACCGTTTAACAGTTCATTCAACTTCATAAATTGGTCATCCTCTCTTGCAGGAGCATTTGTAGTGCTGTTGAAACCGCGGTTCGATGATTAACCGTCGCGGGTGTCCGTATAAACAAAGTTCACCTTAATAACCGTACCCTTGGGCACCTGCTGGCCTGCGGCCACGCTCTGCCCGTTGGCGGTGGCGGCGGCGCTGGAGCCGCCCACCAAGCCGGTCATCTGTACGTTAAGACCCATCTGAGCCGCCAGGGCGTTCACCTCGGTGACCGAGCGTCCGTAGAAATTGGGCACCGTCACCATAGTGACTGCGTCCTCCTCGGTGTACAGGATCACCGTACCGCCGGCGGGGATGGACTGACCCGCCTCCGGCACCTGCCGGACAACGGTGCCGCCCTTGCCCACGATGGAGGCCTTCAAGCCGGTGTTGACCACCTTATTCTGTGCTACAGCGGTGGTCTGACCGGTGACCAAAGGCACCGAGCGGGACAGGCTGGCCAACTCCTCGTTGGTATAGGAGGGCTCTACCCCCAAATGGGGCAGGATGGATTCAAATATCTTTTGGGCCACGGGGGCGGACAGAGTGCCGCCATAGCGCACCTCGGTCTGCGGGTCATCCAACAGCACCAGCACCGCCACCTGAGGATCGTCCGCAGGGGCAAAGCCGCAGAAGGAAGCCACCACGTCTTCGGTATTCTCTACCGTATCTCGCTTTTCGGAGGTACCGGTCTTACCCGCCACACGATAGCCGGCAACGTAGGCGTTCTTGGAGCCCCCACCGTTAACGATATCGCCCAGAATATCGCAGATGCGGGCGGAGGTGTCGGCGGAGATGATCTGTCGTTTCACCTTGGTCTCGGTGGTAGAGACGGCGTTGCCGTCGGCATCCAGCACCTTGGACACCACGTGGGGGCTCACCAGCTTGCCGCCGTTGGCAATGGCGCACATAGCGGTGACCATCTGGATGGGGGTGATCTTAAAGGTCTGACCGAAGGAGGCGGTGGCCAGAGAGGACTCCTGCTCCGCCAAGGTGCCGTAACCGTGGTACAGACCCTCGTTAGACATCTCGCCGTTCATATCAATGCCGGTCTTCTCGGTGAAACCGAAGCCGTTAAAGTACTTATAATAGGTGCTGGCGCCCACCCGCAGACCCAACTGAACAAAGAAGGGGTTGCAGGAGGCGGAGATCGCCTCGCGAAGGTTCAGTACACCCATATGGCTACGGGTGTGGCAACGGATGTTCCATCCCGATACATTGATGGAGCCTGCACAGGAGAAGCTGGTGGCCTCGGTGGCCAACCCCTCCTCCAGTGCCATAGCAGTGGTAAACACCTTGAACACCGAGCCGGGCTCGTAGGTCTCGGTGATGGCCTTATTATTCCACTGAAGCTGGCGGGCGGCGGATACAGCTGCCGCTTTTTCGTCCCCCGCCAGGGTTGCCAACATCTCTTCTGTTTTGGGGTTGGCAATGGTAAAGGGATCGTTGGGGTCGTAGTCGCCCTTGGTGGACATACCCAGCACCGCGCCGCTGTCTACGTCCATCACGATGGCCACGCCGCGGTTGAGCACGCCGGTGGCCTCCACCGCCTCGGCGAGGTATTTTTCGGTATACATCTGCACGGTGGGGTCGATGGTGGTGACCAGACCGTAGCCGTCCTCGGCGTCCACCACCTTGGTATATTCCATGGTGGTGGGCATCTCGTCACCAATGCCGTTGCGGGCAGTGACGATACGGCCCGGCGTACCTGCCAGAACCGACTCGTACTTAGCCTCCAGACCCTCCAGACCGTTGTTATCGGTACCGGTAAAGCCTAAAATGTTGGAGGCCATACTGCCCTGAGGATAGTACCGCTTATAGTCAGTAATGATATAAAACGCATAGGACAGGCCGTTCTTCTCCACCCACTCGGTGAAAGCAACCTTGTCGTTGTATTCCACCTTGGATTTGATCACCTCATACTGAGAGGCGGTCTTACCCGTCTGGGTATACAACTTATCATAGTCCAGGCCGAACATCTCGGACAGGTCCTTGGCGATGCGGGTACGGATCATCTCGATACCCTGCTCTTTGGACAGGGTTTGATTTTTGTCCGCCCCCTCTAAATTCTTCCAATCACAGCCGGCAATATTCTTGGGGGACATAATAATCTTCCACACGTCCGCCGACTCTGCCAAAGGGGTCATATCCGATGCATAAATGGGGCCGCGCTTGGCAGATACCACCGTATCGCTCATCTGCTGAGAAACGGCACGGCGCTGCCAATCCTCCGCCTCGAATATCTGCAGATATCCCAAACGAAGAATATTAGCCAAAAAGAAAACACCCACTATAAGAAACACCGCCACACGGGCGCGAACTCGCATCTGACGGGTGGGGGTGCGGGTGGTAGCGGATCTGTTTCGGTTATTCATACGCTATGCCGTCCTTTCTCTGCCGCAGCAGGTGGTTGGGAAGGTTGCAAAAACGTGTTTTTGCGACCGAATATACGCCAAAATGCCGTGAAACGACATCGGCAAAAAACAACAAAACGAGAGTCAAGATCGTGTCCGTCTCAACTCTCGATGCTGCCTGAAGTACTCACTGTATAGGTATGCTGTCAGGCGCACATTATGCCGCCTGTTATGACAAAAAGCTCCGCAGGGCGTCCCACGCCTTACGCAACCAGCTGTCATTCTCCGAGGCGAGAGACACCTGATCCTGCTCTTCTGCTTCAATGTAATAGATCTGATTACTGCCCACCGGCACCAAGCCGTGCTCCTGAGCATAGGCGTTCACCCGCTCGGCGGAGGTCAGACCCGCCAGCTGGGACTGCAAACGCACCTGCTCGGACTGCAGAGCGCTGAGCTGGGCTTGTCCATCAGCGATCTGCTTGTTCATCTCGGTCAGGCGGACGTTGCAGGTGATGAAATACCCCACCATACCCAAGGCGATGAGAGCCACCGCCAGATAGACCGCTACGTTCAGCACCGACTGACGGCGGGTACGGCGGCGATGATCGGCCTGCGCCTTGGTATTGTTTTTCAGCGCTACCAAACGGGTCTCGCGGGACTGAAACAGTTCCAGATCGTATGCGACGTTGGTCCGTGCCATAGGGTCTACCTCCTTTCATTCGGGTAATGCGATTTTAGTCTGTATATCTTTCGTGTACCTTCTCCACACACCGCAGTTTCGCACTGCGGCTGCGGGGGTTGTCCGCCAGCTCCGCATCGGTGGCGGTGGCGGGTTTTTTCGTAATCAAGGTGGCGGCGGGGGTACGCCCACATACGCACACCGGCAATTCACGGGGGCAAACACAGCCCTGGCGGAAACTCTGAAATCTGTTTTTCACCATCGCATCCTCCAGCGAGTGGAAGGTGATGATAGCTAACCGACCGCCCACGTTAAGGCAATCAAAAGCGGTGTCCAGCGCGGAGGATAAGCAATCCAGCTCGCCGTTGACGGCGATACGCAGAGCCTGAAACACACGGCGGGCAGGGTGTCCGTCACGGCGGGCCGCCGCGGGAACCGAGCGGCTGATGACGTCTGCTAACTGTAGGGTAGTTTCAATAGGCTGCTTGTCCCGCTCCCGCACGATGGCGCGGGCGATGGGGCGGGAGAATTTTTCTTCACCGTACCGCCAGAAGATGTCGGCCAACTGCCGCTCATCCAGGGTTGCCACCAGGTCGGCGGCGGTGGTGCCGCTCTGACTCATCCGCATATCCAACGGGGCGTCGTGGTGGTACGAGAAGCCCCGCTCGGGAGCGTCCAACTGATGGGAGGACACGCCGATGTCCAGCAGAATGCCGTCCACACCGTCTATACCCAGATCGTCCAGCGCTTGACGCATATTCACAAAATTGGTCTGCACCAACGTGGCGGGAAGCCCTGCCAGTCGTTTGCCTGCCTCGGCAATGGCGTCGGGGTCCTGATCCAAAGAGATCAGCCGACCGGTGGTCAGACGGGAGGCGATGGCGTGGGAGTGTCCCCCGCCGCCGGCGGTGCCGTCCAGATAAATGCCGTCGGGACGGATGGCCAGCGCCTCTATGGTTTGATCCAGCAGCACCGGACGGTGATAGGTCTGCTCCGCCATCAATGCCACCTCACTTACTTTCGATCGTTAATCAGAATCCGTATTTGATGAATTCCTCTTCCAACTTATCGTCGGTCATATCCGCCATCTCCTGCTCGTACACGGCGGGGTTCCAGATCTCAGCGCGGCGTCCGGCACCGATGATCAGACATGGCTTTTCCAAGCCGGCCTTGGCAATCAGATTCTTGTTCAGCAGGATACGGCCCTGTGCGTCGGGGGTAACGTCCTCGGCAGACTCGGTCACCTTACGCAGCAGGCGGCGGGTCTCAGCCATAGGCGCCTCGGTGATCTTCTGCAGCAGGCTGTCCCACTCCTCTAAGGAGTACAGGCTGACACAGCGATCCAGCACGCAGGCGGCGATAAAAGTCTCGCCCAGTTTCTCACGGAGCTTGACGGGCACGAAAACACGACCCTTAGCGTCCATATTATGTTCAAAGCGTCCATACAGCATCATAACCCGTCACCTCCTTTTCACTCAGCAAATTGGCTTCTCCCACGGGGCTGTGGAAAACTCTGTGGAAAGTGTGGAAATCCACCACAACGCACCACAAAGATGCACTTTCCACCACATATGCATATTATAAAGGATGTTTTGGAAAAAATCAATAGGTTTTTCTTACTTTTTATATAAATGGTAAAATTTTCTCTTTCGAAACAAAAAAGAACGCAAAAAAGCCGCCCACAACTTCGGTTGTGGGCGGCTTTAACCGTCGTTTGCTATCCGATTTTACACATTAAACAGAAATTCTACGACATCTCCATCCTGCATCACGTACTCCTTACCCTCGGTGCGAAGCAAGCCCTTGCTCCGAGCGTCGGCCAGACTGCCGCACTCCATCAAGGCGTCAAAGGCGATGACCTGTGCGCGGATGAAACCGCGCTCAAAGTCGGTGTGGATGCGGCCTGCGGCCTTAGGAGCCTTCCAGCCACGGCGGATGGTCCAGGCGCGGACCTCTTTCTCACCGGCAGTGAGGAAGGAGATGAGTCCCAGCAGAGAGTAGCTCTTCTGAATCAGGCGATCCAGACCGGAGTGTTCCAGACCCAATTCGGACAGGAACATCAGCTTCTCCTCGTCGTCCATATCCACAATATCCGCCTCCATCTGGGCACAGATGGGCAGCACCTCTGCCCCCTGCTCGGCGGCCAGAGCCGCCACCTTCTGATAGTGGGGGTTGCCGGTGGGCTCACCGCCCGCGAAGTCGTTCTCACTGAGGTTGGCGGCGTAGATGATAGGCTTGGAGGTGAGCAGAGCCATCTGACCCATCATCACCAGTTCGTCCTCGTCACAGTCATAGGCACGGGCGGGTTTGCCATCCTCCAGCAGGGCGTACAGTCCCTTGAGGAAGTCCAGTTCCTTCTGCAGACTCTTATCGCCCTTCAGGTCCTTGGTGACGCGGGCAATGCGGCGCTCCACCATCTCCATATCCGAGAAGATCAGCTCCAGGTCGATGGTCTCAATGTCGCGCAGGGGGTCGATGCTGCCCTCTACGTGAATGATGTCGTCATTCTCAAAGCAACGCACCACGTGGACGATGGCGTCGCACTCGCGGATGTTACCCAGGAACTTATTGCCCAGACCCTCGCCCTTGCTGGCGCCCTTGACCAGACCGGCGATGTCCACGAACTCGATGACGGCGGGAACCACGGGGGGTACCTTACCGTTCTCGGTGTACATATCCCGCAGGGCATCCAGACGCTTGTCCGGCACCGCCACCACGCCCACGTTGGGGTCGATGGTGCAGAAGGGGAAGTTGGCGCTCTGGGCGCCGGCGTTGGTAATGGCGTTAAACAGGGTGGACTTGCCTACGTTGGGCAGTCCCACGATACCTAATTTCATTTTTGATTCTCTCTCCTTAAAAAGCCTTGATATGACTGAGTTTGTGAGGGGTGGCGAATTTTTCATTCACCAATTCTTCACCAATTTTACACTAAGTTTAAGTCAAATGCAAGCATTATCTTGCTCAAATTGGCGCACCGCAGTGAATAAAGATTCCTCGGTTACATGGACATAACGGTCCATAGTGGTTTGGATGCTGGCATGACCCAGCAACTGTTGCAACACTTTCGGTTGCATACCACGCTCGATGGCGCGGGTGGCATAGGTGTGGCGCAAGGCGTGCATACCCAAACGTTTGATTCCGGCCCGATCGCACAGTCGGTATAGATGCGAATCGTAGGCGCTGTTCTTGTCCGGTAAACCCGTCCGCTCATTGACAAAGACCAAATCTCGCATCACGAAGTTCCGTGTTTCACCAGTGCGACGATCCACATAGGTCAGCGTTTGGAATAAATCCTCCGCTTCTTTGCGAGTAGGAGCCAAATCGTAGCGCCGCCTGAGAATCTCATACGCCCGATTGGTCAGCGGGATGGTGCGATAACTGTGGGGCGTTTTGGGTGGTCCCGCCCGCCAGCGATGCTCTTTGTATTGGAACCCCAATGTTTTATTCACCGTCAAGGTGCGCCGTTCCCAATCGATGGCATCCCACGTGAGTCCCATCAGTTCTCCTGTGCGCAAACCCGTTTCTAAAAGCAATACGTACTGATCGAAGTCCTGAGAACTCTCGGCTACCTCTAAGAACTTGCGTTGTTCCTCCACAGTCAAGAACTTGATGTCTCCTCGATCCCGAATCGGTTTAGCAAACCGCACACCGGCATCCATAGGATGCTTGACCAACAGGTCGTTATTGACCGCCGAGCGGAGCATCGTTCCCATACAGATATAGGCCTGCCGAATGGTACCTCCTGCGTATTCTTGTTCCATCCGATTCAGAACGATCTGACAGTGCATCGGTTTGACCTCCGACAACAACAACCGACCAATCACCGGCTGAATATTGCGGACGTATCGCTCGCGATAATTGCGAATCGAATTGGGTCGGAGGTTGCCTACCACATTTTCCAACCAGTAGGTAAACCAAGCGTCCACCGTGATGCTGGACGGTGCGTACACTTCATCATGCCGGTCAAAATAGCGAGCGTCCTCTAACCAATTGCGAGCCTCAGGCAACGTGCGGAACAACCGCTCTTTGCGCCGCCCCAGACCGTCTGTAAAACGAGCGGTATACCAACCATCTTTGCGCTGGCTGATTCCTCTGCCACAATCCTTTCCTTTCAGGTTTTTACCCATAATTAACTCCTTCCGTATGTAAGAAGAAGCCAATGCGTAATCATAATAACGCATCGGCTTCATAATTTCAACAGCTTACACCGATTACCATTATATAATCAGTTTGTCTTTAATGAACTGCTCAAACTCTTGACGCTTGACCAACTTCTTGGTGCCAACGTATAAAACAAAAGAGCAGTTTGGCGTTTTCAGCAATTGATCAATCTTGTTGATACCAATATTGCTGTACTCTGCCGCTTCACGGATAGTCAAAGTCATCTTCAAATGAATCGGCACTATCTCAATATTTTTGCTCATCATTTTCTCCTTTCATACCATAATTTAAATAGAAGTGTGTACAATTCCTCTCTTCTGTTAAATTATAATGGTTTTGGAGATCTTCTCTGAGCCTATGCGCTCATAGTTTGGTCCCATTGCGGCGACCCGCCACATCTTGCGGCGACTCGCCGTAACCCAACCTCTTCCGGTTTTTACTTAGCCTGTTCTTTGGCTTCACAAAAAGGACATTCTTTGTTTTTATACACTCTGACGGGACACTTCTCGCACGACATAAGGTCGGTCAGAGGAATGTCCTTGCGTTGTTGATACAACAACTTTGTCTCCCATAACAGATCCTTTGTTTGATCGATAATGGTGGGGTAGTTATAACTTACGTAGCCATCATCCATCAACGCCTTAATCCACACCAAAACATAACGATACGCCTTTGCTATCGTAATGTTTGGAAGTTCTTCCAACACAAACACACATGGTCGGTGCGGCCGCACGGCCTCCATAAACCGCAACGTACAATAACGCCGGCCCTTTGTATGGTGGCGATACGTTTCTCTAAGTGAGTCTTTTTTGCAGTGCCCGACATAGCATATTTTGTCAACTGGCGACACAAAAGCATAAATCAAACGGTCCTCTTTTCGATGATAAATCGGCCAATATCCTTTCATAAACAATTCACTCCTTAACTGTAAAATCAATATCATACACACATACGGTTTTTACGTCCATAGCTTCAATTCCGTTGTAATAGCGTTCGTTACCATTCAATCTTTCCTATTAAAACCCACACCGTCAGTATACGCTCAAGGAATCCCGACGCGAATGATCAACATAATTCTCATACCCTTTCCTCCTTTCTGAGAATATAAAAAAGCCCGATGGCTAAATTGCCATCAGGCTTTGTTCCTAAAACAAATTGTTATATTGCTCGAAAACAAACCCCATTAGACCGTGGCTACGCACAGTCTATAATGGCAATTGTGTTTCCGAGCGAACAGCTAAAACTCAGATTTGTTATATAACTCCATGCTGTTAACTGTAAGGTAGTCTGACATCACCATAACCCTTTGCACCTCTTACTCGTTTGCTACGAAAAGAAGATTATGACTGGTCAGAATCCTTTGTATTGCCGCAGGCTCAAGTCGTTACTTCAGCTCATCTCGCTAACGGATCTTCAAATGGTGCTCGATCACTTGTTAACAATCCCACACTATTCGATGGGAACACTGCTCTATGCGACTAAGTCGCTACGCCTACGGATTTCATGAGCATACTATACTCATTTATTGATATTATTATCATTCAAAATACGGCATTTGTCAAGATGCAGCGTGAGGATTTTCCCATTACAATTTGTGTAGTTTTTCCCACTCTATCATTGCAACTAAAAACACAACATCCTCCGAATCCACACTCCAAAATAAAAATATTTCGCGCCAGAAAAAACTGGTTCTATTTCCTACACCCACCTTTGGTAAAGGAAAATTGTTTTTAAAAACACTTGAAACAACAAAACTTCAACTTGAAAATTAGCACAGAGCCATTTTCATTTTTAACATTTCAAAAACCAAAAATACGAATTATTTTGGTAGCGAGCATTGGCTACGGTGACCTCCTTGAGTCACCTTGCCTTTTTCGGGGCACATCCCCATACCCCCCTCCCCTCGCGTCGGCGCACCGCCGTCACGAGTTGACCTGCGGTCAAGACACTGCGTGTCAAAGGTGCCTGCAGCAAAGACAAAAGCCGTCGTTCAAAACGAACGACGGCTTTTGATATGTAACAATCATTTTGGGCCACAATCGATTCCCGCATCTTCCTTAATTAAACGGAGCAGATATTTTTGCAGAGATTTTTCCGGAGTGGATTTGACAAATTCAACCAGTTGGCTTTTACCTTCAGGCGACATCCAAATGTTCACACGGTCTTTTGTGGCTTGATATTTTGCCACGGCTTTTCTATGAGCTTCACCGGACATATGTATCCCTCCCCTCCCCCTCATTATATATGTCCTACCCCTGTCAGTCAACTTATTTTTGAAAAATCGCAAAAACCTATTGACAATATCAGTCGACTGATCTATAATAACATTGTCAGTCGACTGACTAATAATATTTGGAGGTATGAGTATGTACGTTTATGGTTATCGCAACAAGAACAATGAGATTATCTATGTTGGTTCCACGCAGCATATAGTTGAGCGGTATCAGCAACATCAACACGAAGACGAGTGGATGAACTTGGTCGATAGCATCACGGTGTGGGGGCCCTACTCTTACGCAGACCGACTGCTCTGCGAGAAGGTTCTGATTGCCCACCACTGTCCCCGCTTTAATGTGAACATCGCCACCGATTGTGTCAATGTGAACGCCCCTATTCTCTATCAGGAAGGTAATACATTTGATAATCTGAATGCTCTAAAGCATTATTTCAAAAACCTGCCCGGAGAAACCAAGCGCTGCACGTATTACCTGTACAATGAAGAAGATGAAGCGCTCCGTATGCTGAGTTTCTATTGCGACGAGCCCATCTCCGAGCTGGTGCGTTCTCTTCTGCATCAGGCCATTCTTGAGAGAGCCGCTGCAGTAGGTCATCCGGACATTTTCGATGAAGCGTGCACACGTCTTATGGGAAGATAACATTCATTCAGACAAAAGTAAAGGAACCGGCTACAAAGCTGGTTCCTTTACTATAATCTTTTGATAAATCAGATATTTGTGTTAATAAATCCAACCGATTCAAAATCTTGAGGATTATGTCTTATGATATAGTCAATATACGAATCAATCATTTGCGCTGTAAACAAATAACCCATTGGATTCATATGTCCATACAGGAAATGCTTTTTCTTGAACTCACCATTGTATACTGGTCCGTACTGGTAAATATCTAAAACATAAGCATTATCGAACAACTCTGCAAGCTCGTACAGCAGTTTCCGCATCGCCTGTGCCTTTTCTTCTTTCTCGGGAGCATCCTCATTGGGGAAGGTAACAAAAAAGAACTTCGCATCCGGGCTAATCTCTTTATAGCGGCTTACCATCTGCGCGTAATAACCCGCAAACGTAGGCTTGTTGTTCTTATAATCATTGACATCCACATCATCCACCGAGCCGATTTCGATTCTGTTACCGTACAGATCGTTGACGCCCATTGCGATGACATAGGCTTGGCAAGCCTTGTCCGTGGCCCAAAAGTTCCGGGAAGCCGCAAAACTTTCCATATATGTTTGAGCCGTCATTCCTCCACAAGAAAAATTATACGCAGTCAAGCCATTTTCCCGCGCAATAAACTGTCCCCATGAATAGTCATACATATCGTGGAAACCGGGGGTTCCATTTTTATCTCGGGACTCAAACTCCCCCGACGAAAGGCTGTCTCCAATAAAAGCCATCGTTCGGAATATAGAAGTGCAACTGTATCCCTCGACCCAGTTGTCTAACGGCTTCTCATCGATCAAATTCAACAACTTGTTCATTCACAGGACCCCTTTTTTTCAGAGATTATATTATAGATAACGACCTACTTTTTCAAAACAGTTTTCACGTAATTAGAAGGAGCAAGACCAAAATGTTTTTTAAAGGCACGGCTAAATGAGTAAAGAGAATCGTACCCAAGCATATCCGCCACTTGAGTAATGCCGATGCCACCGCTCAATAATTCAACCGCTTTTTGAAATCGCGAATTTTGATAATACATACTTAACGAAATCCCCATCGTGTTCGAAAACACCTGAGAAATATATGCATAACTATAACCCACGTATTGGCTAATTTCTGTTAATGCTTGAATATTAAAAATATTATTATCGATATAATTGATAATTTCGTACACGATATACTCTTTTTTCTCGCTAATTCTTTCCTTTTTCGTATTCGCCGGTTTTGGAAAATAACTGCGTTCAATGAAAAGCAGCAAAAGTTCAATGCAATCCCTGATGACAATCCCCTTGTTTTCATAGTCCATAACGATTTCGTTAAACATTATAGAAAACAAATTATGCACACGGATATCGTCATGTATCAACGGGGTTTTAAGGTTTGTTAAAAGTCTCTCAATACCTGCGTATTTTTCATAGTCAGGATGGGTTTTGTCAAACATAAATCCCAAATAGTAATATCGTATAGGGTCACCTTCGCTGGACATAACCGTGTGTGTTGATTCATAAGGCGATAAAAAGATGTCCCCGCTTTTGACGCGATAAAACTTACCGTCTTTTTCAAATGTTCCGCTACCGGAAACAACATAGGTGATTTCATGACAATGCTGAATATGTTTATCTACTTGATATTCCCCTTTACAGTTCAAATCACCGACCTGATACATCAAAAAGCCACCATATTGCCGGGGCTCCTCTAGATATAGATTGTCAAAGTGAACTCTTTTTCCCAGCACATTCTTCTCCCCTATCATCATTTACATCAGTTCTGCACACAACATATGATACCACAGTTCAGTCTATATATCAATTGGGGTTCATAGGTAATAAATTTTTACCGGATACCCAGTTGCTTCTCAACTTCGTCGGTTGCACACTTCATTTGTTGCATATTGCTTTTTACATACTCTGTAAGTTGCTCTGCATTGCAATTGCGTGCAATATTTTCTGTTTTCATGCCGCAAAGAGTCATATGGTATTTTGCATTCAGCGGATACATTAGGCTCTCCGCCGTAAAGCCGAAGGCGCTTATTAAAGATTGCACCAAGTCCGCTTTCTCATGTTCGATATTCTTGCCGAGCCATGCATAAAGCCGCGGATGAAAATTACACATAATACCGCAATACCCGTCAGCCCCGTTTCGCTTAGTTTTCAGTAGCGTCTGACAGTTGGCATTCAACAATTTAAAATGACTGCCTTGCAGCTGCTTAGCTCTCTCAGCAATCAACGCCGCATCACAACATGTATCCTTCATATAGTAGAAACGGCCTGTAGAAAGACACCAATCGAGTATTTTAGGGGTAACCAGTCTCTTATAAGGATACGGACACTCATATAAACCGAGCTTTGCTTCGCTCGGCAACTGCGCTATCAGTTTTTCGGCGTTAGCAATGAATACATCATCGCCCTCATTTTGAATATCAAGACGATTGGTTATTAATATCAAAGCATCGGTTCCTGCTTCATATATGGCGTTAAGTTCTTTTGCTTGCTCCTCTAAGGTATCGGAAACATGGCCAGACGAGACAACCAAAAAATTTTCATCAAGGCCTTTTGCGCGTTTATAGACCCTTTTATTCAGTTCTACTCGTTCGTCAAGGGAAAGGTGAAAAATTTCGCTCGACTGACATACGGCAAAGATGCCGTCAAGTCCATTTTCATAATACCAATCTACATATCGTTCAGCCGTATCGTAATCGACACTACCATCCGCTTTGTAGGGCGTTATCATAGTCGTGACTATTTCCATTTTAATGCCTCCCTTATAAGCAGCCCGAACCAGTTGAAGCTGGTATTCCTATACCCTGGTGAAGAGAAATATGTATGTAGTTTAAGAAGCTGCCGGCTTATTCCTTGTACTCATGAAGATTCCACCATGCGCGTGGGTTTATAGCTGGATCAATACTTGCCGGAAGCACACAGTTTTCGGCAATTCTTGTAATATTAAATTCCTTAAGATCGTTGAAGAACTCTTCAACAGTGACTCTCATATTGGAATTGTTGTTTTTGTAATGAATGGCACCTATACGAAGATAGTCGCAGCATAATCTTGAGCGTCGGACATGTGCAAGTTGTATGTCGGTTTTAGCCAATTTTTCAGCCTCGTTCCACCACTCAAGCAGGGTTTGATTGTAGGGCTCAAAGGCATGATTTCCAAACATCTGCTCCGGTGAGGAATAAATGTTGAAACAGGAGTTCTTTTTGTTGGACATCTCCGTTATAAAATCAATGAATTTTCGGATGTTTTTCCAACCGGGGCCATAGTATGCCTCAAGGAACTCATCCATATGTGCGTAATACTCTTTCTTCGTCATCTGGGGATTGTCCAGAACTTTGGCCATCAGATAACAACGGAGATCACCGAACTCAGCACTAGGTGTTTGGAAATTGCCCTGTTCAATGATTCCCTTAGCTCCAATAGTACTTAAATACTTAATATTGTCAAGGAGAACATCGAAGTTTGCAAAGGGGCTGAGATAATACTTAAAATTAACCGTGTAGTCCCAAATATAGAACTCATCACAAATCTTGGACCATGCATTAATCTGCTTCATGCAGTCGGCATTTACCGAACAGGAACTGTCGTTAAAAGCATGATTGTAACAATTATTAATGGTGCAAATTTCAATTGCAACATCATCATTGCAGGTAATGTTGACAGGACAAGGGAAAGAATACCGATAGGCAAACGTAATAATCTTAACATCGCTAAGGCCGACTGCCTTAAGATCCTTATCCAAACGATTGACTAACTTTATGATAGAGCCAGCCGGAGAACCATAATAACGAATATCTTCCGCACAAGCCGTACAAGTACAGTAACGTTCGTTATCGTTCTGAGAAACGTGAATAATCTTGCTACCGGAAGAACGGAGCCATTCCTTGGCAGAGTTAAACATTTTTTGGTATATGATCTCATCGTTAAGACAAGGCTGCTTAGTTTCGGATTGACCGGCAAGCTGAGCAAAGGTATGAATTCCATTGGGATGAAAATCCTCTGTCCCGCCGAGAATGCCGCGGCGCTTTCCAGTACCGTTTTGATAACGTTTAAGGGAAATGTCGTTGTCAAAATACTCCGTCCAGTAGATATCACGAATCTCATATTTGTGAACGAAGTTCACGTTTATGTTTTTAAGGTCAATAACCTTTGTATCCTTACAGGTCTCGCAATCGCTGGAAAAGAAACGCCAGTTTAGACACTCTTCCAGGAAATTGTATACTGCATATACCATTCCTCTTTTAGCACTACCGGCAATAACAAGACCAGCCGCATCGGAATAGTATTTGAAATTGTCAGAATCTGTGATGATCGTTTCATCAAGCAAAATGCGTTTTGTTCCAGATGCCACGGGAGTGTTTACTATTTTGAGAGTTACGCCACAGGTAGATTGTATGTATGCTTGCAATTGGGTTGCGGCATAAGTCACCACGTCACCGGCTTTTGCGTTACGAGCGATAACAAATTCTTTTATGTGGGTGCCGTTAATAGTGAGCCTATCCACCGGATAGGGTGTGTCAGGAATCAAAGAAGCATCTCCTTCCACAGGGTTTGTGGGTTTACTATTGGTACTGGGATTCTTGCCGGTTGTACTGTTGCCGATACCACTAGCATTCACAGTAGTTTGGCTACTGGCACTGGATTTATTGTCTGTAGTATTGTTATCAGCATCACCGTTGTTTATCGTAGTTGTGATTGCACTGGTATCAAGAGTTGTACTTTCGTCAGTACTATCCTCAATAGTAGCATCGCTACACGATGCCATCATAAGCGAAGACACAATCATAACGAAAACAAGCGCCCATAATACGAACTTTTTCATAAACAATCTCCTTAACCAATACACTGACTCGTTGGAACTCGGCATTACATATTCCTACGCCCAACGAGAACACAATTGCTCACATAACCATTCTACTTAGAATGATACCTCACGACCATCCTGCCGATATCCAATGATGCGATACCGCTGAATAGGATAATTTCCAACACGCGTCGCCGTCGGCGCCTTCCCTTCTTCCCATACCACTGTCATCATCGTCTGACAGTGAGTATATTCCAGCGTCTCACCGTCATCTTCAAACAAAGCACAGGTGGCATTGCCTTCCCCGTATTTACAAAGGATAATATCAAACACAGTAGTTTCAGAAATACTCTCTACCGGCGTAGCCAACGGCAGCAAGGCACCGCCACGCACAAACAAAAGCATTTCGTAATCAGCGGTATCAAAAGAATAACTCTCTCCGCCCTTATACCGTTTTCCAGTAAAGAAATGATACCATTCGCCCTCGGGCAAATAGACCTCTCGTTTGCTCTGATCGGGAAACGTCACAGCAAACAACAAGTCTTCTCCAATCATATAACAATCTTCTATGTTGCACACCTGAGGATCCGCCGGATAATCCAATGGAAGTGCGCGAAACGGAGGAATACCGGTTTTCTGATATCGAC
Source organism: Acutalibacteraceae bacterium (assembly GCA_045592345.1). Taxonomy (GTDB): domain Bacteria; phylum Bacillota; class Clostridia; order Oscillospirales; family Acutalibacteraceae; genus UBA5905. Next base: position 7,218 of record JAZNUN010000098.1, on the reverse strand, counting down.
AAAATGCCGAATACAGATAAGGAACCAAACTCATGCGCAATTGAAAAACCTTCCGACATAGCGCAGTCAATTCCTCGCTATTCTCCAAAAATTCACCCGCGTGATTCTTTTTCTCATCCCACTGCAACCACGGAGGATTGGGAATCATCCAAGCATTGATCAGCGCTATGGGTGACAATGCCACCATCTGCAAACGGCGAACCAAATCCGCCTCAGATGCGCATTGCCGCACTTCGGGAGACCATAACAAGCCACAGTAACCGGCAGAAAGCATACCGCGTGCGTAATCTCTCATATCGTACAGATCACTATACAAAACATACGGATCGGGAGCCGCCAGTGCTCCGGCAGAACGAACACAACTGTAAGTGCGTTTCCCCTTATCCAAGAAACAGGCGTTATTGGCACGCACATACAATGCACCCAACAAGCAATGCATCTGTTCTCCATCCAAGCCAGAGGGAAAAATTGATGCTTCCGGGAAAGACCAAGGCGACTGGATATAATCCGAGCCATCGCATTCATCCAACTTAAATCCCGACACGCCACGATCCAACAGCTCACGCGTATGATGTTCCTTATACACATTCACTGCTTCTTCAATGGTAAAATCAGGAACCAAACCATCCCACACGCGATAATTGCCGGAATACGGCTCCAGTGCAGGATACATCTCCGCCTCAGCATTGACAAAAATATGTTCCCAAAGATTAACGCGAACCCCGTATTTAGCTAACTCCTGCATCATCTTATCAGGATTCGGAAAAGTCTCGGGATTCCAACGATAACTGCAGGAATAGGACCGCGTTTGCCATCCGGGTTCTAAGCCTAACACATCACAGGGCAACCCATCCTTACGGAATCGTTGCACTTGTTTTAACACATCTTCTGTATTGGCACGGACATAATCACGATACCATATACCCAGACCCCAAAGCGGCGGTACAGCACCGCCTCCGGAGAACAAATTATAGCGCTGCAAAGCAGTACGCATATCCGGACCACCAAAGATGAATAAACGGACGCCTGAAGCCGCCGGGATATCAATAATCACATCTCCGGCCATACGGCTGTTATCCGCTGCATACAAATTCTCCGCAGAATCAATGGTCCCCTGGCGTCCGGTATTGGTTGCCATCTGCGTATGAGTAGCAAAATACACAGTGATATAGCGAGCAGTATCGATATACACACCATAGCCGCGATTAGACAAAAAGAACGGAACCGGCGCATGACTATCACCAATATCGGTAGAAGGATCACTATTGACCCGCAACGTCTTTTTACGACCGGTTTGGTTCACAGACTTTAGCTGCAAACCACCACCGTAGAACTGCTCACCCACTTGGGCGGGGAAAGTTATCGTGCAGCCTCTTGCTGTACGCTGAAAATGAATATTTTCAGGCAATATCGGACAATCCTCCACCACAGACAAGCCATCCAGCTCATCCACACGGGGGATTCTATCCAACACTCCCAAAGGCGTTTTTTCTTCAGGCTGACCAAAAGTCATTTCCCAAATGGAATGCATACCTTCCCCTCCTGTTCTCCGCATTGCGCTATACTATCACACTATGGTTAACGCATATGGCAATCATCATTATCGTAAATCTGGCAAATGATTTTCTGAATTTTCAGAGCTTCCTCTCCGGAGATTTCCAGACGCTCTTTGCCCTGAATAGCATCATAAAACTGACGGATTTGGATATGGTGTTTAAAGCCCCAATACTCCTTACCGCCCGACTGCGATAAAACATCATCCGTTTGATTCACAATTGTTTCTACAGCGCCATTATTGTATGTAATCGTCGCTTCATCATAAGAAAAAATTGCATTGCCGTTTTCACACAATAGGCGAATTTCAATAGGTTCGTCTACAAAATAGTTATTCATAGCATAAAACGACAAAAGCGCACCATTTTGATATTTAATGAGGCCTTCCGCCGAATCCTCAACGATCATACCGGAATGATGGCGATTATGTAGAGAAGACTGCACTTCGCACGGTGTAGAATCGATCATCCAATTGGCCAGATCCAGAGAGTGAATGGCTTGATCGATAATAACACCGCCGCCCTCCTTATCCCAGGTTCCTTTCCAATCGGATTGATCGTAATAATTATCAGGACGATACCAGGTCAGCGTAGTGCGACCACATTTTACCTTGCCAAGCGATCCATTAAGAATACGCTGCTTGACAAGCACGCTAGGCGTATTATAGCGACACTGGAAAATAACGCCGTACAAGACGCCACACTGCTTGGCCAGCTCCACGGCCTGCTCAGCATCCTCATAACGGATACTCATGGGTTTTTCGGACAGAACGTGAATGCCGTATCGAAATGCTTCACACGCCACCACAGTATGCAGATAATGCGGCAGACAAATATGAATAGCATCCGGCTTCTCGATTTCAAATAACTGCCGATAATCCGTGTAGGCGTGCGTATTATATTTTTGCGCGGTCTTTTCAGCACGATCCTCTTTGATATCACATACACCAACCAACTCGAGGTCGTCATACGCCTGAACAGAATCCAAATGCATGACCGAGATGCTTCCGCAACCAATCACGCCTACTTTGATTTTACCCATTATAAAACCTCACTTAAAAAAGCTTTTGCCAATGCAATGTCCGCGGCAGGGTCCTCACCTGTCTCGCGCTCGATGGTTAAAAAGCCATCGTAGCCAACCTCGCAAAGAGCACGAATATAGGCGTCGAAATCCACATTGCCCTTGCCCAACGGGGTTTCTAAGAAGTAATCTGCCACATTCAACGCCTCGATACCACCGGTAGCAAAACAATCATAAATAATCTCCGGATCGGTCTGCTTCAGCATAACACCATCCTTGGCGTGAGTATGAACGATATGCTTACCCAGCAACTTAACCGCTTCGACGGGATCTTGGCCGGTTACCATAACAAAGTTGGCGGGATCCAAATTGACACCCACGCCACCCTTGGTATCGTTGATAAACTGCAACAATGTGCGTGCATCCTCAGGGCCGGTTTCAATAGCGAGCGTAACACCCTTGCTGAGGGCATACTCGCCACATTCTGTCAACGCACGCAGCATCACATCGTACCGCGGCACGGTCTTATCCTTAGGAATAACGCCGATATGCGTGGTAACAACCGATGCACCAAATTCCTGGGCTAAATCCACGATGCGCTTGGTTTTCTCAATACGATCGGCATTATCCTCTTCAATCTGAAAACCGAAACCACCCATATCACCGCACAAGGCGCTGATAACCAGGCCGTTATCACGAATCAACTGCTTTAATGCGTCTTTATCCGCTTGAGTCAGTACTTCAGGACTAAACTCGCCGGTAGTTGCGTAAATTTGAATGCCTTGGAATCCCATTTCAGCAGCTTTCTGTATGCTCGGCACCAACGGCAATTTGAAACAATCAGTTATGACACCCAGTTTCATACCAAAATCTCCTTTCGATAGCGACCCTTACAAATTTACCCATTCCTCTTCTTGGGACTCGGCTTTAATCAATGCAGTACGCACACGCATAACCTCCATCGTCTGAGCGGGGTCAAAAGGTGCCTCCACATTATCAAAGAACTTCAATATGCCGGCAATCAGATTCACGAAGAAATCCGAAGTGACGGGCGTTTTTTCATAAGTACCATCCGCCAACTGGGCGGTGATGGAGAACTCGAGGCAAGGCGAATAGACAATAACCGCATCGTTACCGCTCTGCGTCAGGATGCGGCAAATTCGCTGGTCACCCACGCACTCGGTCTTCACCTTAACCGCGGGCGAATTCAACAGCACAACGGCCATCTCCACGGTGTGGATCAAATACTCAGCAAAGTTGCCGCCACCACCGGTAAGAATGATGTGCTGTGCATCACGATATTTCACCAATTCATCGGCATAACGCAATGCCGACGTGGTGAAGAAGGGACAACCATATTCGTTGGCAATATCAAAAATCTTCTGCGCCGTCTCACAGTCAGGCGCAAACGTTTTGTCGATATAGGTAGGCTTTTTATAAGCCAACACCTCTTGGGCATATTGCAGATGTTTTTCGGGATTCGAAGGAGCCAGAACCAGAATGACATCGCTCTTTTCGCACAGTTCGGCCAGGGTATCACACTTCTGCACGCCCATAGACTCGCACCACTGAGCGGTGGTCACCTGATCAATAGGCGACACATCCTGTTCGGCCCACGCATAGGCTACCTCGAAATCGGTGCCCAATTTCTCATTGGCTTGCGCAATCCACGCCGGATAATTGTTGGCATGCCATTCGCTGATGTAAAAATCTACAAATCCAATCTTTCTCATTAGAAAACGACCTCTCCTTTTTTATTGGAAGACTCATACAGAGCATCCAACAGTTTTGCGCTTTCCAGAACATTGTCAATATAGTTGCGATCGGGAGTCCCGCTGACAATCGCCTCAATAAACGCCGTATTCTCACGGAGATACATATTGGGGATGTCATACTCAGGGTTAATGGTCTCCAAAGTTTGGCCATCATACAGCTCAAACTTGCCGCCATAGGACAAGCGAGCGCCACACTTATCACCCAAGAAGTCGATAAACATCTCATCCTGCTTGACATTCTGGGCCCAAGCGCCGTTAAAGGAAATGCTGGCCTTATCGGTACGAACGTAGCCGGAAATAAAATCGTCCACATCGTTGGTACCGTTCTCGATATCAGCAGTATCCTCAGCCCACATATTCTCATACTTATAGGCCTTCATATCCTTCGCCATTTCGCAGTATGCATCACAGGTTACGTTCTGCAGTTTGGCACCGCCAAGGATATACAGGATCAAATCCAGGAAATGCACACCCCAGTCGATCAGCACGCCACCGCCCGACTGATCCTTAGTCGTAAAGGCACCGCCCAGACCGGGGATGCTACGGAAGGAACGGAAAGAGCAATACACGTGATAAATGTTACCGAACTTGCCCTCACGGTTGAGCTGCTCCAGCATCTCGACAGAAGCGTGATAGCGGTTGCAGACGCCGATATTCAGCAATTTGCCTGCTTCTTTGGCGGCATTGGCCATCTCGCAAGACAACTCGTAATTAACCGTAATGGGTTTCTCACAGAATACGTGCTTACCCGCTTTCAAAGCGTCCATCGTAATGGTATAGTGAGCATAGTTGGGAGTCAACACAAAGACGGCCTCGACCTCACTATCCACCAATGCCACTTTATAGTCAGTGATCACCTGCTCTATGATCGGAAAATCAGCCTTCATAGCCTCAGCCTTTTCCTCAATGATATCGCAGGCATACTTTACACGCACAGAATCCATCTGCGCAAAGGCGGGAAAATGTGCCAATCTGGCGATTCGTCCACAACCGATTACAGCAATAACTGTTTGTTTCATTATGTAATCCTCCCTTTCGTCACACATATATATTTATTATACTATCTTGCCGCCAACCGAGACGACGTAATATAAATCGTTTGCTATTTTAAATGTTATAAATAATTATTTGGTTGGTTAGAACCCCCCTTGCTATATCCTAGTAAAGGTATGAAGCGTTAAGATATAAACCCAATTTTCGGATATAGCAAGGAGTCGGTTCTAACTCGTGGAGGAAACCATGTGTCTCAAGACACAGACAAGATAATTGCGAACCTAATAATTTCAGGCTAATTGTAAATTACTGCTTTACTTTTTTGGTAGATACGAACAGTACAGCGGCTGCAATAACAACAACGCTCATAGCCACAACAGGCAGAGAGTCACCCATAACGGGAACCTTTACATCATCCTGCTCTTCCTTCTCGGGAGCGTCAGGAGTGTCAGGGGTATCGGGAGTCTCGGGCTCATCGGGAGTCTCAGGCTCCACAACCTCGGGGTTTACATAACCCTCATAGCTCAGGAACACATCATCCAGATAGAAGTCGCCAACAAAGCCACTCCAAGTGGGGTTGGTGGTCTCAAAGCCAATGTAGCACTCGGAGAGGGCCTCCTCGCCCAGCCAAGTGAACTCCAGCTCAAACTTGACCCACTCGTCACCCTCGGTCATCACGAAGGTACGGGCAGACTCAGCATCGGTGTCACCGTTCTTGATGAAGGCACCGTTCTTGTCGTACAGAGTAGCACCGATACGGACAGAGCCATCGGTAATTTCAGACTTCGGTACATAGATGAAACCACTGAAGATGTACTTCTTACCGGGCTCGATGGTCAGCATCTTCTCGCTGGCATGCTTTTCAACATTATTTACATCGAACAGCAACAGCTGAGTGGGAGTGCAGTAGAAACCCATACGGTCGGTACACAGCAGAGAATATTTACCGGTATGAGCCTGAGCATCACTGCGGGTGACGGTAGCCCAACCGGGATTCTTAGCTACCCAAGTGAAATCCGTATACCAAGAAGAATCGCAGTCGCCATCAAAATGGAACTCCTCTTCCATATCGGGGTTACGCAGCATGTTGTTGATCTTGTTCACGGGTTCGGCAGGAGTATCGGGCTCGACAGGCTCGTCGGGAGTATCAGGCTCGACAGGCTCGTCGGGAGTATCGGGCTCAACAGGCTCGTCGGGCTCCACAGGCGCCTCACCATAGGTGATAGCGATGTCGTCCAGATAATAGGTAGAGCCAATAGAAGCGTTGTCGTCACCGTTGTAGGTGTACATCAGAATGGTGGCATCCACATCCTCAGCGGGAGTGTAGGTGTAGGAATAGGTCACCCAATCATAATCGTTGCTGACGGAACCGTCATAGGCTACCTTGCTCCAATCAGGCTGGGTCAGGGTAGCACCGGCGGCATTCTCCAGCTTCATGATGGAGTAACACCAGTTATACATGGACCAAGGCATATGGAACTTCCAGGAGATGGTGTATTCCACACCAGCCTTCAGGGAAACAGTCTGCTTCGGGGTATCCCAAGCACCGGCCTTGGTCACCTTCAGCACGTTGCTGGTATTGGACTTCTGACCGGTCACGCGCTCGATGGTACCAATGCTGGCCCACTCGGCGCCCAACTCAGCCTCAAAGTCGCCGTTCTTGATCAGGTTGCCATACGCAGGCTCCTCAGGCTCCACAGGCGCCTCACCATAGGTGATAGCGATATCGTCTACATAGTAGGTGGAGCCAATGGACGCATTGTCGTCACCATTGTAGGTATACATCAGGATGGTGGCATCCACATCCTCAGCGGGAGTATAGGTGTAGGAATAGGTCACCCAGTCATAATCGTTGCTGACAGAACCGTCATAGGCC
>JAZNUN010000097.1:0-42446 GCA_045592345.1 Acutalibacteraceae bacterium | reverse complement strand
ATCAGCCAGTACGGCGGACCTGACGGAGAAATCGGTGCATCTCTGCGCTACCTCAGCCAGCGCTACAGCATGCCCTATCCCGAGCTGAAGGCTATCCTCACCGACATTGGCACGGAAGAACTCGCACACCTTGAAATGGTGGGCGCAATGGTCCACCAACTCACCCGTAATCTGACCGAACAGCAGATCAAAGACAGCAGTTTTGCTCCCTATTACACCGACCACACAGTGGGAGTCTACCCCGTTGCGGCGGCCGGCACACCGTATGATGCTATGTCTTTTGCGTCCAAAGGCGACCCCATCACAGATCTACACGAAGACCTGGCTGCCGAGCAAAAGGCACGTACGACTTATGATAACCTAATTAGACTGGTAGATGACCCCGATGTACTGGAACCGTTGAAATTCCTGCGCGAGCGCGAAATCGTACACTTCCAGCGCTTCGGCGAAGGTCTGCGCTTAGTTCAAGATCGACTGGACAGCAAAAACTTCTATGCCTTTAACCCCGCATTTGATTGATACCCATACAAAAAGACGTTGCAACAAATTGAATGTTGCAACGTCTTTTTTAATTCTTCAAGCTGTGCATCGGAGCAGGGATGCGTCCGCCGCGATGGATAAACACATCCGGAGCGGCCGTATTCAGCGGCATCACAGGTCCTTCACCCAACAGGCCGCCGAAGTTTAGTTCTTCACCCACACTCTTACCGATAGCGGGGATCACACGGACCGCGGTAGTTTTTCCATTGACCATACCAATTGCTGCCTCATCTGCAATAATAGCAGAAATCACTTCAGCAGAGGTATCACCGGGGATGTTGATCATATCCAGACCCACAGAGCACACCGAGGTCATCGCCTCCAATTTCTCAATGGTTAAGCAACCGCTGCGAGCAGCAGCAATCATACCAGCATCCTCGGTCACAGGAATGAACGCACCGGACAATCCTCCAACGTGAGAGGAAGCCATAACGCCCCCCTTTTTAACCGCATCATTGAGCATCGCCAAACAGGCTGTAGTACCGTGTCCGCCGCACTGGGACAGACCGATCTCCTCCAGGATGTATGCTACGGAATCACCAACGGCCGGTGTAGGAGCTAACGAAAGATCCACAATGCCAAAAGGCACGCCCAGACGCTTAGACGCCTCCTGAGCCACTAACTGGCCCATACGCGTGATTTTAAATGCGGTCTTTTTAATGATCTCCGCAATCTCGCCCAAATCTTTGTCAGGGCCCGCTTTAGCCAGTGCAGCCCGAACCACGCCGGGGCCGGAAACACCTACATTGATGACACAATCCGGCTCACTAACGCCGTGGAAAGCACCCGCCATAAAAGGATTATCTTCAGGCGCATTACACAGCACCACTAATTTCGCGGGTCCTATACACCCATGATCCGCAGTGCGCTCAGCGGCACGCCGCACAACCTGACCCATCAGCGCTACAGCATCCATATTGATACCCGCCTTAGTGGAGCCTACATTCGCAGAAGCACAGATGTGATTGGTGACGGCCAGCGCTTCCGGTATAGCCTCAATCAGCTCCCGATCACCGGCAGAAAACCCCTTTTGTACCAACGCGGAAAAACCGCCTAGGAAATTCACGCCGCAAGCCACCGCCGCTTTTTCAAGCGTCTTTGCCAACTTAATGGCATCCTTATCCTTACACCCTGCCAAAATAATGGCCGCAGGCGTGATGGAAATGCGCTTATTAACAATGGGAATACCCAATTCTTTCTCAATTGCTTCACCCGTCTTTACCAAATTCTTGGCACAGCGGGTAATTTTCTCATACACCTTAGTACACACCACGTTAATATCACTGTCACAACAATCCAGCAGAGAAATCCCCATCGTGATGGTTCGTACATCCAAGTGCTCGTCTTGGATCATCGTAATGGTTTCTAAAATATTATTGCCGTTTAACATAGTCTACTCCTTAAATAGTGTGCATAGCGCTGAAAATATCCTCATGCATACAATGGATGACCAAGCCGTTTTCCTTGCCCAGCGCGACCATCTCATCCACCAACTGCGTAAAAGGAATATCGCATCTCGACACGTCCACCATCATAATCATAGCAAACATGTCCTGCAGAATAGACTGGGTCACCTCAATAACGTTAATCTTATGGTCACTGCAACGGGTCGAAACCTTTGCTAAAATACCCAAAGCATCTTTTCCGACAACGGTAATCACTGCGCGCATACTAAAACTCCTCGCTCGTTTATTTCTTAACAAATTATATCACACATTTTCAATTAAGTAAAGAAAAAACACAGATATGTGTATAATTGTTTCTCTCACGGCACATACTTTCGGTGTCCCGAGATTTTCGCGGAAAGGAGAGATTACAATGCTGAATAAATTGGCACTGATCATTACCATTATCGGCGCCTTGAACTGGGGTAGCATCGGCCTCTTCCAGTTGGATCTGGTGGCCTGGCTGTTCGGCGGCGCTGACAGTCTGTTCGCCCGTATCATCTACACGGTGGTGGCGCTGGCAGGTATCTGGTGCATCACCCTGCTGTTCAGACGCGATGCCCATTGTGACTGACACATAAAAAACGGCAACCGTTAATAACGGTTGCCGTTTTTAATATGGTTTTATTGAGCCAAAGCCAGCGTATCGCGGGCAATAACCAATTCCTCGTTGGTGGGAATGATCCAAGCGGGGATAGCGGAATCGGCAGTGGTGATCAGACGCTCCTCGCCACGCACCTTGTTAGCCTCGGAGTCACACTTCATGCCCATATAGCCCAGAGCATTGATGATCTCCTCACGTACCAGGGGCTGGTTCTCACCGATACCGGCGGTAAACACCAGAGCATCCAAACCACCCAGAGCGGCAATGTAGCCACCGATAATCTTGGTGATCTGGTAGGTACGCATATCCCAAGCCAGCTTAGCACGGGGGTTACCCTCAGCGATGGCCTTTTCAATATCACGGTCGTCACTGGAAACACCGGAAATACCCAAAGTACCGGACTTCTTGTTCATCAGATCGTCCATCTGCTTGGGGGTCAAGCCCTCTTTCTCCATCACGTAGGTAACAGCAGAGGGATCAAAGCCACCGGTGCGGGTACCCATCATAAAGCCGTCCAGAGGGGTCAGGCCCATAGAGGTATCGTAGATCTTACCATCCTTAATGGCAGAGATAGAAGAACCGCTGCCCAAATGGCAGGTAATGATGCGAGTGCCCTCCACCTTGCCCAGTAGCTCGGTGCAACGGGCGCTGACGAAACGGTGAGAGGTACCGTGGGCACCGTAGCGGCGGACACCGTGTTTTTCATACATCTCATAAGGCAGAGCAAACATAAACACTTTCTGCTCCATGGTCTGATGGAAAGCGGTGTCGAATACCACAACCTGAGTGATCTCCTCGCCGAAGGTCTCGGTAGCGGCATTGATGCCGGCCAGAGCGCCCATATTGTGCAGAGGAGCCAGAGCAGCCAGTTCCTCAATATCCTTCTTCACCTTCTCAGTAACGACGACAGAGCGATCAAAGCGGTCACCGCCCTGTACCACGCGGTGGCCGATAGCACCCACCTCGGACAGATCATCAATCACCTTACCCTCACCCTCGGTCAGAGCCTTTTTTACCTGAGCAAAAGCCTCGGTCTGGTTCTTCATCACGGGATAGGAAGTCCAGGCATTACCGTTAGCCTTGTGGGTGAAGATACCATCCTCAAGACCGATACGCTCACAGATACCTTTAGCCAGAACAACCTCACCGTTCATATCAATCAGCTGGTATTTCAGGGAAGAGCTGCCGGCATTGATAACCAAAATTTTCATAAAAATGTCATCTCCTCATTGATTTTGTGAAATATTTATCGTATTATATAATAACTGATTATAATTGAAATTTCAACCATTATTTACAGAAAGGAGGCATCTTTTTGCGAATTGCGGGAATTATTGCGGAATATGACCCTTTTCACAAAGGCCACGCCGCTCATATAGCCGCCACTCGAGCAGAAAATGGCGGAAACGCCACTCACGTAGTTGCCGTTATCAGCGGCAATTTCACCCAAAGAGGCGAACCGGCTCTGCTCAGCAAATTTCACCGTGCCGAAATGGCACTGTCGGCTGGAGCAGATCTGGTTTTAGAACTCCCCCTCCCCTGGGCTATGGCTCCTGCCGAAATGTTTGCGCGGGGCGGCGTTGCCATGTTAGATGCCTTAGGCTGTGTAGATTTTCTTTCTTTCGGCAGCGAGTGTGGCGACATTGCCATTTTAAAACAATTAGCTACAGTTTCTAAACATCCCTCATACCAGGATACTCTTCGGAACGCCCTCGCCGACGGCATTCCCTATGCTGTAGCAAGTCAAGCGGCAGCCTCCGCTTTGTTGGGTGATGATGCGGCTGCTCGCCTATCTACACCCAACAACACTTTAGGTATTGAATACATCCGTGCGGCGACAGATCTGAATGCAAATTTTGACTTTTTTACCCTGCAAAGGCAAGGAGCTTTACACCACGAAACTGCCCCAAATCAGGGCTTTGCCGCAGCTTCTTTGCTTCGCAAGTGGATACGAGAGGGTCATATAGAACAAGCTGCCAATTATATGCCGGAACACACCGCACCCATACTTTTCGACTCACACGCGCAGGGTAAAACGGCCACATCTACCCATGTACTGGAATCTGCCCTATTGGCACGCTTACGCACAATGACACCACTGGATTTCGCGTCCCTCCCTTGGCTGTCGGAGGGGCTTGAAAATCGTCTGTACCGTGCCTCTCGCAACGCGACCAATTACGCTGACCTTCTTACCGAACTTAAAACACGACGCTATCCTATGGCGCGTTTGCGCCGTGTGCTATGGGCGGCGCTACTCGGTTTAAGCGCACAGGATTGCGAGGGTCTTCCTCCCTACATTCGCGTGTTAGGAATGAATGAACGCGGCCGCGAGATACTTAACGTCGCTTCCCCGACGTTACCTTTGCTCACTCGCACCTCCCAATTGAGTGCGCTGGGTGACCAATGCCGCCATATCTTCACATTAGAGTGCACCGCCACTGACTTGCATGCCCTGTGTATGCCCACCCCCGACCCTTGCGGCACCGACCACACCAACAAACTGATCGTAAAATAAAAAGCCTGTCCCGATTGGGACAGGCTTTTTTTGTTCTGATAATTAGTCAGCGATAAAGGGCACCAGAGCAACCTGGCGGGCGCGCTTAATAGCGGTGGTCAGACCACGCTGATGACGAGCGCAGGTGCCGGTCACACGACGGGGCAGGATCTTCGCCCGCTCAGACATGCAGCGGCGCAGACGAGCCACATCCTTATAATCGATGTAGTCGATCTTATCGACACAGAACTGGCACACCTTACGGTGGCCCTTACGGCCGGAGCGCATGGGGCGCTCGGGTCTCTCGGTTCTTTCAGCCATGACAGAAAGGCCTCCTTTTCTCAATTTTCAGGTGTTCCCAAATCTTAGAAGGGCAGATCCTCGTCAGTGAGGATGTCCTCAAAATCGCCGGAATTAGCGGTGGAGAAGGCAGGCTTCGCCTCGCTGATTACGGGGATTTGGGAATCGTAGGGAGCGCCGCCGGCGTTGCCGCCTTTGGACTCGCAGAAGAATGCGTTGTCAACCACGACCTCGTAGACAGTACGCTGACTGCCGTCGTTAGCCGTGTACTTGCGGGACTGCAGGCTACCCTGCAGGGCAATACGCTGTCCCTTACGGAAATAGCGGGAGATAAACTCGGCGGTACCACGCCAGGCCACGCAGTTGATAAAATCGGTCTGCCGCTCCTGATCTTTGGAACGGTAGGCGCGATCCACAGCCACGCTGAAGCTGGTAACGGAAACGCCGCTCTGTGTGGTCTTCAGCTCCGGATCACCGGTCAGACGACCCATCAAGCAGATGGAATTCACAGATATCCCTCCTTAGTTCTCTTCCTTGCGGATAACCATAGAACGCAGCACGCCATCGGTAATACCGGCGCGACGCTCCAGCTCCGCGGGGAAGTCGGGACCGCTGACGAAGTTGTACAGGACATAGTAGCCCTCGGCCTCGTCGTTGATGAGATAGGCCAGCTTACGCTTGCCCCACTCGTCGATCTCGCCGAGCTCAGCGTGCTTCTCGATCAGCTTGCTGAACTTCTCCTTCAGTGCGGTGACGCTCTCCTCACCCTGAGACAAGGAGAAAATGAAAACGGCCTCATAGGATGCTTTGATAGTGGGCATTGATTGCACCTCCTTATGGTCTAATGGCCTCCTGTCGAGCAAGAGGCAAGGATAGTCCACAATCGTGGACTGTAGTATTATAGCAGGTGTTTGTCAATTAGTCAAGAGAAATTTAGATATTATTCAAAAAGGTGTGCCGTTATCACACAGCACACCTTGAAGAATGCAATTAAATAGTCAAACTGGGCGCAGAATATACCCGAGCCGCCAACTCCTGGTCCAGCAGATACAGGCTCTTGGGGTCATCGCCAAACAGCTTATACTTGCTCACCATCTTATCAGCGTTCTCTTCCTCTTCCAGCTGCTCCTTCACAAACCAGTCCAGGAACTGCATGGTGCGGAAATCCCGTACATCATAGGCCGCCTCATAGATAGCGTGGATGAGTGCGCTGACATACCGCTCATGCTTGGCACCCGCCAATAACGGATCCAATGCATTGGAGAACACCTCGCTCGGCTTGTCGATCGCCTTCAACTCCACCGGGATACCATTGCTCTGCAGATACCTCAGGAACAGCAGCGCGTGGTCGCGCTCCTCCTGAGCCTGAATGGTGTACCAGTTAGCAAAACCATCAAGATCCTGCTCGGTATAATAGTTGGCAATATCCAGGTACAGATAGGCACTGTAAAACTCTTTATTGATCTGGTCATTCAACAGTTCGATAACTTTTTTATCCAGCATAGGTGTCACTCCCTTACACTTGTTAGAAATTAACCGAAATAACGCTGCAGCAGACCCTCGAAAGCCTTGCCGTGGCGAGCCTCATCGCGGGCCATCTCATGGACGGTATCGTGAATGGCATCCAGACCCAGTTCTTTGGCTTTCTTAGCCAGCTCGAATTTACCCATCGTAGCACCGTTCTCAGCATCCACGCGCATCTCCAGGTTTTTCTTGGTGCTATCGGTCAACACCTCGCCCAACAGCTCGGCAAACTTAGCGGCGTGCTCGGCCTCCTCATAGGCAGCCTTTTCCCAGTACAGACCGATCTCGGGATAGCCCTCGCGGTGCGCCACACGCGCCATCGCCAGATACATACCTACCTCAGAGCACTCACCGGCAAAGTTGGAACGCAGGCCCTCGATGATCTCGGGATCCACACCCTGAGCAACGCCTACAACATGCTCAGCCGCCCAGGTCTTGGGACCGGACTGCTCTTTGAATTTCTCTGCGGTAACACCGCACACGGGACAGACGTGGGGAGCCTGATCCCCATTATGGACATAACCGCAGACAGAACAAACAAACTTTTTCATGATACTTTACCTCCAAATAATATTTAAGAATTGGCCTTTACACACGCAGGACAGCGTCCGCTGAAATAGATACCTTTACCTTCAATCAAAAAGCCTTCGGGCATCAAATTCTGCACCGTTTCATCATCCAACGGAAAATCAGCAATTCCGCCGCAGTTTCGACAATGAAAATGACCGTGGAGCGAAATATCAGCGTCATAATGACGCTCCTCCGTATCCATAGCCAGTTCCAACACCAATCCTGCCTGTACCAACGCGTGCAAGGAGTTATACACGGTAGTACGGGAAAAGGTGGGATGCTTTTTAACCAGCGCGTCGTACACTGTCTCTGCAGAAGGATGTGTACGATGCCAATACAGATAATCATAAACAGCCAGTCGCTGAGCCGTGGGTCTCACTCCCCTACCACTCAACAATTCTACCATCTGTTTTTGCGTCATACACGACCCCCCTCTTGTAATCGTTCCTTTTTTGTAATGATTACAACCATATAATACACGTATTTCATTCAGTTGTCAATAGTTTTTTCGTAAAAAGTTTGTAATGATTACAAAAAACACGCCATCCTACATCGGATGGCGTGTTCACTATTAAACATTAATAATAAAGTGCTTCGCTAAACCGTTCTCGGTAACTATAACAGGCTCACCGATAATCAACGGCTGAATGTAATCTAACACCTCAGGCAAAACGTCGTTTCCGGCCTCATTGATCCACTCGCGGGGTACGTACTTTACCTTGTTGGCCACATCACACACAGGAACGGTGTCATAGACAGGCGCATAGCCTTCTTCCCCACGGCTAACAACGGCACTGACAAGCCCACTCCAACCGTCCTTGGCTGCCTTAACCGCCACAGCACCCAATTGCTCAGCCTCGGCTAAGTCCGTTTCAGAGGCGATATGCGCCGCACAACGCTGCAGAATGTTCAATTCCACCGAACGCACCTTACAGCCAATGCGTTCCAGCACCAGCTCTTCCAGGCACTTGCCGATACCCGACAGATACTTATGCCCAAAGTTATCCACCTTACCGGACTGGAAATCATCCAACCCATCCATTTCGACACCCTCAGATACTGCCACGATTACGGTTCGGCTCTTCTTCTGTGCTTCACGCACATCCTCTATGAACCGATCCGCCGAGAATGCCACCTCAGGCAAATACACCAGATTCGGCGCATCACAGCCGTGCAGACGGGGCAATGCCGCCGCCGCGGTCAACCAACCGGTATCACGCCCCATAATCTCCACAATCAGAACACTGTCCAGTTCATACACGGTGCAATCACGGATCATCTCCCACATAGAAGTAGCCACAAACTTAGCCGCCGAACCGTAACCCGGAGTATGATCCATCAAACACAGATCGTTATCAATGGTTTTAGGCACTCCCATCACGCGAATGGGGCTACCTACTTCATTAAAATACGCAGACAGTTTTGCTACCGTATCCATAGAATCATTACCGCCGATGTAGAAAAACGCACCAATATCGTGCTTTTCCAAAGTGGCACGGATCTTCTCATATACCGCAGGCTCTTTGTCCGCCGACGGCAATTTGTAGCGGCAGGACCGCAACGCTGCCGAGGGGGTTTGACGCAATAAACTTTGCTTTTCCTCGGTATCCAACTGCTCGTTCAAATTCACTAAACGGTCGTTGATGATACCCTCGATACCGTTCAGCGATCCGTACACCAAATCCGCCCATTCGCTTGCGGCACGGTACACGCCCAACAAGGACGCGTTAATAACAGCGGTGGGGCCGCCGGATTGTGCTACAACTACGTTCATAGTATACCTCCTGTTTATCCAGCCGTATTGACCAACAGCAACCAAGCTAAGCCATAATAAGCCACTACTGCTACTAAATCATTGATGGTGGTGATCAGCGGACCGGAGGCTACAGCAGGGTCAACACGCAACTTTTTAAATACCATCGGTATCAATGTTCCGGTCAAACTGGAGACCGACATAGCCGTCATCATCGACAGTCCGATGCAACCGGACGTGGTAAACGCCATCATAGGGGCATATCCTTTAACCAGCCATACATACAGACCCACCAAAACGGTGGAAACGGCTCCCATAGCGGTGCCATTGAAAAAACCCACCCGTAATTCTTTAAAGATCAAGGCGATGCTCTGTCGCGCCGTCAGTTGCTCATCCATCAGCACGCGGATGGTAACCGCCAGCGACTGTGTTCCCACGTTGCCCGCCATAGACAGTATCAGCGATTGGAAACACACAATAAGAGTCAATCCCCGCACCACGTCTTCAAAAAGGCCGACCACCGCCGAAACACCTAAACCTAAAAATAATAAAACGATCAACCAGGGCAACCGTTTACCCATGCTGTGGAGCAACGGCTCGTTAAGATCTTCCTCTGCGGTCAGACCGGCCAAACGGGCATAGTCCTCACCCATCTCCTCGTCCACGACCTCAACGATGTCCTGAGCGGTAATAACGCCTAACAAACGATGGTCGCTATCCAACACGGGAATGGAATCCTCAGAGTAATCCTTCAGCTCCTCAATACAGGAGTCCACCGTCTGTGTCGCATATACGTACGGATAAGAGGTAACGATCAAATCCTCCAGCACCGCCTCCAAGCGCGCAATAATCAGATCCTTAAGATCGATCGCACCGCAGAAGGTACCATCCTCATTCAGCACGTAGAGTGTGGAAATATTATCGTTCTCCGCCGCCTGACGCACCAAGGCCTTCATCGCCTCACGGATGCTCCATTCCCGGGAAATAGCAACGTAATTGGTGGTCATTCGGCTACCGATATATTCGTCATCGTAGGAATCGATCAGCTGAATATCCTCGGCCGCATCGGGATCCATCAGTTCCAGCAGTTCCCGCCGCTTATCTTCATCCAGTTCGTCCAGTACGTCTACCGCATCGTCGGCATCCATACCCTCAATAACATCAGCGGCCAGCTCAGCATCCAGCTCTTCGATGTATTTGCCAACATCCTCCAGATAAGCAAATACATCACTCATCCGATCCAGACCCAGAATGCGATATAAGCGGCGGCGATCCGCAGCAGACAATTGCTCCAGCAGATCCGCCAGATCGCTATCGTGATATCCCTCCATCTCCAACCGCAGTTCTGCAATGGGACGGCGGGAACGGAGCAGAGCAATCAGTTCCTCAGTATAATCGGGACGCTCTTGTTCTGTCGAATAAGATTTCAATTCTTCTGACATAGGTTACTCCTCCTATCTATATGATGATAGGCGGCAGTATCAGTCACACTGTCAGCCGTAACTGAACATAGGTGAACTATACGGCTCGCCATTTCCTTCTCGGCATAATCGAGGAGGAACCTTATTGCTATCCATCATAGTATCACCTACCTTTCAAATAATGTTTACACAACTGTTTATTATAAGCATTTAAGGTTCATATTGCAACCCTCTAACAACCATTTTTATCAAAAACAATTTTTTTAAAGTTTTTTCAAAAAAAGGGTTGACTTTTGGAAATACATCTGCTATTATAATGCCTGTTCCGAGCAACATATGGGGGTATAGCTCAGCTGGGAGAGCGCTTGAATGGCATTCAAGAGGTCAGCGGTTCGATCCCGCTTATCTCCACCAAGGTCCTGAAATCCAAGTGATTTCAGGACTTTTTCTTTTTCGAAAAAGATACGATTATCTATGTTCTCTTCAGCACGTTCTTGCATATTATTTCACTGCTTTCATTATCTCAAACATATAATGTTAAACTTCAAGATATCTCACGTTTTGAACGCCCGCAATTTTATGCAAAAATAGTTGACAATATGCAAGAAGATGTGTATACTTATAAACAATCCCGTTGCGTAAAACGCAACAGATAAAGATGAAAGGTTGTATTGATATGAAAAAAATCATTTCCCTGTTGGCCGTTGTGGCTATGATCGCCCTGCTGTGCTGCTCCTGCGGCGGCACCGATGAGATTATTGTTCAGACCAATGCGTTCTTCGCCCCCTTTGAGTACTATGAGGGCACCGAGATCGTCGGCGTTGACGTAGAGATCATGAACAAGGTTGCCGACAAGCTGGGCAAGACCGTTACCTTCAATAACGTTGAATTCTCTGCCATCATTGATAACGTTGCCGCAGGCGCCGTATGCGACGCAGGTGCCGCCGGTATCACCATCACCGATGAGCGCAAGGAGAAGGTTGACTTCTCTGTTCCCTACTACACCTCCGTGCAGTATGTCATCTTCGCTGCTGATTCCGGCATCGCCACCAAGACCGGCGCCAATGGCGAGTACATCGTTTGGGACGCTTTGAAGGGCAAAACCATCGGCACCCAGACCGATACTACCGGTTGGATCTACACCGACGGCGAGATCAATGCCACTGCCGACAACGATTACGGCTATGACGGTGTTTTGTACAACACCAACACCACGATGAAGAATTTTGACAATGCTCAGCTGGCTGCCGACGGTATCGGAAGCAACCTGGTTGATGCCGTCATCATTGATGAACTGCCTGCTCAGTACATCGTCAGCAAGAACAGCAATCTGAAGTGTCTGCCCCTGTACTATGCCGGTGCCACTGATTCCGAGGATGCCCCCGTTGAAGAGCAGTACGCCATCTGCGTTACCAAGGGAAACACCGATCTGCTGGATGCCATTAACAGCGTTCTGAACGAGATGATGGCCAACGGCGAGGTCGAAAAGCTGGTTATGAAGCACATGGGTATGGAGTAATTTTCCCCACAACCGAACGACATTACGGAAAAGAACGATGTATTATGCATCGTTCTTTTCCCTGTATATCAGTATGGATAGGATAAACGTATGAATTTTTTTGAAGGAATTATTAAACTCTTTTCCACCGGCAAATATATGGATATGTTGCTGGAAGGATTGGAGACCACTCTGCTGATTTCCATAGCAGCTACCGTTTTGGGCCTGATATTGGGTACCATTGTGGCTCTGGTCAACCTCTGCCCCAACAACCCGATTATGTGGTTGCCCAAGGCCATATGCAAAACATATGTCACCATCATCCGCGGCACGCCTATGGCTCTGCAACTGTATATTATGTTCTACGTGATTTTCACGTTCCGCGGATTCCCTGAGATCATCACCGCCATCATCGCATTCGGTATCAATTCCGGCGCCTACGTTGCCGAGAACATTCGCGCTGGTATTCTGTCGGTAGATATCGGACAGACCGAGGCCGGCCGTGCACTTGGCTTGACCAATGCCACCACTATGATACGTATTATCATTCCTCAGGCGATCAAGAACGTCATCCCCACCATCGGTAATGAAATTATCGCTCTGATCAAAGAAACGTCCATCGTCAGTATGATTGGTATGTACGACCTGACTATGGCCGCCAAGATTATCGGTAGCGGTAATAATATGGCCAGTTACCTGATTCCTATGAGTGTAGTTGCTCTATTCTACCTTGGCATTGTGTATCTGTTAACATTAGTTGTCAAGCTGGTTGAAAGGAGGTTGCGTGCCGGTGATAAGCGTTAAAAATGTCTCTAAACACTTTCAGCAGGTAGAGGTGCTCAAGGGCGTGTCCTGCACCATTGAAAAAGGGGAGCGCGTGGTCATCTTGGGCCCCTCCGGCAGTGGTAAAAGTACCCTCCTGCGCTGTATGAACCTGCTAGAAACACCCGACAGCGGCGAAATATGGATCGGCGACGATCTCATCACCTCGATGGATCCCTCACTTCACCCCGATTTGATCCCCACCAATGCTAGAAAATCTGTTCAGCGAAAACTGGCAAAGCAATACGAGGACGAGCACAAAATCAACATCAATTTGGCTCGTCAGCGTATGGGTATGGTATTCCAGCATTTCAATCTGTTTAACAATTTGACCGTGTTACAGAACCTAACCTTAGCCCCCATTCAGTTGAAACTGAAAACCAAGGAGGAGGCAGAGAAAAAGGCGCTGGAACTGCTTGAGCGTATCGATCTGCTGGACAAAAAAGATGAATACCCCTCCAAGCTGTCCGGCGGTCAGAAACAGCGCGTGGCCATCATCCGCGCTCTGGCTATGGAACCCGAGGTTATGCTGTTTGATGAGCCCACCTCCGCGCTGGACCCCGAAATGGTCGGCGAGGTTTTAGCGGTTATGAAAGACCTGGCAAAGACGGGTATGACTATGGTGGTGGTCACCCACGAGATTGGCTTTGCCCGTGAGGTGGCCTCTCGTGTCGTCTTCATCGCTGACGGCGTCATTGCCGAAGAAGCACCCCCTGAGCAGTTTTTCACCAACCCGCAACACCCCCGTCTAAAAGAATTTCTGAGCAAGGTTCTTTAATCCCTGCTTTAACAAATCACAAAAGCTCCCGATTGTAAGAGTCATCCTACAATCGGGAGCTTTCCTTATGTGCTTAATTTTATATCTCTCGCCATACTTCCTTGCGAATACCAAACAGGCGACGCAATAAACCTCCCACCATTCGTGGACTCCTAACTACTACAACGCGCATTAGATCCCCGCCTTTCTCAGCATCGACTATACGACACGCAACAGATGAGCAGCACCACCAACAGTACCGCCACCAAAAACCGTGCAGGGAGAATCCAGCATGCTGATAACCCCAGTGCAAACGCTACTACATACCTAACAAAACCGTTGTTGCGTCGCCGTTGTCGCATACAACACCCTCCCGCCGCTTCTGTGTCTATTAACAGAATATGCAGGAACACTGTTTACGTGTCAATCTTTAGAAAAACAGAGCATTAAGATACCGCTCTCAAAAACCAGCTGAAAATCTTCCTCTGTGCAAAAATTGCTCACACATAAGGGATCAAACGGCGATAAAGTCAAATCCGTCACATCATAGTACAAACCATCCGCAAACAGTCCGGTTACCTCGCCACCAAAGGCGAACATAGACACCTTTTCATCTGCGGATACGGGAAAGGCGTATGCCCCCGCCGTCAACAGATGTATCTCGTTGTTTTCATCAGCCAATATCACTTCACATCCGCGACGAGTATATTCAGCTCCAACCGCCAGTGCCGCCTGCCAATGATCCAGCCGTCCACCGGTGCACCCAAGCAGCAGGAATTCACGATATCCGGCTTCGTACGCAACTCGCAAGGCATAAGCAGTATCCGTCTCGTCCTTTTCTATCGGCAGTGAGATCAACCCAATATCATCAGAAAAAGTAGGCATACTCATCGAATCAAAGTCTGCCACCAAAACGGACGGGGTAACTCCCATCAGTTGAGCCAAATGCCATCCACCATCCGCCGCCATCACATAATCATCCGCTTGTAAGTAGCCGGACAATACACTTGGGTCCTCATAGACTCCGGCAGCAATGATTACACAGCGACTCATACCTTTTCCCACTCCTTAATATCCTTGACAGCTTCATACATAGACACGTAACTCTCATAGCGGCTCGGCGGGATCTCCCCCACTTCAACCGCCGAGCGCACGCCGCAATTGGGTTCTTTATAATGAGCACACCCGGCAAAGCGGCAAGATCCCTCGTATTTTTCAAATTCGCGGAAACAATACGGTAAATCTTCTTTATAAATCGGCTCTACCTGCTCAAGATCCAGAGAAGAAAAGCCGGGAGTATCCACCAAATAGCCCTTCGCCAGATGATACAAAGTCGCAGTACGCGTGGTATGGCGACCTCTGCCGAGTTTTTGACTGATTTCACCCGTGGATAAGGATAAAGACGGATCCAATCCATTCAGAATGCTGCTTTTTCCTACCCCAGAATTACCGGCAAAAACACTGATTTTTCCTGCCAACCGCTGTCGTAAGGCAACCAGCGAAGCAGGATCATTGGCCGAAACCGTAAAGCACTCAAAACCCGCCAATTGATAAATAGACTCAAGCTCACTGGGATCACCCAGATCGCATTTATTGATAACGATTATAGGGCAAATACCCTTTTTCTCAGCAACCGCGATCATTTTATCCAGCACCAACGTATTGGTCTTGGGTTGACATACAGATGCCACCAACACCAGAAGATCCACGTTAGCCACAGGAGGACGAATCAAGAAATTCCGTCGTTCCAGAACACGGTCTAATACGCCGGTTCCGTCGTCCTCGGCGGTAATCACTACTCTATCCCCCGCTACCGGCGTGATACCATGCTTACGTAATATACCGCGGGCCCGGCAGGCATATACCGCATCGGCGGCTTCCACGTAGTAGAAGCCGCCGATGGATTGTAAGATAATACCTTGTCTTTCAACCATTACGATTCTCCATCGCTTTGCTGTCCATTGTTATCACCGGAACCAGCGCCTGATTCACCGCCCACGGGAGTGGAAGCATCAGAGGAATCTCCGCTATTATCCGGCTCCTTTACGGAAGGGACAAAATCGTGCTTTTCGGTCAAGACAGCCGTACCGGTCGTGCTATCGATTTGATAAATCACGTAATCCTTAAAGTCATTTGCACCTGCCAAAGAAACAGCGATACTAACGGTATACGAGGCAGACGTTGCATTCGCGGTAAATACCACCTTACCGCCGTTAAACTGTTTCGGCTTGATACCGGTATGCTTTGCACTCAACTGGTTATCGCACACACCGGCAATATAGAACTTCAGGTCAATCGCCTCATCTACCATAGGAAGATCCACCGTCAACTCCACGTTCTGGAATCCGGTGCTGACAGTCAAAGTGATATCAATATCCGGCAAACGGGGCTCGGAGTTATCGGGGGTTACAGCGATTACCGTATCCTTCTGTGCAGCGTTGTTGACGTATTCTGTTTTGATCTTAGAACGGCTGAAACCGTTAGACACCAACAAATCAATGGCGCTTCCTACCTCCACGCCCACCACATTGGACATGGTAATAGGCTTCGCCTTAGGCGGACCGGAACTGATGTACATTGTTACAACAGACCCGTACTGTGCCTGCTCACCGGTTTCGGGCGACAAGCGGATAACGGTACCCTCTTTACATTCATCGCTGCTCTCCTCTTGCTCCTCCACTACAAATCCGGCGGCCGTTAAACGACTACGCACTAGGTTCGCGCTTTCGCCGGCACTCATCGGAGGCACGTCGACCAGACGGGAACCTTTGCTGATATACAACGTTAGTCGGCCTTTCATTTTGATCTTAGTACCGGGGGCGGGATCCTGATCGTACACATATCCTTCGGGGTAATCCGCATTATAACCGGTCTCAGGTGTAGCAACCTCATAGTTACCGATATTAGGATGGACAGCAACCTCGTCCGTATAGCTTTTACCGATGAAGTTATCCACAACGATCTCCTGGCGCTTATCCCGATTCAGGACAGGCCACAACGCCATAAAGATGCCTGCTACCAGCACGATCGCCGCTGCTACAACGCCGAGAATGGCGATGGGAGACATCTTAGACGATTTCTCCTTAACCGGCTCATTCTGCTCCTCTGCTACGTCACCGCGGATGCGGGTAATAGCATCTACGTAACGGGTAGGCGTCTCATCCTCAAAATAGGTGTATTCGAATTTAATGGAAGGATTACGCTTAAACTCATCAAAATCGCTGAGCATCTCAGCGGCAGATTGATAGCGCTTCACCGTATCCTTCTGCATTGCCTTCAGAGTAATCTGCTCCAAACCTTCGGGAATCTCCTCATTGATCAGATGAGGAACAGTAGCCTCGGACTGCATCTGCATTATGGCTACCGATACCGCATTATCCGCTTCAAAAGGCAGACGACCCGTCAGCATTTCGTACAGCATAATACCCACGGAATACAGATCGGTCTTTTCATCGGTAATCTCACCGCGAGCCTGCTCGGGGCTGATGTAATGCACCGAGCCGATGGCCTTATTTCCTACAGCCGTCGCCTGCATTTCGCTACGCGTCAAGCGGGCAATACCGAAATCCGTCACCTTGATGGTGCCATCGGATAACAGCATAATATTCTGGGGTTTAATGTCACGATGGACAATGCCCTTGTCGTGGGCGTGCTGCAGAGCGCGCAGAATCTGGACCGTAAAATGCACCGCCTCTTTCCAACGGATATCTTTGCGCTGATCCAGATACTCCTTCAGCGTAATGCCGTCAATATACTCCATCACAATATACTGCAGTTTTTCACCGAAGCCCACGTCCAAAACCTTCACGATGTTAGGATGGTTCAGAATGGCGATCGCCTTAGACTCGTTACGGAAACGACGCACAAACTCGTCTTTGGTCAAGAATTCATCACGCAGGATCTTCACAGCTACCGTACGGTCATCCACCGCATCATAAGCTTTATACACATAGGCCATGCCGCCCACACCAATGAGCTCACGCATCTCATAGCGGCCATCCAAACGCTTACCTAAGTACTTATCCATATCGTTCAGTCCTCATCTTTCTCTAAAATGATCCGAGACCATACGGTCAGTCAACATCCATCAGAACAATGGTGATATTATCAGAGCCGCCGTTATCCAACGCTGCACGCATCAACGTGTCCAGCGCCACGTCGGCAGGATTTTGTAACAATTCTTCCATTATCTCCGGACGCACCTCATTGGTCAAGCCATCGGTGCACAGTAACAGACGATCGCCGCTCTCAAGCTCCAACTCGTCATATTCGCCGGATTCCTCAGCCACCACACCCAGTGCGCGGGTGATATAATTCTTACGAGGATGGGATCGGGCCTCCTCCTCGGTGATCTGTCCGGATTCAATCAATCCCTGCACCACCGAGTGGTCGCGGGTAATGACCGAAAGCTGACCGCCGCGCAACAGATACAGTCGACTATCGCCCACATGAGAAATATAGGCATTATTGCCACGGGTTATGGCAGCTACCACCGTCGTACCCATACCCAGCAGTTCTTCCTGTTGCTGAGCACGGTCATATACGCCTACGTTGGCAGTAGCCATAGCGCTGTTCAACAGACGCTCAATAGAGCTGCCGTTCATATTCTCACTAAATCCGTCGCGGATGCGAGATCCAATCACCTCCACCGCGATCTTACTGGCGATATTACCGCCATTGGCACCACCCATGCCGTCACACACCACGGCGTACTGAGCTGTCGCACCCAAGGTGCCGTATTCCAACGCATCCTGGTTGTTTTCGCGCACCAAGCCGATGTGTGTCTGTCCGATCACATTCATGGTAATGCCTCCTTTCTGACCCATCCGGGGGCCCAATAAATTACTGCTGTTGTTGGCGTCTCAGCTGTCCGCAGGACGCATTGATATCCGAACCCAGCGTGCGACGCACGGTAGCATTGATACCTTTTTTCTCCAGAACTGCCATAAAGGCACGGATACGTTCACGAGAGCTGCGCCGCTGTTGTTTTCCCTCTACCGCATTGACCGGTATCAGGTTCACGTGGCACAACATTCCCCGCAATCGATCCGCCAGTTCTTCCGCACAGGCATCGGAATCATTCACACCGTCGATCATCGCATACTCAAAGGAAATGCGACGACCGGTGGCTTTTATGTAATCGCGACAAGCCTTCAGCAATTCGTCCATAGGCCAACGCTTATTAACAGGCATTGACTGGGAACGAATCGCATCATTAGGGGCGTGCAACGAAATGGACAAGGTTAAGGGAATCTGTTCCCCCATCAATCGGTAGATGCCGGGCACAACACCGCAGGTAGACAAGGAGATATGCCGCATACCGATATGTACGCCGCCTTCTTCTCCCAACATACGGAGAAAACGTACCACCTGGTCGTAATTATCCAACGGCTCCCCCATCCCCATCAGTACGATGGAGGATACGCGAACGCCGGTATCCCGCTGAGCCGCCTCGATCTGTGCCACCATTTCAGCAGCAGACAGATCACGGATAAACCCGCCCATCCCGGTGGCACAGAAGGTGCATCCCATCTTGCACCCAACCTGAGTGGAAAGACATTGGCTCCAGCCGTGTTTATATTGCATCAAAACAGATTCCACTGTTTCACCGTCATCCAGACGGAATAAGTATTTAACAGTACCGTCAATAGACGACACCAGTTTACGCAAAATCGTCACACCGGGAACGGAATATTCCTGTGCCAACAAACTGCGTAAATCCTTGGGCAGATTGGTCATCTGCTCAAAATCGGTCACCCCTTGATCCAGCCATTGGCGAATCTGCTTTGCTCTGAAAGCAGGATAACCGGCAGCAGTCAGCTGAGCGGCAAGTTCCTCAGTAGACAGTGCGCGAATATCTATTGTAGACAAACCGTCACCTCATTGGTTTTTGGTAAATCCGGCAATATAGAAGCCGTCGGAACCGTGAATGTGAGGAAACAGCGTTATTTCGTGGGAGAGCGGTAAGCCCGCCGCATCAAAACAAGGCTGAATCGGCAGAATGCGGGGCGAAAAATCAGGATTATTATCCAAGAAAGCCTGTGCCACTGTCTGATTTTCCTCAGGACGCAGGGTGCAGGTAGAATACTGCAGTACGCCACCGGGACGCACCATCTTTGCCCCCTGCTGAAGTATCTTCAACTGCAACGCAGGTAGGCCAGCAAACTCCTCCGCTTTCTTATAGCGAATCTCGGGTTTGCGGCGAATCACACCCAATCCCGAACAGGGCACGTCGCACATCACACGGTCGTAGGCATCAAATTCATCTGCATCGGGATCGGATGACGCATCACGTAATCGCACAGTAATACAATCGAATCCGTAACGTGCCACACGTTGGGTCATAGCACGACACTTGTGATCATGAATATCCCCGGCCACAATATGACCGACATTGCCCATATACTGAGCTATGGTCATAGTCTTACCGCCGGGGGCGGCACACAGATCGGCGATGCGTTCACCCGGTTGTGCATCCAGTGCCAGACAGCACCATTGGGATGCTATGTCCTGAAAGTAGAAACTATCGGACAAGGAGGGTGAGATCGTATGTAAAGCCGATGCAGGTGATATCTGCATCGCATCGGGTAAGGTGTCAAATAATGTACAGTTTATATTCAGTTCACTTAGAGATTTGCAGAGTTTTTCGGCAGTTGTAGCACGGGTATTGACCCGAATATAGGCGGGCGGTGCCCCGTCCAAAGACTCTAACAAACCCATCAAAACCGCTTCACCGTAGGCCTCCCGCCAAGCACGAACCCACTGGCGAGGAACGGAATAGCGTATCTCCAAGCCCTTATCGGTTGCAGGCAAATCAGCAAGCAGTTTTTCATAGCCGCGCTGTATCTGTCGCAACACGCCGTTGACGAATGAAGATAGGCGACCGCATCCAAATTGGCGTGTCTGCTCCACCGCTTCGTTAATGGCCGCAAAAGCAGGCGTTTTGTCCATAAACACCAGCTGATAAGCACCGACACGCAGGATTTCACGCACAGCTGGTTGCATCTTTTTAACCGGTGTGGAAGCGGTTTGGTTTAGTAAATAGTCAAGTGTCAATCGCCGCTCGGTCACACCATACAACAAGCGGGAGGCCAAGGCTCGATCAGCGACGGGTAATGCCGCACTTTCTAACAATTCATCCAAGACAATGTTGGAATAACCGCCGTCCTCCTGAATGGTCAACAGCGCCCTAACAACGGCGCTACGGGCGGTCAACGGCGGCGGCGGTTATTGCCGCCGACAAGAAGGATCAATCGAAGCAGGTTCATAAAGGACACCAACAGAGCCGCTACATAGGTCAGAGCCGCCGCAGTCAGCACCTTTTTGACGCCCTTCAGTTCATCCTCCGTAAACTGACCACAGCTCTCTAAGGCAACCACGGCACGACGAGAAGCATTAAACTCCACCGGCAGGGTGACCAACTGAAACAGCGTTGCCACACTGAACAGGGCAATACCCGCATACGCCAGCGGATCCATACTCAGCAGGATACCTGCCAGGATCAAAATCGGAGAAATAGTGGAAGCAAAGTTGGTCACAGGCACCATTTTGGTGCGCAACTTTACGGGGGCATATCCCTCTGCGTGTTGCAGAGCGTGACCCGTTTCATGGGCTGCTACGCCTACGGCGGCCACCGTAGCGCGGTCATACACAGGGGTAGACAAACGAATCACATTCGTGCGGGGATCAAAGTGGTCGCTCAACTCCCCCGCCACCGACTGCACATCTACGTGAATGCCGTTGGACTGCTGAATATAGCGGCTGGCGGAGGCACCGGTCATCCCGCATCCAACACCCTTGTTGCTATACCTGGAAAAGGTAGATTTAACGCGGAATTGCGCCCATAACGAGACCAACAATGCCGGCAACACCAAAATCAAATAGCTGTAGTCCATATAAAAGTAGGGCATACAATCCGCTCCTTTCTTATGCTAAGACAGTACCTACTGCCACAGGGTGTCCACACAGATAATCGGATGCCGCCATACGACGGGACCCCTCTGCCTGGAGTTCATCAACAATCAACGTCATACCATTGCCACAGGCAATGGTAAAGGGTTTTGCCGCCACCACTGTACCGGGAACGGCATCGGTATGCTCTCCGACACGGGTGACAAACACCTTGGTCACTTTACCGTCCAAGCGGCAGGTAGCCACAGGCCAAGGGTTCATACCACGTACCTGGTTATGCAATACTTGAGCAGGCTTATTCCAATCCAGTGGACACATACTCTTATCCAACATTGAGGCGTAGCACGCACCCTCTTCCGGCTGTGGCGTAGGAACCAATGTTCCCGCCTGTAACGCGGTCAGAGTACGGCTGAGTAGCTCTGCACCGTCCGCCGCCAGAAGATCAAACAACTCGCCACCGGTGATGCTATCATCCAGCGGGCGGCTGTGAGTCAACAGCATAGCGCCTGTATCAACACCCTCATCCAACAGCATAGTAGTGACACCCGCCTCGGCGTCGCCGTTAATGACCGCCCATTGAACAGGGGCCGCGCCGCGATAACGAGGCAATAGAGAACCGTGGACATTGATACACCCGCCGGGGGTCATATCCAAAATCTGCTTCGGCAGAATCTTTCCGTAAGCAACCACGATTATGGCGTCTGCCTCCTCCTGTGCGAGACGGTCAAAGGCCTCTTGTGTGCGCATAGAAGAAGGCTGGTAGACGGTCAGGCCGTGAGACTCAGCACACACCTTAACGGCGGGAGGGGTTAGAATCTGTTTACGACCTACAGGTTTATCCGGCTGTGTGACAACCAAGGATACCGTATGACCATCCGCTAACAAGCGCTCTAAGCTGGGAACGGCAAAATCGGGTGTGCCCATAAAAATCAGCTTCATAGCATTACTCCAATTCGTCGGGGGCCAACATCCGATCAACCTTAGACTTAAACAAAACGCCGTCTAGGTGGTCACATTCGTGATCCACGCACTGGGCCGCCAGGCCCTCTACGGTAATGATGAAAAACTTACCGTGGCGATTTTGCGCCTGAAATTTCACCACCGCAGGACGATGAATCATCCCATACTGGCCGGGGCTGGACAGACAGCCCTCTACGCATTCCTGCTCACCGCGGCGTTCCAAAATAGTGGGGTTGATGCACTCCTTCAGACCATCACCCGCATCCATAATGAATAAGCGGCGCTGTACACCCACCTGAGGGGCTGCCAAGCCAACGCCATTGGCTTTTGCCAAGGTGTCAGCCATATCGTCCAGCAGCTGCCATAGCCGCTGATCGAATTTTTCCACCGGTTTGCATACTTTATGCAGAATCGGCTCTTCATCTGTTAAAATGGTCCGAATTGCCATATTCAGACTCCTTTCTATGTAAGCGGCATCACAGCATAGATGCCGGATTGATATCAACGTAAACGCTGACACCGCGGGACACGGGGTCGTTATGTATAGTATGCAACAGATGGCGTACCATATCCCGCGCCCGTTTGGTATTACGTGTTTTAATCAACATTTTATAGCGGTATTTTCCTGCCACCCGTACAACCGATGCGGGAGTCGGATCCAGTGCGATAACGGGAACCCCGGCGAACTCGCCGGTGGCAGCGGTATGCAGCAGTTGAAGCATACGGGACGCCGCCTGACGCACTCTTTGCTCCTGCAGGCCTGTAAAACCAAACAGGAACAGATCCGCATAGGGAGGATAGTGCATCGTCTTGCGCGCCACATTCTCCAACGCAAAAAAATCGGTGTAATTCTGCTGGGCAGCCAGTTCTATCACGGGGTTATCGGGGGTATACGTCTGTACCACCGCCAGCCCCTGCTCGGCACGGCGACCGGCACGGCCAATCACCTGGGTCAACAGAGAAAACGTCGTTTCATAACTACGATAATCGTCACTGTATAGCGACTGGTCGGCAGTCAAGACGCCCACCAATCCAACCTGAGGGAAATCCAGTCCCTTAGCTACCATCTGTGTGCCGATCATAATACGATACTCGCCGGCGGCAAAGGCTTTAAACTTTTCCTCGTGAGCGGTGCGGGACATGGTAGTGTCAGCATCCATACGTAACACAGGTACGTCGGGGAACAACTCTGCCAATTCATCCTCAATCCGCTGAGTGCCCAAACCGCTATAGCACAGTTTAGCAGAATCACAGGTAGGACAACGCGAAGGAAGGCGCTGACTATGACCGCAATAATGACACATCAAACGGTCATTGGCACGATGATAGGTTAACGAAATACTGCAGGAGGGACAGGATAACACCTGTCCGCAACTGCGACAAGAAACATGGGTGTGAAATCCACGGCGGTTAAGAAGCAAGATAATCTGCTTCTCCTCCGCCAGACAGGTCTGCATACGGTCCAATAAAGTGGGGCTCAAGAAGGAATCTCCAGCCCCTTCGATACGCAGATCTACTACTTCAACACGGGGTAACTGCACATCGCCATAGCGGTGGGTCAGTTCAACCAGCGTATATCGTCCGTTTTGTGCGGCGTGGTAGCTCTCCACAGAAGGTGTTGCAGAGGTGAGTAACAACAGCGACTTATGATGAGCGCAACGAAAGCGGGCAATATCCCGTGCGTGATAACGAGGGTTGGACTCGGATTTATAGGTGTGCTCCTGCTCCTCGTCCATCACAATGAGGCCCAAATCGGTACAGGGGGCAAACACCGCAGAACGGGTGCCCACCACAATGCGCGCCTCTCCCCTCTTGATACGTTTCCACTCATCCATACGCTCGCCAATGGCCAGACCGCTATGCAGCACCGCCACACGGCGCCCGTACTTCTGCAGAAACAGATCCATCATCTGGGGGGTTAGGGAAATCTCCGGCACCAGCACAATGACCTGACGGCCATCCGCTAACACCCGGTCAATCAGATTCATATACACGGCGGTCTTTCCGCTGCCGGTGACACCATATAGCAGTGCCGCCGCAGGCTCATCAGCCGCATACAAAGATGCAAGGCGGTCATAGGCCGCCTCCTGCTCAGCGTTAAGCTGACGGGAAACAATGGTCGGCTCCGCATCAACAGCATTATAGGGAGTACGCAGTACTTCCGCGTCATATAGTTCAACCAAGCCTTTACGAGCCAAAGCAGTAACCACAGCCGGAGTAACGCCAGAAAAATAGCACACCTCTTTAACCGAGGCAGCACCCACATCCTCCAACAATGACAGTACGGATTGCTGCTTATCGGTTAGTTTTGGGGGTGTCTTCTCGGGATCCTGCGGCAGCAGACGCACGGTGCGGATGGTAGCATCGCCTGTGTGACGAAAGCCCTCCTCAGCCCCGACCAAAATGCCCAATTGCAACAGATGAGACAATGCGGGGGCATCCTCCTCCATACCCAAGCGACGCAACAGACTATCCTTATCCGCGCCGCCGGGACACTTGGAAACAAATGTCAACAATTGACGTTCATTGGGGGTGAGGGTATCCAACAACGACGGCGGAATGTCTACGGCAGGACGCAGAACCGTCTTAACCTGCATATACAGGCCGGTGGGCAACATAGCCCGTACGGCATCAAACAGGGTACAGAACGTGCGCTCCTGCATAAACCGCGCCAGGGAAACCATCTCGGGCGACAACAACGGCTGTGCATCCATTACGGACGCCACCGCCTTCAGCCCTGCGGTATCCTCATGGGTGACACAATCCATCACCAACCCTTGTCTGGTTCGGTTGCCACCGCCGAAGGGCACCAGCACACGCACACCGATCTGCGGCTCACCAAAATCGGCGGGCCACCGATAGGAGTACAGTTTATCGAAGGAAAAGGCAGCCTGATCCACAGCTATACGCACTACGGTTGTAGCAGACATCCTGTTCCCTCCCTCACGGTATCGGTTAGTGAATTAATCCTCCAGATTGGACGCGATTAGGGTGCAATCCCCTGCCTTGAAATCCTTGATTGCCAAGCTGACTGTCTTCTCGATCAGAATCTCTTTGTTCTCCTCTGCCTCATCGGCAATCTGACGGGCACGCTTGGCCACGCCGACAACCACGGCGTAACGGCTGTTCTTGCCCTGTAACTCTTCAATATCCTTGGGTGCTAACATCGTTCAATACCTCCATAATTGTATTCTCCATACGGGAGTACCGCATGGATTCTGCATCGATGATGGTGTTGATGCGGGAAACCGCTTTCTCCACCTCATCGTTAAGCACTATGTACTGGTAGCGGAAGGCACGGCTCAACTCATACTGAGACGTCTTCATCCGCCCGCGGATCGCCTCTTCTGTCTCGGTGCCACGACCGCGCAGACGGCGCTCCAACTCCTCATACGAAGGGGTTGTGATAAAAATGGAAACCACGTCTGAACGGTGGTCCATTACCTTTTCGGCACCCTGCACCTCAATCTCCAGCATCACGTTTTTCCCCTCATTAAGCAGACGGCGGATAGGCGTTTCAGGCGTTCCGTAGTAATTGCCGTTATATTCGGCATATTCCAGAAATCCATCCTCTGCAATGGTCTGTTCAAAAACCTCACGGGTGACGAAGTGGTAATGATAACCGTCAATCTCACCGGGACGGGGCGCACGGGTGGTCATAGACACGGACAGAACCGTATCCTCACGCTGCGCTAACAGAGATTTCATAATTGTGCCCTTACCAGAACCGGAAGGACCGGAAAAAATAACCAACAGACCTCTTTTATTCTTGTTCATCTGCATCCTCCTGTACTCCCGGCATACGGTTAGCCACTGTCTCGGGTTGAACCGCCGACAAAATCACGTGGTCGCTGTCCATCACCAGAACGGCACGTGTGCGGCGACCATAGGTGGCATCAATAAGTGTGCCGCGCTCTTTAGCATCCTGAATGATGCGCTTAATAGGGGCGGATTCAGGGCCGACGATAGCAATCATTCGGTCGGCGGCAATCATATTACCAAAGCCTATGCTAATCAACTTCATGGTAGTCGCCTCCAGTAGAATTATTCGATGTTTTGAATCTGCTCACGAATCTTCTCAATCTCAGCCTTGATATCAACCACTATGCGGGTTAAGTTCAGGTCACTGCACTTAGATCCGATGGTATTGGTTTCGCGATTGATTTCCTGCACGAGGAAGTCCAGCTTACGGCCCACAGCCTCATCACTGTTCAGTAACTGTTCCAGCTGATCCAAATGGCTGTTCAGGCGCACCGTTTCCTCGGCCACAGCAACCTTATCTGCGAAAATGGCGGCCTCATTTAACAGACGCGCCTCGTCTACAGGTACACCATCCAACAACTCACGAATGCGGGTTTCCACCTTCTCCATATGGGCGCGTACCGTTTCGGGGGAATGTTTCTCTACCACAGCCACCGCTTCACGAATGACGGCGGCACGGGATAGTACATCCTCCCGCATACGGGCACCCTCAATCAGGCGCATCTCTACGAAGCGGGTCAGTGCCGCATCAAGAACGGGTTGTACAGAGGACCAAACTACATCCTCATCAACCTCAGCCTGGCGCACAGTCAATACATCAGGGTAACGGGATAGGACAGTGGCGGATACATCATCCCGTAGGTCATAGCGCTCTGACAAAGCTTTCAGGGCGTTCAGGTAACCCTCAGCCAGGCCGTGGTCTACAACCACCTCGCTGCCGGCAGTTTCTACTGCGTGGATCTGAAGAAACACGTCCACCTTACCGCGGCTAATGCGCTGCTGAAGATACAGTTTTATCTTATCGTCCAGAAACCCGTAGCCGCGAGGGATGCGGGAAGAGTATTCAAAGAAACGGTGATTAACCGATTTGATTTCAACGACTATAGAATAGCCGTTGAGTGTATCTTGACTACGGCCGTAACCAGTCATACTGCGTACCATAAAATCCTCCTGTTGAGCGCCGATTTCGGGCACTACTTACCTATTATGCTTTATTCTTCATTTTAACACTAATACCCTATAAAGTCAAGTTTTAAGTAATGATTTATATATTAAGAATAAACTATAAGCGAACGGAGTCACCGTATCGGCGACTCCGTTCATGAATTATCGTTTTTTCTTACGAATTTTATCCTGCAGAGATAATACAAGAGAGCGACGGGCACCCGTTTCGAAACGGTCTAATTCATAGACGCCGTCTCGACAGTGCAAGACATCGCCGGAACAGACGGATGCGGGAAGTTGTGAAACAGGAATAGGTACACTACGTCCGTCATCGTCAACCAAAACGGCTACCTCACCCTCAATGCGATCCACACTGTATGTACGAATTTCAAACATAGCATCACTCCTTTTGGGTGGTCACGGTCAATTCGGTACCATCGGTTGTAAAGATGATCACACCGTGAATATCGGAACGCAAAGCTTGAATCTCACGGCGTTTCAAGCGGTCTACTATCTCTTGATGCGGGTGGCCGTAGCTGTTGTCTATACCGCACGTGATAACAGCATATTGGGGCATGACCTCGTACAAAAAACGTTCCGAGTTACCGGTAATGCTACCGTGATGGCTGAGTTTCAGCACGTCCGAGCGTAGTGTGTAAGGACTATCCAGCATTTGCTTCTCAACGCCCGTACCCGTGTCACCCGTGAACATAAAAGCACGTTCACCGAAGGTGAGTCGACACACAACCGAAACATCATTGGGATCGTCAGACGCCTCAAAGGGGGCTAAAATCTGTAAGCGAGCAGTACCCAACTCATAAATCGTGCCGGGTTCTGCCTCATCCACCGTCACCGAATGTTCGTCCAGTGCTTTTAGCATATCCATATACACTTTAGTGGTGGGAGTCGCCTCATCGGTGACAAAGGACATCACAAATCGCTCTACTGGGAAATTATTCAGAATAGCAGACATAGAACCGATATGGTCGGCGTGAGGGTGAGTAGCGATCACAAAATCCAGTTTGCTGACACCCTGCTGCGTTAAGTAACCGATAATCTCGTCCTGATCTTCTCTATCAGCAGCATCGATCAACAAATTCTTATCACCTTGACGCACTAAGATGCAATCTGCATTTCCCACATCCAGGAAATGGACCTCCATCTCCCCCTCCGGTATCACCGGAGACGGAAGAAAGCCCATAGCAATACCGATATCCTCCCATCCGTTGAATGGGATTCCGGGAATCATCCCCACCAATTCAACCAACAGGAAAACAGCCACAACAACTGCAGCAACGATGCGTATCCACTTTTTCTGTTCGGGAGTATACGTGCTCTTCATAGCTATCAAATCCTACGATTATTCACTCTCATTATTCATATTCATCTCGATCCACTGCTGACGGGTAATGAGCACCTTACGCGGTTTACTGCCCTCACTGGGGCCAACAATACCGCGCTGCTCCATCTGATCAATAATGCGACCCGCACGGGCATAGCCAAACCGCATCTTGCGCTGTAGCATAGAGGTGGAAATACTACCTGCCTCAACGGCAATCTCGATAGCCTGGGGCAAAGCCTCGTCGGTTTCGTCATTGTCTTCTCCATCGTCGCGACCGCCCTTGCTGCCGGCGGCAGCCTGCTTTTCAATCTCATCAATGACCTGTTGATCATATTCCTGAGGTTTGTCGCTGTCCTTGAGGAATTCCACGACCCGTTCCACCTCTTGGTTAGTGACATAGCATCCCTGCACACGCAAGGGTTTGGACTGACCCAAAGGCATAAACAGCATATCGCCGTTACCCAACAACTTTTCAGCACCGACACTATCCAAAATGGTACGGCTATCCACACCGCTGGCAACAGTCAACGCCAATCGACTGGGGATATTGCCCTTAATCAAGCCGGTGATAACATCAACAGAGGGACGCTGGGTAGCAATCACCATATGCATACCGGCGGCACGAGCCATCTGTGCCAAGCGGCAAATAGAATCCTCAACCTCATTACCCGCGGCCATCATCAAGTCAGCCAGCTCGTCAATCACAATCAAGATGAGCGGCAGGGGCGGGAATTTGCCCTCTTTACGAGCCAGTTCGTTGTAATCGCCAATGTCGCGGGCCTTGCTCTCGGCAAACATTTGATAACGTTTCAGCATCTCATTGACTGCCCAGCTCAGAGCGGCCGAAGCCTTGCGGGGATCGGTAACTACGGGAATCAGCAGGTGCGGAATACCGTTATACACGCCAAACTCAACCTTCTTGGGGTCGATCAAGATCATCTTGACCTCATCGGGGCGAGAACGGAACAGCACCGACTGGATCATAGAGTTGGTACAAACAGACTTACCCGAGCCGGTGGTACCTGCAATCAGCAAGTGGGGCATCTTCGCCAAATCAGTCAACACAGTGCGGCCCTCAATATCCTGACCCAAAGCCACCGTTAAGCGACCCTTGGCAGTGCGGTACTCCGCCGTATCCAGCAGAGAACGCAGACGCACGGTGCGACGCGCCTTGTTAGGCACCTCAATGCCCACTGCGGCTTTATTAGGGATGGGCGCCTCAATACGGACGCCGGTGGTAGCCAGACGCAGAGCAATGTCATCAGACAAACCGGTGATGCGG
Organism: Acutalibacteraceae bacterium; assembly: GCA_045592345.1. Classification (GTDB taxonomy): domain Bacteria; phylum Bacillota; class Clostridia; order Oscillospirales; family Acutalibacteraceae; genus UBA5905. The sequence goes on along the minus strand of JAZNUN010000097.1, from coordinate 12,297 downwards.
CTGATTTTGACACCTGCAGAGGGAACTAATTCATAACGAGTAACAGAAGGACCACAGGTGACATCGCCCAATTCGGTGCTGATACCAAAGTCCTTGAGAGTGTTTACCAACAGATTGCCCACCGCCGCACGATCACCCTCTTGAATACGGGCATTTTCAGCAGCGGAACCACCGTCCAGCAACGACAGCGGAGGATAGCGATAAACGACCTCCTGCTCCGCTTCCTCCCCTGCTTTCAAGTCCTCCTGCAGCTCTTTCTGAGCCTCCTCGGCAGACATCATAGGCGTATCGTCCTCAGAGTCATCCTTGGCATCGGAAAGCACAGGTGTGTCGTGCAATGCAGCACCCGCCTGTTGCATAGCCTCCAATTTTTCATCCTGCACCGACGTATCGGCAGACGGAATAGCCGCAGGAATGATGGTGGGCTCCTCTTCAATCTCAATCTTAGGTTTGCGCGTGCGACGTTTACCGGCATACCCCTCCCCCAAATCGATATCAATAGATGCAGTGCGCTCACGACTCGCCTGCATACGCTCGGCGGTATGATTGATAGCTGTTTCGATGGTCTCCTTGGTCTTTTCCACAGGTTTGCGCACCGCGCGAAGCACCGCCAGAATGGTGGTACCTGTGACCAACATCAGGAACACAACAGTCAACAGTATTAAAATAATCTTAGCGCCAGTATCACCGAACAAACGCTCAAAAGGCCAGCCCAGCAATGCACCCACAACTCCGCTACCGTGGTAGCGGATGCCGTCCTTATAGCAAGTGGCAATAGCAGACCAGTATCCACAGTCAGCGGAATCAACCATAAACGTATAAACAGTGCTATTGAGCATAACCGCAAAGGTAGCGCACTGCCACACACGGGTCGTCAGCCCTGCCGTATCCTTATCCAGCGCCAACATAACAGACACAAACGCCAGCAGGGCCGGCAAAACGTAGGCACTGAAACTGAACAGACCAAGCAGCACATTATGTATCCAAGTCCAGACGTTTTCACCCTCGATCACGGCAAAACAAAAAGCCAATACTGCCACCGCCAGCGAAATAACTGCATTAATCTGCCGTCGGGCACTGGCCTGTGCCGCCGTCTGCTTACCGCCGGACTTTTTACGTGTGCTTTTCTTCTTCGTTGCCATTATATAATCCTCCGTATCATACCGTTGTTATTCACTATGTACGCCCGTTATGGGCAGTTAAGGGATCGATCAATCATATCATACAGTGCGTTCAATGCATCGCGAAGGGTGCCCAATCGGTCAATCAGGCCCTCTTCCACCGCCTCGGCACCGTCCAGCACCGTGCCCACATCGGTGGCCAATTCACCCGTATTCATACACAGTCGCGAGAAGCGGGCCGGCTCCATTTTGGAATGGCGACACACGAAATCTGTAATTCTCTCCTGCATACGTTGGAAGTGAACAAAAGCCTGAGGAACGCCCAAAACCAAACCGTTGATCCGCACAGGATGGATGGTCATCGTAGCCGACGGAACAATAAAAGAAACGTCAGCCGCCACCGCCAGCGGAACACCGATGGAATGACCTCCACCCAGTACCAGAGAAACCGTCGGCTTTTTCATCCCGGAGATCAGTTCTGCCAATGCAAGACCTGCCTCAATGTCGCCACCGACCGTATTTAGCAACAATAAAAGGCCATCAATCTCGGTACTTTCGTCTACAGCAACCAATTGCGGAATCATATGCTCGTATTTGGTTGATTTGGTCTCAGGCGAGAGAACATAATGTCCTTCAATCTGGCCCACGATGGTCATACAGTGGATACGATGATGACCGTCATTTGTCGTAACAGAACCCACATCCTCAACCATATCCAGACTACGACTTAGGTCGGATTTCGACTGATTCTCTTCAGAATCATTGCTCAATTCTTTTTTCATACTATCACCCCGACATAGTATACGAACAGGGGTAAAAAGTATACGAAGACCCGCATTGGTACAATTATACAACAATATATGGTGTTTTTCAAGTGTTTGGCATAAGAAAAAGCACAAAAGTCTGCGACTTTTGTGCTTTTAGGGTCGTTATTTGGATTGAATATAATCATGGATGGCAGCGGCGGCTTTTTTACCCGCGCCCATAGCCAAAATCACCGTGGCGGCACCTGTAACCGCATCGCCGCCGGCAAACACACCGGGACGGGACGTGACGCCATTTTCATCAGCCACAATGCCACCCCAGTGTTGAGCTTCCAAGCCGTCGGTGGTAGCTGTAATCAACGGATTCGGCGAGGTGCCGATAGCCATAATCACCGTGTCGGCATCGATAACAAATGCGCTGTCCGTTTTTTCTACAGGACGACGGCGTCCTGATGCATCCGGCTCACCCAACTCCATTTCAACGCAGCGCAGGCCGCATACACGGTTATTATCATCGCCTAAAACAGCCACGGGATTGGTAAGGAAAGCAAAACGGATGCCCTCCTCGGATGCGTGTTCTACCTCCTCAGCGCGAGCGGGAAGTTCGTCAGCAGAACGGCGATACACCACCGTTACCTCCTCTGCGCCAAGACGCAATGCACAGCGTGCAGCATCCATCGCCACATTACCACCACCCACCACTGCTACACGTTTACCGCGGTGGATCGGGGTTCCACTGCCAGGCTGATAAGCCTTCATTAGATTAACACGAGTCAGAAATTCGTTAGCGGAATAGACACCGCCCAAATTCTCACCCGGTATGTTCATAAACCGCGGCAAACCCGCACCGGTGCCAATAAACACGGCGTCGTAGCCCTGCTCATCCAACAATTCGTCCACAGACAAAATTTTGCCGATGACCATATTGGTCATCACATGAAGTCCTTGCTTTTGCAAAAGAGCAATCTCCTGCTGCACAATGGCTTTGGGCAAGCGAAACTCGGGTATACCGTATACCAACACACCACCGGGGGTGTGCAGTGCCTCGAACAAAGTGACATCATAACCTTTTTTTAGCAAGTCTCCCGCGCAGGCCAAACCGGCAGGGCCGGAGCCGACCACCGCTACTCGGTGACCGTTTCGCTCGGACAGAGTAACCGCATCCGTAGCGTGGCTGTTATGCCAATCAGCCACAAAGCGTTCCAATCGACCTATCGCTACAGGTTCGCCCTTAATTCCGCGGACACAGTGTTTCTCGCACTGATTTTCCTGCGGACAAACGCGACCGCACACAGCAGGCAGAGAACTGGACTGAGAAATCACATCGTAAGCGGCGGAAAAATCGCCCTGAGCGACCAAACGAATAAAAGCAGGAATATCCACCTGTACCGGACATCCGTTGGTGCAAGGCTTGTGTTTGCATTGCAGACAGCGTCCCGCTTCTTGAACTGCTTGCTCGGGAGTATAGCCCATAGCCACCTCTGCAAAATCACGGCGGCGCTCAGCAGCAGAGCGGAGCGGCATCGGGGTTTTTGTCAAAGAAGAATTCGGCATCAGAGCACCTCCTTTTGCAAGAGATGGCAAGTTTTCTCGTATGCGTGTCGCTCCTGATCCTGATACAAGCGGCTACGTTGTATTACCTCGTCAAAATCCACTTGATGACCATCGAACTCGGGGCCATCCACGCAGGCAAACTTCATCTCTCCACCCACAGACAGGCGGCAACCGCCGCACATACCGGTGCCGTCGATCATAATGGGGTTCATACTCACAATAGTTTTGATGCCATACTCTTTTGTTAGCAGGCTGACAAACTTCATCATCGGCAAGGGTCCGATGGCAATGACCTCATCATAGGTTTTGCCGGAATCAATTAAGCGACGCAATGCATCGGTAACCAAGCCTTTTTCGCCTTGTGAACCGTCATCGGTCATCGTAATCAAACGATGACTGACAGAGGCAAATTCGTCCTGCAAAATGGCAATATCTTTATTTCTGAATCCACAGATGCTGTGCACTGTAGTCCCCTGTTGAAACAGTTTTTTGGCCACAGGCAAGGCGATGGCGCAGCCCACGCCGCCGGCGATCACGGCAACCTTTTTCAGACCTGCAGTATCGGTAGGACGACCTAAGGGTCCTACAAAATCACAGAGCCGGTCGCCCTCTTGCAGCTGACTTAAAGCCAAAGTCGTAGCGCCAACGGTTTGGAAAATAATTGTTACCGTTCCGGCAGTACGATCATAATCGGCAACCGTCAAAGGGATGCGCTCTCCATCCTCATCCACGCGGAGAATGACAAACTGACCCGGCTGGGCCTTAGCAGCCACCAAAGGGGCATCAATAACCATACGAACCACGGATGTATTCACATTCTCTTTTTGAAGAATCGTAAACAAATCATTCAACTCTTTCCAAAAATAAAAGTGCGTAAATCGTTCATAACATAATACCATATCGACGTGTAAAAATGCAACAGAAAACAATATTTTATCTAAAAAAATCAAAATTACGAGTATTTGATTGCAATTTGATGCAGGTGAAGCTATAATTGAGGGTAAGTACTCAATGACGAGGTAATCTTATGCGAATAGCTTTTCATACAATGGGATGCAAAGTCAATCAATATGAAACACAGGCCATGCGGCGCATATTGGAAGAAGCCGGATACGAGACGTACGAGTTCTCCACCGATGATACGGTATGTGACGCCTTGGTTATCAACTCCTGTACTGTCACAGGGGAAAGTGACCGCAAACTGCGACAGTTATTACGCCGTTTTCGGAGACTGCTGCCGCCAAATGCAGCCTTGGTGCTGACCGGTTGCACCCCTCAGGCATATCCCGATCAATCGACTATGACCGAAGCGGATATCGTACTTGGAAATGCTGTGAGACGAGAGATCTTGCCTAAATTGAAAGAATTCTTCGCTAAACGGGAACGCATTGTGTCCGTACCTCCCCACAGCAACACATATGAGCCATTAGATATTGATGCGTTCCAGGGTCGCACCCGTGCCTTTATCAAAATCCAAGACGGTTGCAATCGTTTCTGCTCCTATTGTATCATTCCCTACGCCCGCGGACGGGTACGCTCCCGCGACCCCCACGATATACGCGCCGAGCTGGAGCGGTTAGTGAAAAATGGCTACAAAGAGGCTGTACTGGTGGGCATCAATCTCACCGCTTATGGACAGGATAACGGCCTAACCATCGCAGACGCGGTAGAGGCCGCATGTGCGGTAGAAGGACTGGAGCGGGTACGATTGGGATCACTGGAACCGGATTTCATCACCGATGAAACCATTGCACGGATGAAAGCACAGCCCAAACTTTGCCCTCAGTTCCATTTGGCGCTGCAAAGCGGATGCGATGCTACACTGAAACGGATGAACCGCCACTACACCACCGCAGAATATGCAGACCTGTGTCGCCGTTTACGCGAGCATTTCCCCCACTGTGCCCTAACCACCGATGTAATGGTGGGTTTTCCCGGGGAAACCCACCAGGAATTCGAGGAGTCTCAACAATTTGTGGAAAGTATCGGTTTTTCCCGCGTCCACGTATTTGCCTACTCACGTCGCCCCGGTACGAAAGCGGACCGACTGCCCAACCAAGTGGATATAATCGACAAAAACGAGCGTAGCAAAAAAATGATTGCCGCCTGCCAGAAGACGGCCCAAGAATACGCCGCAACGTATGTGGATAAAATCGTAGACGTGCTGTTGGAAACCCCCTATCCCGACGGCACCGTCGACGGACATACCGATACCTACGTAAAAGTATTTGTACGCACCGACAAACCTGCAGGAACAGTCGTTTCTGCACGAATTTCCGCCTGTAAAGGCGATACACTTCACGGAGAAGAAACCCAGTAATTCCAACGATTAGAGAAAGGAGATGCATCGTATGCCTCTTAACTACGGACAATCGAAGAAGATATCGGGCAGACGCGTTGTCTCCTTTATTCTTGCTTCCCTGTTGCTCTTATTAGCCATCGCTGCTATGGTGGCATGGATAGTGATCCGTTTCCACCAAAGCACACCAACTACTCCTACCGAAAGTACCGATGATACCTCACAGTACGAAGATCCACTTACGACGGTAGACAGTAGTTTAATCATCTTTGATATGGAGAATGCGCCCCGTTTTGTGCTGGTCCAAACCGATCCTGCCGGATTGTCCATTAATATAGCAAACATCCCCTCCAACATAATGGATGAAGACGGCAACACTCTGTCCACTATTCTGGCCAAACACGGCTCTCTAAAAGTTACGCAAACCTTATCCTCCGCATTGGAACTACCGATAGCACACTATATCACCTGGTCTGCCGACGGAGCGCAAAACTTCCTGAATGAATTGGATGGCGGCATTCTATTCAACCTGCCGGAACCCATCGCATATGCAGATGAAAACGGAATAACCGTACGGCTGTCGGCAGGAGAGCAAAAACTAACCGGCATCCAAGCGGCCGCAGTACTGCGTTTCACCGCTTGGAAGGATACCTCGCTGACGCAGGCCGTTTCGGCGCAGATAGTTGCCGCGGTACTGAATCAATATCTTGTGCCGGAACAGCGGCTGGACGGCTATTTTGCCGCATTGGCCGATACGGCTCAGACTGATCTGCGTATTGACAACTACAATAGTTTCCGCCGCGTATTATCTCACCTTTCCGAGCATAATACCGGAAGGGTGTGTCGTATAGTTACCCTGCCCGGAGAGAATCGTGACGGACGATTCGTGCCAAATATTGCCGCTATGAAGGAGCAATCTATTCTATTTCCGTAAAGAAAGGAGCCGCCTGTGAAAAACCGTATCACCGCCGCAATACTGGCTTTACTGGTCCTACTACTGTGCGGCTGTCAACCTCTGTCAATTCTATCATCCTATATTGCAGAAGATGTCTACAGTGCGGATAAATACCGGTCAGAATACGACAACCGCTGGAAATATCAGCAACTGTCTGCTGAGGAAAAACACTTTTACGGAAGTCTGTATACAGCTGTGTCAGACACCTCCGCTACAGAAAGTTATATTACCTATACAGGTGAAGACAACCAAATCATCCAACAATACGGCGTACGCGTCTACGTTCCCGATTCATCACTGAGCAAAGAGGAGATCACGCAGGTATACGAGGCTTTTTTTGCTGATAATCCCCATTTTTTCTATTTAGACCGCACATATAGTATGGAGGGAGAACCCACCCCGGACGGCAAAACCAAATATAGTGCACTGATCCTCCAATACCTATATTCTGCTGAGCAACGTGAGCTGGCGCAATCACAACTCCAGACGGTACTGAATACGATCTTGGCAGACAGCCCCATTAGCGAAGACGATTACGAGATAGAAAAATATCTGCATGATCAATTAGCGGCGCGGTGCACCTATGATACGGCCGCTGCAGAACTGGATACCATTGTTTCACCCAACGCTTACTCCGCCTATGGTGCACTGGTAGAAGGAAAAGCCGTCTGCGAAGGTTATGCCAAGGCTATGCAGTTGCTTCTGCAAAAATCCGATATACCAACAACATTGGTTACAGGAACAGCCATAGAAAACAAAGAGTCCCATATGTGGAATCTGGTAACTATCAACGGTAAAAACTATCATCTGGACCCCACGTGGAACGATACTGATAATAACCAACAACACACATTTTTTAATCTGACAACGGAAATGATTGGTCTAACGTGCACCATTGAAAACCCAGACAATTATCCGCTATGCACCGCTACAACAGACAATTATTTCACACGAAACAATATGGTAATCGATACCTATGAACGACAGACTATCGCACAAAAAATTGCCGATCGAATATCAATGGGAGATACAGTTATTCAACTCCGCTTTACTTCGGGTAAGTTCGAGAACGGGGTGCTGTTTCTCAAAAATCAGAAACTGATGACCTCGATGGTGAATGAACACTTAACGAATACCAATGTTTCTATGTGGGACTACGAATTGTGGGCAGATAACGGACAACAAGTATTGACACTGATCAAAAAGGGCGACAGCTGATATAGCTGTCGCCCTTTTTCTTGGTTATTATTGTGCGGAAATCTCTACCTGCACCTCAACACCATCCGTGTTGCCATAGCATACCCAAGCTGTGTCTTTAGGTAATAATAGTTTCGCTTTAATCACCTGCTGACCGACTGTAGTTTTATCGGTCATATCCAAGACCAATACAATGTCACCGGCCTTAATGCGATTGACCACGTTGGAGGGTCCGCAAATACGGATGTTCGGAAGCCGCAACTGTACAACAGATACAGACAGACCCGCCGGACAGTTCTCAATGCGAATGTTATCTTGAGATAGCGGTACCTCAACGGTACGGGTGGATACGTTGGAGATATTCACCTTCAGCTTAATGGTTTCGTTACCGTTGACCAAACGTACGCCCTGAGTGGAATTCAAAATCATTTCACGGGTCATGCCGCCCTTTTCTAACTGGTTGAAATCCACCGTTAATTGCTGTTTGATGCGATTGACGTATTCATCCAGTTCAGAGGGAACACTCCAAAGTTCAATTTCATTAGGGGTCACGGTGACCAAGTCTTTGGTGGAGACATAACCAGCAGGAATATTATTAACCACAGGGGTAAGATCCACCTTGTGATATACCATCACAGGTACGGTGACATTAAGTTTGGCATCTTCGGCATTAACCACCGAAACAGTGGTAATGGGCAGATTATGCTCATCGTAGGCAACCAGATCCGCAGAAAAAACTCCGGTTTCGGAAATAGTGGCATCATCCGAGATTTTCGCCACCAAACGATCAATCCGATTAATGTCGGTGCGGGGGCCGGTAACCACCACCGTGTTATTGGAAACCGCCGCACCGCCGGCAGAAGGTGTTCCAAACTGATACATCTTGGTGTCACTAACCTTTAGATTAGGCATTTCAATTGTCAGAGGTACGCTCTGCTCGCTCCAAACATCACAGGTAATCGTAGTGGTGTCTGTGGTGCCGTCTTGACCGACAAGCTTAGTGATTTTAAAATCGCCAACGGAAGTGGCACGCAACTGCAACACATACGTGCCCTCTTTGATAACATTTCCGGTATCTGCCGTGATAGTAATATCCTTGGCAGTAAGTGAATCAATCACGGACCGCACGCCGCTGACGCGGACTGTAGCGGTAGCCTCAGCGCCGTCAACCACACGTAGTTTCAGAGTCTCGCTGGCATAATCGTTCAGCGTAATAGAAATGGGAACACCGGCAATTTCTTTTTCAATCTCGTTTCCTGCGCCATATACAACCGAGTGCCAAATGAAAAACGCCAACACCAGTGAGAGCAGCATCATCAACTTATCATTGTGGAGGATACGGTTCAATGAAATGCGTCGTTTCATTTTTTCTCCTCCCCTTTCTTAGCAAACCAACGCAGTTTTTTCTTGGCAGTTGCTCCCTCTTGATTCCAGAGGATACGGTCCTCCAGTGTCTTAACTAACGTTTCAGGGGTAAAATTGCGTTGCAACTCACCACCCTCGGCCACCGAGATCATGCCGGTTTCTTCAGACAGAATTACCACAATAGCATCGGAGTTCTCGCTCATACCCACACCGGCACGATGACGGGTGCCCAATTCGCGGCTGATCTGCGTATTTTCCGTCAAGGGCAATATGCATGCCGCCGCATAAATACGACCGTCACGGATAATCATAGCGCCGTCGTGCAGCGGTGCCTTATTATAAAATACAGCAGAAATCAGCGCGGTGGAGGGATCCGCCTCCATAATGGTGCCGGAACGCACGATCTCACCCAAGCGAGTGTTGCGTTCCATAACGATCAATGCACCCATCTTTTGTTTCTGTAATTCTTTCAGTGCCGATGCGGTGGCTCTAATAGCCTTATTCCATTGATCAATGACCGCTGCATTGTCAACAGAACCCAACCCTGTGAAAAGACGTGAAAAACCTCCGCGGGAATGTCCTGCCTGCTCCAAAGCTCGACGAACCTCAGGCTGGAAAACAACGATCAACAACAACAAGCCATTATCAAACACTGCTTTCAACATAAACTGTACGGTGGTCAATTCTAACAAGAAAGCTAAACCATACAGTACCAACAATAGGATAATGGCGCGAACAAACTGTTCAGCGCGAGAATCACGCACCAAACGAACGACAAAAAACACAAACAAGGCTACAATGACAATATCCAGTGCATCTGATAGCCAGTTGAAATTATTTACGATGGTGACGATATTACGCCATAGTTGTTCAAACAAGGCAATCATTGCCTACCCTCCTATATCGGCTCAACAGCCGATGTTCGTTCTCATTTCCATGCTTTAGCACACAGATTCACATATATATTATAACATATAATTCTTACTGTGCAACGATTTTTCTACAATTTGCAAAAAAACTTTCGCTATCTGTTCTGTCTCCTCAATGGTGGAAAAAGCGCCGGGAGACATCCGCACGGTACCCTGTTCTATCGTGCCGAAGCGACGGTGTGCCCACGGAGCACAATGTAAGCCTGCACGAACCGCAATGCCTTTTTCATTTAATTGTGTCGCGACTTCCTCAGAAGGCAAATTACCCACATTGACAGAAAAGACGGGGGAAGAGGTTCCCATCTGAGGATAGGGTGTATAAAACCGTACCAATGGATTTTCGGACAATTTCTTGTGCAAATGTTGTAAGCAACGAATTTCATGCGTATAAATCACTTCGCGCCCCTTGCTCTTGACAAAACGCACACCTTCTCCTATGCCCCATATGCCTATCATATTCAAAGTACCACTCTCCAGACGGTCCGGCAGATCAAAGGGTTGGTCTAAAGAAAGAGAGTAACTGCCTGTTCCGCCGTATACAAAAGGGGTCAACGCATCTGTTTGTCGACACAACAGTAAACCGGTGCCTGCAGGAGCATAGAACCCTTTATGCGGGGCAACACACAGAAAGTCAAGGTCATCCGCTTCCATATTAATCGGCAATACTCCGGCAGTTTGAGCAGCATCAACGCAAAACAACAACCCATACTGATGGGCAAGGTGGGCTAATCTGCGTATAGGAAGCACGGAACCAAACACGTTTGATGCGTGGGTACAAAGTATCAATTTGGTGTCAGGTCGAATGGCGCGACGGAAGTTTTCTACTGTTTGGTCTGCATTAGGAGACCATGCTGCCACATCATAACGCCTTGCATCGCCGGACAAGGCCGCCAGCGGTCGTACCACAGCATTATGCTCAAGGTCTGACGTAAGCACCCGACCACTCTTTCCGACCACGCTCTGAATTACCATATTTAGCGCCATAGTACAATTAGCAGTAAAGACTACGCCGGATGGGTCGGAGAGGCCAAAAAAATCCGCTACATCCTGACGGCAATTATATACCATCTCAGCTGTATTTATCGCCATTCTATGCCCTGCTCGTCCGGGATTGGCACCAAACCGATGGAGAGCCTGTCCGATTGACGAGCGAACAAAAGGTGGTTTTGGCCACGTTGTGGCCGCATTGTCCCAATAAATCACATATTTCTCCTCCTTATATCGTTTCGCTGACACGGGTTACCCGTACACCACTGTTTTTTAGTAACGACACAGCTCGCTGTGGATCAGTTGTAATCAACAAACGATAGCCGCAGCCGTCGTTCTCCGACGGATGAGTGGTACGTTGAAGATACGCACGTATCCCTTGCGCTTCTAACACACGTCGCCCCCGCATAGCATTGGTAATAGAGCCTACATGGATATAATAATTAGCCATACTTCTCCCTCCCCATCCGTTTCTCTATCATCATTGTATGCAATGTACTCAACCAAGGTAACAAAAACCATCTTGACGAACAAGAAAATATGGGGTATCATTAGAAAAAAGAGCAATAAGGAGTGTACATATATGTCTGAGAATTATGGTAATAACCTGGTGTCCGTGCTGGATGAAGAGGGCAACGAGCATCAGTTTGAGCTGCTGGACGCTATTGAAACCGACGAGGGTCGCTACGTGGCTCTGCTGCCTATCTATACCGAGGCCGAGGCGGCACTGGAAGATGACGGTGAGTTGGTTATTCTGGAGGTTGTCAACGATAACGGAGACGATCTGCTGGTTCCCATCGAGGACGACGAGGTGTTTGAAAGTATTGCCGATGCCTTCCAGGAGCGTCTGGAGGAATACTACGAAATCAACGAGGTTGAAGAACCCTTGAGCTGACTTCATTCCTGCGGTGCTCGCGGACTGTCATCCTTAACCCTACTACATTTCAAATCAGGGAATCCTGCTCCGTTTCCGGAGAGCAGACCTCCCCGCAATGACGGGAAGAAGGGAGCCGGAAAGAAACGGGCGATACCCACCTGCTTACCATAGTAGCAGGTTAATCCGACGACATTACGACACGGTGGGATGTATTAAAAATCACAAGGCCCGACGCCATACAGCGTCGGG
>JAZNUN010000096.1:0-6153 GCA_045592345.1 Acutalibacteraceae bacterium | reverse complement strand
GGGGGGCAGGTCAGGCTGTGCCGCGGGAACGGGTAGCACGTAAGGGGTGGTTTCCACACGGGTAACGCCACCCTTGGCGCGGCGCAAAGCCGCCGTTTCATCCGCTACCGTCACGTCTAAGGTGGCGATAAAGTGGACGTTATCCTTCTTACGGGCGTCCACCGAGCGGCGGAACAACCGACACTCCAATACAGGGACACCCAATAGGTTGGCGGCGCGTTTTTTGCAATCGCTCTCGGTATATGATAAGGGTAATTTGACGTTGGATATGCGTAACACGCCGCTCGCCTCGCTTTCTTAGTACTGACAACCTGTTAATCCAGTACAACAGACTTTTTCTTTCCCTTTTTGTTTTTGGGGAACTCTCGAATGCGAATAACATAATCCAAATTGATTGCCTCAACAGAACCGCCGTTTTCAACCAATACAGCACCGTTGCTGACTTCTTTAATGACACCCTGATACTGATGGTTGCCGTCGAATGAGTAGATGAGACATTCTTTCTCGATAAATTTTTTTGCCAGTTCAATCATTTCTGCTCTATCCTCCGATTTTTTGTTTTGGATCACCTTTCTTGCGACTATCGCATTTCGGTTGCGGAACGCAACATACAGAATTATGAAGATAACAAGAAACAGCAAATATGACGGTTGCAATTCCGCACCTCCGTTCTACTAAATCACAGTTGTTTCGCAATCGCCGATGCCGCCGCGTAGGCGGAGGACCAAGCAAACTGCAAGTTAAAGCCGCCGCAATCGCCGTCCACATCCAGCACTTCGCCTGCGGCATACACACCGGGGAGACGGCGGATGGCAAAGGTGGCGGGGTCGATCTCATCCGCGGCGATGCCGCCGGCGGTGACCTGTGCGCCGCCGAAGCCCTGGGTGCCTGTAACGGGAATAACCCAATCCTTCAGTGTGGCGGCGGTACGTACTGCCTCTTTTTCAGTAAGAGAATCTGCAGGGCGGGTAAGCGGTAAAACCCCTGCTACACGCAGTATGGTCTGGCCCACCCGTTTATGGGTAAGACCGGTGAGCAGATCCTCTAAGGTGCGGCCCGGTAATTGGGCACGCTGTGCCACACGGGTCGTGAGATCGGACAAAGACCAATCGGGAAGCAAATCCAAATGAGCGGTGAAATCCCCCTTTTTCTGCCGCTCCCAATCGGCGGCGGGGCGGGAGGCGTACATCACCGCGGGACCGGACAGACCGTAATCGGTGAACAGCACCTCACCCATCTGTTTGGCAACTTCCTTGCCATTTAAGCATAGACGCAAGGTGGCATCCACGCGGATGCCCTTCACCGACCGCACAAAGTCGGTGGCGGTGCGTAACTGCACGATGGAGGGGAATAGGGGGGTCTTGCGGCAGCCGTGGTCGGTGAGCAAACGGTAGCCATCGGCAGAGCCGCCCAAGGCGGGTGCCGCCGCTCCGCCCACCGTCACCAACACGTAGTGGGCCACGTAGGTTTCGTCGTCGGTGGACACCGACCAGCCCTGTTTTGTCTTGTTCAGAGCCTCCACTTTCTTCTCGCACAAAACAGTAACACCCTGTGCCTCGGCGGTGAGCCGCAGAGCATCCAACACCGCCCCCGCCTGCTCGGAAGCGGGGTACACTTTGCCGTCGGGACGGGTGACACAGTCCACTCCGACGGAGGTGAAGAAATCCATTGTTTGCGGGATTGTAAGCGCTTTCAGTGCCATCTCAGCCAAAGCGGGTGCACCGTGGTAACGAGTGGCGTCGGCGTGGATATTGGTTAGGTTGCAGGTGCCGTTGCCGGTGGCTAAAAGTTTCTTGCCCACACGGGGATTCTTCTCCAAAACCAGCACCCGACAGGCGGGTTTACGGCGGGTGATAAAGACGGCGGCGGCCAAGCCCGCGGCACCGCCACCGATGATAATGAGGTCGTACATAGGTTAACCTCTCCTTGCCAACAGTTTCAGTGCATCGCGGATGAGGGTCTCCACCGGCAGGGCGCTATCCAACTTGCCCACCGCGGCAGTAGCCTCGGAAGCGGTAAAGCCCAGCACGGTCAGCGCCTCCACCGCCTGGGTGGCGTTGGAGGAGGCAGACATCGTCACCGCGGCGGGGAGCTCCACCCCGCCCATAGCGGTGCCGCCCGACAGGTTGGCCCCCACCTTATCCTTAAGTTCCAATACAATACGCTGGGCCAGTTTGGGTCCCACGCCTGCCGCCTTGGTCAGCGACTTATAGTCCCCCGACGCCACCGCCAGAGCCACCCGCTCCGGGGTCAGCTCGGACAAAATGGACAGACCCACCTTGGGGCCCACGCCGGAGATGGAGGTCAGCAATTTAAAGCTGTTCAGCTCCTGCTGGTCGGCGAAGCCGAACAGCTCAATAGCGTCCTCACGCACGTTCATATAGGTGTACAACATCGCCTCACTGCCGATGGAGGGCAGTTGGCGGGCAGTATTCATGGTAATCTGCAGGCGGAAACCGACGCCGCCGCAACACACCACCGCCATCTTAGGCTCGGCGTGGAGTAACTCACCTTTTACACTATACAGCATTATACGTCACCTCGTAGCAAGGATTGTTTCAGAGTTGTGCCGCCGTACTGGGCGTGGCAGATGGCAATCGCCAGCGCGTCGGCGGTATCGTCCGGCTTAGGCACGGCTTTCAGCCGCAACAGCCGCTTGGTCATCTCCATCACCTGGGGCTTCTGCGCTTGTCCAAAGCCGGTGACGGCAGACTTGACCTGTAGGGGGGTGTACTCAAACACGGGGGCGCCGCATTTCTGCAACGCCAACATAGTGACACCGCGGGCCTGTGCCACGTCAATGGCGGTCTTGGCATTGGTCTGAAAATACAGTTTTTCCACCGCTACGGCGTCGGGGGTATGGCGGGCCAGTAAGTCTGTCAGATCATCATAGATCATCTCTAACCGCCGATTAAAGGGCATACCCGCGGGGGTGGTGATGGCGCCAAAGTCCACCGGTATAAACCTGCCCCGCTCGTAGCGGATGACACCCCAGCCGATAATGGCGTAGCCGGGGTCAATTCCCAATATAATCATCGTCTTCTCCGTTTGTATCGTCGTCGGGAACCGCCGTGGGGACGGTGGTCTCCGTGGTGGTTGCGGTGGTGTCCTCGCCTGTGGTGGCGGAGGTGGACTCCTGGGTGGCTGTGGTGGTATCCTCCCCTATGGTAGCGGAGGTGGTATCCTCAACATCGGTGGGGAGGGTGGTGGTAGTGGTCACGGTTGTCGTGGTCGTGCTACGGGTGGTGCGGGTGGTGGTGCCGCTGAGCACCGACGGCATCACGGCACGGTTGTTCACCCGATAGGTGGTTTCGGTGGCGGCAACCTCAACACGGCGGGCCGCAATCACCAACTGGGCGCCGTTAAAGCCGTATTCCCGCTGGGCGTTGGTGGTGAGCAACAAGAGGGAGTCCTCCCCCGTCACGGTCAGATCCGACAGGAACAGGGAGCGGCGCAAAAGCATATCCACAAAATCATCGTAGTCCTTCGGCTCATCCTGAAGATTGAAGCGGTCCTCATCACGGCTGTCCCGCACACACACGGCAAAGATCTGCCAACAGGCGGTGCCGTACAGGGTGTCCATCTCGATAACGGGGTGCTCCCGCAAATACGCCACGCGGCGGTAATTCAGCAAATCGGAGAACATCTGACCGTCTCCTGTATTGCGTCCGTGGACAATCTGTAGCTGTGGATGCTCCAAAGAAAAATGCTCGTCCAGATGGGGCTGTCCGTAGGTAGAGTATTCCTTATCGAAATTGTGGTTACGGTAGTAGCCGTCTGCATACTGCATCACAGGGTAATCCACCCCCGTATCGGGGATGTGAATCCAGCCGCCCACGTCGGCGTTCATATCGTACAGGCCGCGGAACACCGCCAGCATCCCCTCGGGATAGGCAGAATCGGCGGCGCCGTCGGTCAGGTCGGTGGACTCGTAGTACAGATCGCCCAAGCTATCCTGCAACTGGCGGTTGCGGTCCGGTACCCACAAGTAGTTGTACGCCGCCCACAGGCAGGTGGACACCACCGCCAGTGCGGCCAACAGAGCCGTCCATTTAATCAGCCAGCGGCGGCGGGAATCCCCACGCCAGGGGAGGATGCGGGACAGTAGCCGCGGGTGAGCGTCACCCTTGGTGCGGGGGATCTCCCGTTTCTGTGCCGCACGGTGACTCTCGCCCCCCGCCATCACGGCAGGATAGGCGGAAAGATACCGCCACAGCAGCCACAGCACGCGGTCAGCGGCGGCGGCACGGATGGCGGCGCGGTCGCCCGTCAGGTGAAGTTGTTCCACCCAGGTGCGTTTTTTATCCGCCAAAGCCACAAACACCGTGCCTACGGGGTGGTCCTCTGAGGGGATGGGGCCTGCCTCGCCCGTGACGGATACGCCGATGGCGGCGTCGGCAGACCGGCGCACACCGCGGGCCATCTGGCCCGCCACCGCGGCGCTGACCGCACCGTGGTTGGACAGGGTGTCGGGGGAAACAGACAGCAATTTTTCTTTACAATCGTTGGCATAGCTGACCACGCCGGTGCCGAACACGCGGGAGGCACCCGCTACATCGGTAAGGGCGGCGGCAATCAGGCCGCCTGTGCAGGATTCGGCGGTGGCTACCGTCAGACCGTGGGCGGTCAGCAGACCCACCACGGCGGCGGCAAGACTCTCGTCGGAATGACTGTACACGTAGC
Source organism: Acutalibacteraceae bacterium (assembly GCA_045592345.1). Lineage (GTDB taxonomy): Bacteria > Bacillota > Clostridia > Oscillospirales > Acutalibacteraceae > UBA5905. The sequence continues at coordinate 1,470 of JAZNUN010000096.1, read as the reverse complement.
CGCGGAGGCACAGGGTGGCCTCCGCCACCCACTCCTCCATCTCCTCATCGGGGGTGGTGAGGGTGACGGTGGCGTGGTCGCCCGAAACAGACAGAGTGACCCCCACCCCGTGGGCGGCGCACAGATCCGCCAGCCGATGCCGCAGGGCATTCTCGGACAAGCCGTATACCCGCAACACTTGGGTCATAGAGGTCACTCCTTTCATAGATATTCTTGGGTAATCAGATCTGCAGGGTGCGGATGCCCTCTAAGGCCTCCGCTACCAAGGCGTCCACGTCCAGAGCCGCCTCGGCCTCCTCCACCTGCCGCAGTTTGGGACGGGTGCAGGGATGGCGGGGGGTGAATACGGTGCAGCAATCCTCATAAGGCTGGATGGACAGTTCAAAGGTGTCGATCTTACGGGAAATTACCACGATCTCCTCCTTGTCCATACCGATGAGGGGGCGGAACACAGGCATGGTAGCCAAGGTGTCCACCACCGCCATTGCAGGGATGGTCTGGCTGGCAACCTGACCCAGACTCTCGCCGGTAATCAGGGCGCCGCAGTCGTTATCCCGCGCCACACGCTGAGCTAAACGCATCATAAAACGGCGCATAATGAGGGTGAAGAAGTCCTCGGGACAGTTCTTCTGGATCTCCTCCTGTATGCGGGTAAAGGGGACGATATGCAGTTTCATATTGCCTGCATAACGGCCCACCTTTTCCATCAGGGAGATCACCTTTTGCTCAGCGCGCTCGCTGGTATAGGGGGGCGAGGCGAAATGGATGCCGGTGAGCTGGATGCCACGCTTGGCCATCATATAGGCCGCCACGGGGCTGTCGATGCCGCCGGAGATCATAATCGCCGCCTTGCCGCCAGTGCCCACCGGCATACCGCCGGCGCCGGGAAGCTGTTGGGCGTGGATATAGGCGCCGAAATCGCGGATCTCCACCATAATCAGCACCTCGGGATTATGCACATCCACCTTGAGGTGGTGGTAGCGGGACAGCACGTAGCCACCCACCTCGCGGCTGATCTCGGGGGAGGTATAGGGAAAGGATTTATCGGCACGCTTAGCCTCCACCTTAAAGGTTTTGGCGGTGGCGAGACTGTCGCCCAGATATTCCACAGCGGCCTGCTGGATGGCGGTTAAATCCTTAACCGTCACGCGGGCACGAGAAAAGGCGGCAATGCCGAAGACGCGGGACACTGCGTCACAGGCGCCCTCCATATCCACGTAATCATTTTTGGGCTCGATGTAAATGGTGGACTGGGCACGGCGCAGCAGAAAATCACCGCAGCGACGCAGTCGATAGCGCAGATTGCTCATCAGCGCCTCTTCAAAGGTGCGGCGGTTAAGGCCCTTGAGGGCTAATTCGCCGTTTTTGATCAGGAGTATCTCCTGAGGGATGTACTTTTCTTGCATCATAGTCAATCCTTATTCCTCCGACAAGGTGGAGTCACTGCTCTCAGGAGCGGTGGTGGTGTCG
>JAZNUN010000095.1:0-10888 GCA_045592345.1 Acutalibacteraceae bacterium | reverse complement strand
CGCCGCGAGGCCGGGGAAGGGGAACAGGAGCAAGGGGAATAAACTGCAAAAAGCTCTTGCGCCGCGGCGAAAAACCTTTTTATTATGCCAAAGAGCCGAGGCGGGTGCCTCGGCTCTTTTAGGAATAGAAATTATGCAAATACGAAAGTACAGCCTTGATCGAACTCAATCTCGCAATCACCATTAGAGTGTAGATAATTCTTGATTCTGCCGGTGACGGTGATGACGTCGCCTACCTTCAGATTCTCAGCGCCGTCGCCCCTTAAGCGATAGCACGTCAACTCTTGATTCTCCACCTCGATGATGACGGTGATATTCTTGTATGCAGAGTTGTACTCGGTGGTAATCTCGGTGATGGTGCCAGTCAGCTGAGCCTGATAAGAGAGGGACTGGCCGGGCTGCAGAGCGGCGGCATCAGACAGGATTTTAGCGGTGTCCGTCTCGATGCCGGGGGTTGTACCCGCCACACGCTTGGTCATCTCGCAGCCGGTCGCAAACTCAATGGTACCGTTATAGTTCATAATGTAACCCTGAACGGTAATGGTGTCGCCCGCCTTGATCTTGTCAATGCCGTTACCTTTCATACGGTAGCACTTAAGGGTCTTGTCGTTGACCTTGATATTAACCGTGATGTTCAGAAAATCAGCACTAAAGGGATCCTCAATGTTCAATACCTTACCGGTCAAGGTGACCTCTTGAGACAGAGATTCGCCGGGCTGCAGAGAAAAGGCAGCGTTCAGAATTTTTTCCGTGGTGCTCAAATCTATTATGGGGGCCGCAACCAGTTTCTCCAAGATCACCTCGGTGCCGCTGGCCTCGTGCCAAGCGAACTCGATAGTGCCCTTGGTGGCGCCCTCATAGTAGTAGTTCTTGATAACACCCTTTACGGTGATGGTATCGCCGGGCTTAACTTTATCCACACCGTTACCCTTCATTTGATAGCACATAATGTTCTGTTCGCCCACCCGGAAAGTCAGGGTGACAGAGCCGTGCTCAGCATTATAGTCCTGAACAGTCAGCACTTTACCGGTCAGCTGAGCGATGTAGGGGGTGTACTCATTTTTGCCCAGCTTGACAATGTCGGCCAGAATTCTGGCCTGGTCTGTGACCACCTTTAGGACGGGGACACCGGGTTGTAACGTCACGTCCCAGCCGTTGAGATACTGCTGGAGCAGACCCAGGTCCTTAATGTTCACCTTGCCGTCGGCATTCACATCGGCTACGTCGGTCAGAAGCTCCACTTCCCAGCCGTTGAGGTGCTGCTGGAGCAGACCCAGGTCCTTGATATTCACCTTGCCGTCGCCGTTCAGGTCACCGGCCAGGATGGTTACCTCACGGATGGTGCCGCAAACGTCGCAATCCGCATCGTAAACGTGGCTGTAGGTATGCTCGGCGGCCGCGTCATTGGTGTTTCCGCAGACGGTACAATTCTCGGAACAGGGATGCTCATAGGTGTGCTCGCCGCTGGCGGGGATAGTCCCGGTGTAGCTGTCGCCGCAGTTAGCGCAGGTGTAGGTCTTCACACCGTCCGCAATACAGGTAGGCTCGGTGGTCACCTCGCCGCTGTAGTTGTGACCCAGAGCGGCAACCTCGGCATCCACGTAGCTGTCACCGCAACGGGTACAGGTGTGGGTGGTGTGGCCCATCGCCTCACAGGTGGGGGCGGTTACCACAGACTCATAGGCGTGACCCAAAGAGGGGATGGACTCGGTGTAGGTGCCGCCGCAGACGGAGCAAATATAGGTCTTGACGCCATCCTCAGTACAGGTGGGGGCGGTGGTTACTGCGCCGTCATAGGCGTGGGTGTGCTCGACGGTCAGCAGGGTAGCGCCCTGCAGATCGAAGTAAACCGTGGTGAAATCGCTGTTGAAGAAATCGTCCCAATCCGAAACAGACAAGGTCAGATCATACGCACCGTCCATATCCTTCAGCACGCGGAAGGTCAGGGTGCACAGCACGCCGTCGGCGGTGACGTTGCTATGGATGGCATCCACCCACAGCATAGACAGGGGGGATGTCAACGGACCGAAGCTGGCGGTGCCGAAGGAGTCGCCGCCAACGGTGGAGATCAGCTCCAGAGCACTGCTGTCGTAAGACAGCCATGCGTGCCAGGCCACGATGCCGGGGTTGTTTTTCACCTTGACATCCACGGTGAAGGTGCCGTCGATGGTCACCGCGTCCTCGGGAACGGCCACGTAGATGGTGGGCACCTCACCCAGATCGCGGACATAGCCGCACAGGTTACAGGTGGTGTCCACAGCGTGATCGTAGGCGTGGGGGGCTACACGGGTAGCGCCGCAGATGTCACAAAAGCTGTCGCACACGTCGGTGTAGGTGTGCTCGATGGTACGCACAGCACCGCAGACGTTACAGGTGGTGTCGCAGGTGTTTTCGTATACGTGGGGCTCAACCTCACGGGTCTCGCCGCAGATATTACACCCGGCGTCGCAGGCGTTGTCGTAGGTGTGGGTGTGGTCGATAATCTCAATGCAGGTACCCACGTAATCAAGGGCAACCGTATCAAAGTTCTCATCGAAGATGCTGTCGGGGTCAGCGCATCCCACGTAGAAGTAAGCGTCGCCCAGAGGCGCATCCATCTTCACCTTGAAGGTGATGGTGTATATTGTGCCGTTGTTCACGTTGTTACCGTGGAGGGCATCCACCCACAGGGCGGAGAAGGGAGAAGCGTCCGTGGGGCCGAAGGATACACCTGCAAAGAGGTCGGTAGCCTCAACGGAAACAATTTCCATCAGCGTGACATTATAGTCCACCAGGAACTGCCAGCCCTCCAGACCGGGGTTATTGGTCATCACCACGTCCACCGTGAAGGTGGAACCCTTTTCGACGCTCTGCTCAGGGGCGACCAAGGTGATGGTAGGCGCGCCCTCCGCCGCTGCAACGATGATGCCCACAGGCATCATCGTTAAAAGCAGTAATGCCGATAATAATACGGACAGAATCTTCTTCATATTGTATCACTCCTTCAAAATAACCGCTCGTAACGGTTTAAGCCAAAGTTACGTCAAAACCATTAAGATACTGCTGCAGTAGCCCCGCGTCACGGACGTTGATCTTGCCGTCGCCGTTGACGTCGGCAGACGTGGTAATGATGTCAACGTCCCAACTATTGATATATCGGATCAGCAGAGCCAGATCACGCATATTGATGCGGCCGTTGCCGTCAATATCGCCGGTGGAGAACACCTCGCGCAGGCTGCCACATTCATTACAGTCGGGGTCGCGGTCATTATCGTATACGTGACCGCCGGTGGGACGCCACGCGCCGCAGTTGTTGCAGTGCTCGTCGCAGACGTCGTCATACCAATGGCCCGCTACCTCGCGCCATTCGCCGCACAGGTTGCAGACCTCGTCACAGCCGTTATCGTAGGTGTGGTCGCAGGTGTCGGCCACGCCGCACACCACGCGGATATCGTCCACGTACACGCTCTCGATATTGCCGTTGTCACCGCCTCTGAACGTGATGGACAGCAAATCGGTGTCCGTGGGGGTGACGATAAACTCCACGTAGGTCCACTCGGTGTTATCGACCCATCTGTTCTCCAGGTCGCCAGCGAACAAAACGTCACGAACGATTACGTTGACACCCTCGGAAATCGCCTTGATCCACATAGAGATCACATAGGTCTTGCCGGCCTCTACGTCAAAGGACTGGTCAGCCAAAACGCGCCCACTGCCGTCGCCCTGCAGATGCAGGCCGAACTTGCCGTTGTAAGCGGCCTCCTCGCTGACCTCGGTGTTGTGGTACACTTCCCAATCGGTGGTGTCGCCGGTCGCGAAATCGCCGTTGGTGATGTAGCCGTCAAAGGAGGGCTCCACAGGCTCATCGGGCTCTTCGGGATGCTCCTCCTCTACGTAATGCTCCAAGCGCATGGTGTAGGTGCCTGTGTAGGTGCTCCAGTAGCCGCCGCGGATCTCATAGGTGACACCGGCCTCCAGATAATACACAATGCGGAACTCCAGACCGGCGCCGCTGTCATCGTCACGGGCCAGCAGATTGCCATAGGCGTCGTAGATGTAGCCGTAGGGGTCGCCGTTGCAGGAGGAATACAGGATATAGTCGCCGCTCTCCTCCGGGGTGAACAGGAAGCACTCGGTGCCACGGGGACGGTCTACCGTCACGGTGGTGTCGGTGTCCAGTTCCATATACTGCAGGGTTCTCTCAGTGCCGCAGACATCACAGGTCAGATCATAAGCATCAGCGAATACGTGGGCGGAGCCTACGCGGTAGCTGTCACAGGCATTACAATACTGGTCACAGGCGTTATCGTATACGTGGTGAGCTTCACGGGCGGCGCCGCACTCGTTACAGTAGGCGTCGCAGGCGTCGTCATACCAGTGATCTGCTACTTCTCGGTGCTGGCCGCACTCGTTGCAGTAGGCATCACAGCCATTGTCGTAAGTATGGGGAGCAATCATAGTGACACGATAGACACCGCAGACATCACAATACTCGTCACAGCCGCCGGCATAGACGTGATCGGCCGCCTCACGGGTCTCGCCGCACACGTTACAGTCGGCGTCACAGGCATTATCGTACACGTGGTAGGCGTCACGGACCGCGCCGCAGATGTTGCAATCGGGGTCGCACACGCTGTCGTACTCGTGATTACGGGTCAGGTAGGCGGTATAGCTGCCGATACGGTCGCTGTAACAACCACCCCGCAGCTCGTAGGTGACACCCGCCTCTAAGTAGTACACAATGCGGAAGCACAGACCATTGCCGCTGTCGTCGTCACGAGCCAATTCATTGCCGTAGATGTCGTAGATGTAGCCATAGGGGTCGCCGTTTTCGGAAGAGTAGAAGGTATACTCGCCGCTGTACTCGGGGGTAAACAGGAAGTTCATTGTGCCGTAGCTGACATCCACCGTCACGTTGACGGGGGTGTTCAGAGAGATGTAGTTGAGCACACGCACCGCGCCGCACTCATTACAATCGGTGTCCAAAGCGCTGTCATAGACGTGACCGTCCACATCCCGCCCCTCGCCGCAGACGTTACAGTACACGTCGCAGTTATTATCGTAGACGTGGTAGGTTTCGCGCTCATACCCACACCCGTTGCAATAAACATCGCATTCGTTGTCGTAGCTATGCTCCGTTTCCGGCTCGCGCCACTCACCGCACACGTTGCAATACGCGTCACAATCGCTGTCGTATACGTGGCCTGCCGCCTCGCGTTCATAACCGCACGCATTGCAATAGACGTCGCAATCATTGTCGTACCAGTGGTCAGCTGCCTCGCGCACCGCGCCGCAGGCGTTGCAATCCACATCGCAGTCGGTGTCATACACGTGCAACGGCTCGCGGATGGCGCCACAGGTGTTACAATCGGCGTCGCAGTCGTTATCGTAGGTGTGGGTGGTGGTCAGGTAGACGGTGTAGCTGCCGGTGTAGCTGCTCCAGAAGCCGCCCCGCAGCTCGTAGGTGACCCCCGCCTCCATATAGTACACGATGCGGAAATCGCGGTTACCGGGGCCGCTGTCGTCGTCGGACATCAAAAGGTTGCCGTAAGCATCATAAACATAGCCGTAGGGATCGTTGATGTCATCAGAATAGAAGATATATTCGCCACTGTGGGTGGGGGTGAACAGGAAGTTCATAGTCCCACCGCTGACGGTCACGGTGACGGTGGCGGGCGTATCCAGGGTGATATAGTTCAGCACCCGCTCCGCTCCGCACCCATTACAGGTGGAGTCGGCGGCATTGTCATAGGTGTGGCTGATGTCATAACGCTGATAGCCGCACAGATTACAATACTCATCGCAATCATAATCATACACATGCTCGCCCTCACGCCAATATCCGCACTCGTTACAGTCCTCGTCACAACTATCGTCATAGATGTGGTCGCCCACCTCACGCCAGTTGCCACAATAGTCGCAATTATCGTCGCAGGCGTTGTCATAAACGTGCTCTGCGGCCTCTCGCCACTCACCGCACTCGTTGCAATACTCATCACAATCGCTGATGTAATGGTGGTCGCCTACCTCACGGATAGCACCGCAAGCATTACAGTCGGGATCACAGGCATGGTCGTACCAGTGGGGTGCCTCGCGGACCTCGTCACAGGTGTTACAAATGGAGTCACAATCGTCGTCATACATATGGCCACAGGTCAGATAAGCAGTATAGCTGCCGGTATTATTGCTGTAGAAGCCGGCACGCAGCACGTAGGTGAAACCCGCCTCTGCATACCAATGGATGTAGAACTCGCGGTTGCCGGGGCCGCCGTCGTCATCATCAGCTATCCAGTTGCCATCGGCATCATAGAGATGACCGTAGGGGTCACCGATGTCATCACAGGTGAAGATATAATAGCCGTCACGCTCCGGAGTGAACAGGTAGTTATCCGTGGTCTGACCCACGGTGATCACCACGCTCATAGTGGAGTTCAGCGTAACGTACCGCACCTCGCGGATCGCACCACACTCGTTACACTCGGTGTCGGTGGCATCATCAAAGCTGTGCGTCCATTCACGGGTAGCGCCGCACTCGTTGCACTCTCCGTCACAGCCGTTGTCGTAAACGTGGGCGGTCTCGCGCCACTCGCCACACTCGATGCAATACTCGTCGCAGGGCGTGTTGTAGACGTGCTCTGCCGCACGCCACGCATCGCACTCGTTGCAGTAGGCGTCGCAGATGCTATCGTACACGTGATCTGCTACCTCGCGCCACCCGCCACCGCACAGGTCACAGTCAGCGTCGCAGGCGTTGTCATACTCGTGATATGCCTCGCGCCACTCACCGCAGACGTTGCAATGGGTGTCGCAGTCGGCATCATACTCGTGAACACAAACCAAATACGCCGTATAACTGCCGGTTCGGGTGCCGTAGCATCCGGCCCGCAACACGTAAGTGTTACCTGCCTCCAAATAACAGGAGATCCAGAAATTAGTATCATTGCCGCTGTCATCGTTGCTGTACAACTGGTTGCCATAGATGTCATAGATGTAACCGTAGGCATCCGTGCTTCCCTCGGAATAGAAGTCAAAATTGCCGCTACACCCCGGGGTGAACAGGAAATCTACTGTATCATAGCTCTCCACGACGGTGATCAACTCGGTAGAGCCGGGATACATATAGCGCAGTTCCCGCTCCTCGCCGCACAGATTGCAGTCGGGGTCGGCGGCGTGGTCGTATTCGTGATAGCAGATTTCGGGGTCTTCATCCACCAGAGCAAGAGTAATATCATCTACATACGCACTCTCCGTCGCGCCGCTGCCGGCGCCGCAGAAGGACACGACTATGGAATCGGTGGTAGCCGTAAACTCATACTGAAACAGCGTCCACTCCGTGTAGTCGGAGGCTCCCAGCCATTGGTTCATCAAGTAGTTGTTGCCGTCTCCGATCATGGCAATGACGCCGATACGATCCACTTTAGCATAGAAGGACAGGGTGTAGGTTTTTCCAATTTCCACCGCAACGGTCTGATTCGCCATAGCGGCCCAACTACCGTTGCCCTGCAGGTAGATGCCGTAATTGCCGTTATAGGCAGCGTCGGAGGAAACGACGGTATCCTGCCAAATGTTCCAGCCGGTGTTGTCGCCGGTCTCGAAGTCACCGTTGGTGATGTAGCCATCGAAGGTCACAGCCCGTATTGTCACCTCGTCTACATAGACACTCTCGCTAACACCATTGCCACCACCGCAGAAGTTGATAAACAGTGTATCGGCGGTGGGGGTTACCTCAAAGGTATACTGGGTCCAAGAGGTGGTGCTTACCCACCGACCGGCTAAGTTAACACCGCTCCCATCGCCATCCTTAATCTGCAGGTTTACACCATTGGATAGCACCTTGATCCACAAAGAAACGGTGTATGTTTCTCCGGGAATAACAGGAACGGTCTGATACAACATACCGCCCCAATCGCCGTTGCCCTGCAGATGGGCGCCGTAATTGCCGTTATAGGCAGCGTCGGAGGAAACGACGGTATCCTGCCAAATGCTCCAGCCGGTGTTGTCGCCGGTCTCGAAATCGCCATTGACCACCAGGTTGCCGGTGGGTTCGTCAGGCTCTTCGGGTTCGTCAGGTTCGTCGCTGTCCATCTTTCTTAGTGTCACGCTGTCGATCATCATAGATCCGGCGTTAGAGCCCTCGGCGGAGAATTTCAAGTACATCGCGGTTGCCGAGCCGGTATTGACCACATACTCATTCCGCACCCAGTTACCGCTGGTTTCGTTCATCCAGTTCTGTCCGCTAATGCATTGCAGATTAGCCCAATCGGTGCTATTCATTACGAACAGATCAAAAGTGCCCGTGCCGGATACACGCTTGGAATACCAGGAAATCGTATACTCGCTGTTCGGTTCCACAGAAATAATCTGTGTAACCACCTCACTCCATGCTCTGGGGTTGGACATCTGCATAGCATAGCGGCCACTGTGCGCATCAGTGGAGATGGATGCGTACTCATCATCATAAGTCCAGCCGGTAAAATCACCGGTCTCGAAATCGCCGTTTACCAACAAGTTGCCGACAGATACCACCTCGCGCCGCTCGCCGCAAACGTTGCAGTCGGGGTCGGTGTCGCTGTCGTATTCGTGGTCCAACTTGGGCAGACGCACCGCCAGCAGGTTGGTGTTTCGCATAACCCACTCTTCCAACGACGCCACGCCGCACACGTCGCAATACCAGTATTCGATATTGCCCAATTCCACACAGGTGGGCGCCTTATAGGGAACATGTACCCAATGGTGCAAGGCGGAACGGTCCTCGCGCTCGCCGCACAACTGACAGGTGTCGTCGCAGGGATAGGCGCGTTGGTGGACGCAGCCCTCCTCCGATGTGCCGTAATACCAGGTGGCTTCTTCCAAATAGATGTTCTCGTCACCAAAACTCATGAAAGTACGATCCAGTTTACTGCCGCCGTAGCAGACCGTCAAGTTGAAGGCGGCATTGAACGACCGAGCCTCCACGACGGACAGGCTGGCGGGAATGGTCAGCATGGTAATGCGGTCATTATTGTAGAACGCGGCCTCGCCAATGACCTCGACTCCCTCCGGAATGATGTACTCATCGCTGCGGGAGCAGGGATAGCAGAGCAGTGTGTTCATACTTTCGGTGTACAACACGCCGTCCACCGAACAAAAGATCGTATTTTCCTCGGCCACGTTAATGGCCATCAACCCAAGACAATCCTTAAATGCCCAAGGATGGATCTCGGTCACGGTGGACGGGATGGATATCTCCGTCAAGCCGTAGCAATTGATGAACGCACAGTCGCCGATGTAAGTGACACCCTCGGGGAGGGTCACCGACACCAAGGATTCACAACCCCAAAACGCCTGATCGCCAATTTTGGTGACAGGATAGCCTTCGATGGTAGCGGGGATGACCAGATGATTCGTCACAAAAGTGTAGCCAGTGATGGTAACCTCGCCATCCTCAACTTCATAGTTTAAAAGGCCGATAAATCGCTCATAACCGCAGGCATTACAGACGGTATCATAGGCGTCATCATACGTGTGGACACACTCCAGCGTGTCTACAATCGCGTCGCCGGACACCGCTTCACCCCATTCCTCTGCCGCAACTGCCACCGCGCCCACGGGGACACAACTGAGCAATAACAGCAGAGATAACGTCACGGACAGGATTCGTTTCATAATCGCAACACTCCTTATTATTGGAAAAAATTACAATCCATCTTATTATACCGCGAAAGAGCGCAAAAGTCAAACCACAGGGGTTTTATTTTTGGGTGAAATACACCAAATTTTGGGTGTGTTTTTTGGCGATATATACTCTCAATATGCAAAAAGACCCCGACCATAGAGGTCGAGGTCTTTGCGTATAACGGAAAATTATGCCACGAAACGGAATAACAGATAGATGATGCCGTAAATCGCCGCCAAAGCACCGCCGAAAATCAGCGTAGGCAGCAGCATCATCTTAAATGCCGCCCAAAAGGTGCCCATACGGTCGCGGAAACTGCCGGTGGAAGGGCCGTCGGAACGGAAAAACCGACTGAAACCCGCGTCCACACCGGACATATCCGCTAAGGGACGTCCGTCATCCACATAGGTGGTCTTTTCTTGTTTTTTCTTGTCAGCCATATAGATTTCTCCTTAGAAACCGCTGATAAAATCGGGGGCCGATTTACTTGGCGTTTTCTTCTAACAGGTGGCAAGCTGCAAAGTGGCCGGGCTCATATTCCTTATACTCCGGCACCACGTGCTTACACACCTCTTTGGCATAGGGGCAACGGGTGTGGAAGCGGCAACCCTTGGGCGGGTTGGCGGGAGAGGGAATATCGCCGCCCAGGGCGATGCGCTGCATCTTCTGGGTGGGGTCGGGGTTGGGTACAGCGGAGAACAGCGCCTTGGTATAGGGGTGCAGAGGATTACGGAAGATATCCTCCTTGGAGCCGAATTCCATCATACCGCCCAGATACATAACGCCGATCTTATCCGAAATGAACTTAACCACCGACAGGTCGTGGGAAATGAACACATAGGCCAAATTCAGTTCCCGCTGTAATTCCTTCAGCAGGTTGATGATCTGCGCCTGAATGGACACGTCCAAAGCAGATACGGGCTCGTCGCAGATAATCAGCTTAGGCTGTACCGACAGAGCGCGGGCGATGCAGATACGCTGGCGCTGACCGCCGGAAAACTCGTGGGGATACCGCTCGAAGTAGTAATCTCGCAGACCGCACTGATCCATCAGCTTCAGCACGTAATCCTTAACCTGATCCTTAGGCACGATCTTGTGCACCTGTACCGGCTCGCTCAGTAGACCGCCCACGGTGTCGCGGGGGGGCAGAGAGGAATAAGGGTCCTGGAAGATGATCTGCATCTGCTTACGGATCTCCCGCATCTTGAAGTCGGAGGCCAAGCGGGCTTAGGAAGACAACTCCATGGAACAACT
>JAZNUN010000094.1:0-7237 GCA_045592345.1 Acutalibacteraceae bacterium | reverse complement strand
CTACGGGGTGGAGTATGGTCCCCGTAGGACCAATAGATCTCCTCGCCCTGGCTGTGGAGCGCCACCACGTGGCGGAACTCGTAACGGCGGCACAGGTCGGCGAGAGCGCGGGTCTCCGGCTCGCTTTCCGGCTCGGGACCGCTGTAATAGCGGCGCCCGGGAGAAATTTTGCCGTTTTTTTGCGCTAACTCTTGCATTTGCGCCCAACCTGCATTAAAATTATGATTGATATCCACCCCACGGGCATTGGTCTGCCACAGACCGGGTATATCCGCCCCCGCCGCCGCCGCATTGGCGGCATAGATGCCTGCGGCACCGCTGCCGTAGCGGGCGATCTCCACCCCGTCGGGGTTGACCAGCGGCACAAACCATATCTGCCTATCCCGCAGAGCCTTATGGACGGGGACACCGCAGAGGGATACCCGTGCCCACTCCGCGGCGCACAATTCCTCGCACAGACGCAGGGCGCAGAGGGCGGTGAGCCACTCCTGCCCGTGGAAGGCGGCGGTCATCAGCACAGGCTGACCCACGCCCCCTGTTGACAGCATCAAAGCAGGTATTTCCCGCCCCAACACACTGCTGCCTACTACAGCGGGACGTAGGATGGGATACCGCCCGCATAAGGCGGTGCATAAATTCCGCACCACCCCGTAATCCACAGGCTGAGGGGTTACCAGCCGCTTCTGCACCCCGATACGCATTGATGACAACCCCTTTCAGGAGGAATGTATATGAAAAACTTAGAGGAAAAAACCATCGCCCGCTCCACCGCGTTTCAGGGCTGTCTGCTCCGGCTGGACGTGGACCAAGTGGAGCTACCCGACGGCAACACCGCCCCCCGCGAGTACATCCGCCACCCCGGCGGCGTAGGCGTGGTGGCGCTCACCGCCGACAACGAAGTGCTGTTGGTACGGCAATACCGCTATCCCTACGGCGAGATCCTCACCGAGATCCCCGCGGGCAAGCGGGACCCCGGCGAGGAGCCACTGATGACCGGTATGCGGGAATTGGAGGAGGAGACCGGCTATCGCGCCGCTACCTATACCCCTCTGGGAACCATGTACCCCACCCCCGGCTGTTGCGACGAGGTGGTGTATCTGTATTTAGCCACCGACCTGACCGCCGACGATGCCCACCCCGATGCCGACGAGTTTCTGGAGGTGGAGCGGTGTCCCCTGGACGAGATGGTGCGGCGGGTGCTGGCGGGTGAGGTCACCGACGCCAAGACCCAGATCGGTATTTTGAAGACCAAACTGCTGTTGGACAGCCAAAAGGAGGTCTAAAGTATGCATAAAGCATCTAAAGTCTGCGTCATTGTTGCCATTCTGTTATGGGTGGTGGCCGCTTTTGCTCTGCTGATGACCTGGTTGGGCACCCGTTTCGTCCCCATGGGGTACGATTACGTATCCGTCTTTGACGTGGCGGGCAACCAGTGGCTGTTGCCCGCGTGGAGTGCCGCTGTAGCCGCGGTGGCGGTGGGAATTGGCCTGTGCATCCTGCTGAAAAAGCGGGAAAACGCCAACCATATCCCCTTTATCCTTGCTCTGGTTGGTGCGGTGTTAGCACTGATCGTAGCGTTGGAACTCAAGAGTGCTCTGCCCGTCAAGGTGGGCACACAATACAGCAGTCAGGGCATCACCGCCTGGCGGCTGATCTGGCGGCATCTGACCCCCGTTGCGGCAGGTGCGCTGACCGCCGTCGCCGCGTGGATAAGCCGCACCGCCAACCGTGCCGCCCGTATTCAGGCGGAAAACGATGCCTACAAGGAGCACTATGACCTGTCGGGGGACCCGCTGTTTGCCGACGGTCAGCCCAGCACCATCGGGCTGGAGACCTATGCCGAGGATTTCGGTGTAAAGCGGCCCGCCCGCAAGCTCAAACGGAGTCTGCGGAAAAAGAACAACAAGTAATAATATCTATGCTCTATCGGTCAAGAATATGAAAAAAAGAGGTTGTGTTTCTGTGGAAACACAACCTCTTTTTTACTCAATTCCCAATAGTTGTTTGGCGTTGCCGCAGGCAATCTGCTCCCGCTGCAGATCGGTCAGCCCCAAGGTATCCAGCATACGCCATTCCATCGGCGCGGTGTGCCAAGGGCTGTCGGTGCCGAACAGGATGCGGTGGGTGCCGTGGCGCTCCAAAATCTGCTCGGCATAGTACTTAGGCATCGACCCATAGCCGAAGGAGGTGTCGAAATACACATCCCGCCCACACAGGTGCCGCAGTACCTCCTCGCCGCACTGCAGACCGCCCCAATGGGCCGCCACCACGGGGGAGTCAAACCAATCCAGCGCCGTGGCCAGAGCCGCAGGCGTACAGCCGTAGGGGGGCGGGAAGCCGTAGTCCACACCCGCGTGGAATACGGTAATCAGACCCAGTTCCGAAATTTTGCGGTACAGGGGTTTCCATTGGGGGTCGTCCACCGCAAAACCCTGATAATCAGGGTGGAGCTTGACGCCTTTTAGTCCCTGTTCCTTGATGTATTCCAGTTGGGCAAAGGCCTCCTCGCTACCGGGGTACACCGATCCGAAGGCAATGATATCCTTGCCGTTGTTGATAGCGGCGGCAAACTCATTCACCTTCTGCTGTTGATGGGGATTGGTGGCGATGTTCAGCACCACCGCGGTGTCCACACCATCCTCCACCATCCGCCGCCGCAGACCCGCCACGGTGCCGTCGGTGTAGGGAGTCAGGCCGCCGGACACCTTGGACAAGCGGCCGATAGCTTTGACCGCCAAGCCGTCGGGAAAACAATGGGTATGAAAGTCGATTACCACAGGTATCACCTCGGTATTAGTATGCTCCAATTACACGGTTTCAATCTTAATCAAGGTAGTCGCGCCGGATTCACCGGGTACGCCGCCTGTGATAACGATGTGGTCACCCTTGCTCAAGGGCAGGGTCTGTTCCGCAATCTTCTTGGCGGTATAGAACAGCACGTCGGTGGAGGTAAACTTTTCACAGATGGCGGGGATGACGCCCCAGGACAGGGACAGCCGCCGCCAGGTCTGCTCGTCGGTGGTGAGACCGATGATGTCCACAGGGGCACGGAAACGGGATACCATCCGTGCCGTCATACCCGACAGGGAGCAGGCCACAATGGCCTTGGCATCGATGTCGATGGCCATACCGCAGGTGGAATGGGAAATGGCGTCCACCGTGTTGCGGATCTCAAAGGAAGAATTATAGAATTTCTTGCGGTAGTTGATGCTCTCCTCGGCGGTCTTGGCGATCTTGGCCATCGCCGCCACCGCCTGTACGGGGTATTTGCCCGCCGCGGTCTCACCGGAAAGCATAATGGCGCTGGTGCCGTCGTACACCGCGTTGGCCACGTCGGAGATCTCCGCACGGGTGGGGCGTGGATTGTGAATCATACTCTCCAGCATCTCGGTAGCGGTGATGACCCGCTTGCCCAGCATACGGCATTTGGTAATCAGTTTTTTCTGCAGGGTGGGCAGACGCTCAAAGGCAATCTCGGTGCCCATATCACCGCGGGCCACCATAATGCCGTCGCAGTGCTGGCAGATCTCCTCGATGTTGTCCACTCCGGACTGGTTCTCGATCTTGGCGATCAGCTCGATGTGGTCGGCGCCAAGGGTGTGTAGGTAATTGTGGATGTCGATCAGATCCTGCTTGTAGGACACGAAAGAGCAGGCGATGAAATCAATGCCGTTCTTCACGCCGAAGGCGATGTCTGCCTTGTCCTGCTCGGACAGGTAGATCTGCTTGAGCACCTTGCCGGGGAAGCACATACTCTTGCGGTCGGACAGCACGCCGCCCTCCACCACACGGGTACGGATATAGGGCCCCTCCACGGCGGTGACCTCAAAGGACAACAGGCCGTTGTTCAGCAGGATAGTATCCCCCACCGCCATCTCGGCGGGCAGGTTCTGATAGCTCACCGATACCATCTGCTCGTTACCTGCCACCTCCTCGGTAGTGAAGGTAAAGGTATCCCCCGCCGCCAGGGTGATCTTACCCTCGGCGAAGGTTTTGATGCGGTATTCAGGGCCCTTGGTGTCCAGCATAATGGCGATGGGCAGGTTTAAGTCGGAACGTACCTGTTTGATCATATCAATGCGGCGCTGGTGATCCTCGTAGGTGCCGTGGGAGAAATTCAGCCGCGCCACGTTCATGCCGGCCTTGCACATACCCACCAGCGTATCATAAGAATCGCAGGCGGGACCGATGGTACAGACGATTTTGGTTTTACGCATAACAAATGCCCCCAGTATAAAAATAATCGTCTGTATTATACCACCTTTCGCCGCAAAATCAAGGGATTCGTTAAAATTTTAGCAAAAAGTATAAGTAAAACCGACAAAGATAAGTTTAGACACGAAAAAGGCACCCCCGCAGGGGTGCCTTTTGGGATAGGCTGATTTATTGGGGCTGGCCCAACACCACGTCCCAGCCGTTGAGGTATTGCTGGAGCAGGCCGAAATCACGGATGTTGATCTCTTCGTCGGCGTTCACGTCACAGGCGTCAAGATTAATGGTCACGTCCCAGCCGTTGAGATAACGCTGAAGCAGGGCGATGTCCACCAGGCTGACAGCGCCGTCGCCATTGACGTCGCCAGCGATGAGAGAATAGGTGTAATGCCAGGTGGCATCAAGGAGCCAAGGGTTGGAATCTCGATCGTTTGTCATAGTAATTGAAGAACGGTCTTTCTCGGTTCCGCCATAAAAAACATCTGTCAATTCATCGCAGTATATAAACGCGTAATCCTCAATAACTGTAATGCTGGCAGGAATGGACACTGTTTTCAGTGTATAAGCTTCCTCAAATGCGCCTCTCCTAATTGTGGTCACAGGGAAACTCTCAATCGTCTCCGGAATAATCACATCATCCGGAATATCAAAGGAAACACCGACAATGGTTACCTGACCATCTGCAATCTCATATCTCAAATAGGAGGCTGCATCCGGCTCCCGATCTTCGGCATAATGCCAAGTGGCATTCCGCAAATTGCCATTATACCCATGCGTAATATCCATCTCCACCCGGTCTGCATAACTACCGGCATAATATATATCGGTCAAAGAAGAACATTCCCAGAAAACGCCCCCGTGAATGTTTGTTACACTTTTGGGGATGGAAACAGACTGCAAGGCAGTGCATCCATAAAAGGCCTCTACTCCAATAAGAGTGATGCCCTCCGGTATAGACACCGTTTGGAGAGTGGTGCATCCATAAAATGCGTTATATGCAATTCGTGTGACGGGATAGCCCGCGATGGTATCAGGAATCACCAAATCTGCGGGAATATCCTTAGTGTAACCGATAATAGAAACCTCGCTATCCGCAATTTCGTAGATTAAGTAATCAGGTGCATCCGAATCAGGCTGATAGAAGTGTGCGTAGTAATGGGCGCCCATCTGAATGGAACCGATGGTGGTATAATCATCATAGCTGTGAGAACCCAATGCGTGCAAAACGCCGTTGGGGGCGATGGCGGTCATCGTGTTTCTCTCAGTATTGTAAGTGTAAACCGTGGCGGGTACGCTTTCATAGGTGGCGTTGATGTAGCCGTTAGTGGGGTCCTCCACCATATTGATATACTTCTTAGTGCCGAAATAATCCAAATACAGATAATAGCCGCCGACAGTCTCCTCTAGATACACATCCATCGCCGCATAAGTGGAATTACCGGTCATCAGATAATGTGCGTTTTTCTCACCGATCAGATAATACACATCCGAGGTGGATAGATGCTCTTCCACGATGCCCAGTTTGTAGGCCACTCCTACCTGAGGATTGGTCACCATCTTCATAGGAATGGACTCATAGTCGCTATCAAACCAGTTTGTTAAAGTCGGGTAGTTGAATTCTACCGTTCCGTTATAATTGCAGAGTGTACCCCGTACGGTAATGGTGTCGCCGGTTTTAATCTCATCCAGCTCGTTGCCTTTTAGGCGATAACACACAACATATCGATTCTCTACCCGGATGCCGACAGTTATGTTGCCATAGGTGGTATTATAAGGCTCGTTGATACTGATAACAATGCCAGTCAGCGACACCTCGTAGGGCAAAGACTCGCCGGGCTGCAGAGCAAAGGCGGCATCCAAAATCTCCCCGAGGGTCGTAGGTGCATCGGGCACAACGGGCACATCCGGAACGGACGGCTCATTGTCCGTAACAATCTCCTGGATCCAACCGTTTTTCATCTGGGGAGTGCCGTTATACTGGCCGATAATACCATAAACGGTGATGGTGTCGCCCACCACAGGCTGGTTGTCCATAACGTCAAAACGGGAAGAACCATCCTCATTATAGGTACCGTAGAGAGTCAGAACGTTACCATCAGCATCGGTCAAATACATATTGCCGTAAATATCGTTGTAGATTTCGGTAATCACACCGGTGACATAGTACTTGTTCGTAGTAAAGACGTTGTGAAGTTTGGACAGGGCCAGATCGATGACCTCAGGAATGGTCAGTTCGCTGTCTGCAGGGGGGTCGGTATCTTCCATGCCCTCACCCTTGACAATATCGGTGATCCAACCGTTTTTCATCTGGGCCTCGTTACCATTGTAGGTGCCGATGACACCGTAGACAGTGACGGTATCACCTACCTCAGGCTGGTTCTCCATTCCATCGAAACGGACAGTGCCATCCTCATTGTAGGTGCCATAAATGTACAGCAGATTATCGTTCTCATCCACAATGTACATATTGCCGTAGATGAAATTATTGATAGCCGCCACCGCTCCGGTAACATAGTACTTATCGGAAGTATAGCTATTCCGACCCTGAGCCAGGCCTATTTCGTTGGCCTCGGGAATGGTCAAGGTGTTGTGATCAGCTGCGACACCCAGAGGGAGTAGAGTCAGCAGCATAGCCACCGACAACAAGACGGACAAGATTTTCTTCATTCAAAACACTCCTTTAACAAATTGTTCCGAAAACAACTATATCAAGTATAGAATAACAGACCACAAATGTCAAATGTTTTGCGCTTTTTAAAAAACAAAAAAGACCACGAGATTTCTCTCGTGGTCTCTCTAAGGCAGGGCCTTCAGAACTGAATAAAGTCACTTGGAATGAACGTGATGAAGAAGACCTAGTGTGGCGGCGGGCATCACACCGCGTGCCACCAAAAAACATTCGATTACATCGTCGAATTTGTAGGTCAAGCCCTCGATCTATTAGTACTGCCAAGCTAAAAGTGTCACCACTCTTACACACGCAGCCTATCAACCATGTAGTCTTCATGGGATCTTACCTGATTAC
>JAZNUN010000093.1:0-8497 GCA_045592345.1 Acutalibacteraceae bacterium | reverse complement strand
ATCGCCGCGGTGTACGTATTCTCCTTCTTTATGGAGGGTATGGACCCCGTCCGCGCACTGGCTATGGTGCTGTCCGGCGGTGTGCTCATCGGCGCCATCTTTATGGCTACCGACTACACCACCAGCCCCTCCACTCCCTGGGGTCGTGCCATCTTCGGCTTGGGCTGCGGTCTGGTCACCTGCCTCATCCGTTATTTCGGACAGTATCCCGAGGGCGTATCCTTCGCCATCCTGTTTATGAACGTTGTTAACCCCTACATCAAGATGTGGACCAAATTTAAGGTGTTCGGCGTAGGAGGTGCCAAATGATGAAACAGAACATCAAAAGCGTAGTCATCTTAGTGGCCATCTGCGGCGTGATGGCTCTGCTACTGGCGGGCACCAACACCATTACCGCCCCCATTATTGAGAAAAACTCTGCCGCCGCCGCCAACGAGGCACTGCTGCAGGTGATGCCGGAGGGTCTGGGCTTTGAAGAGGTGGATCTGTCCGCCTACGAGCTGCCCGCCACCGTCACCAAGGCGTACAAGGAGTCCTCCGACAAGGGCTACGTGGTGGAGCTGACCACCAAGGGCTATGGCTCCGACTTTGTGATTATGTGCGGCGTTAAGACCGAGGGTATCGTGTCCGGCGCCGTGTGCCTGTCCTCTAATGAGACGCTGGGCAAGGAAAAAGAGTACGGTAAGAATTTTGATAACAAGGATGCCGCCGGTGTGGACGCCGTAGACACCATCAGCGGTGCCACCATGACCACCGCGGCGTACAAAAACGCCGTTAAGGACGCCCTTAACACCGCTATTATCTTAGGCGGCGGCAGTGTGGACATCCGCAACCCCGAGCAGATCCTGGCGGACAATCTGACCGCTGCTCTGCCCACCGGCGAAGGTAAGTTCACCAAGGTGTTTATCACCGAGGAGATCACCGGTGTGGACGCCCTCTATGCGGCGGATAACGGCGCCGGCTACGTGGCCGTCATTGGCGAGGAGTTTATCCCCGATACCGCCGACAACGCCACCGTCAAGGCCGCCGTGGACGCCATCAAGGCTTCTGCCCTCACCGACGTCAACATTGCGGGCAAGGGCCTCAACGAGAACATCACCTCGGTGAAAAAGACCGCCACCGGCAACTACGTCATTGAAATCAACGGTCTGGGCTTCGGCTATTTCGGCGACAGCCACTCCTATCAGCCCGCCAAAAACATCCCTATGGTTATCCGCGTATCCCTCACCCCTGCCGGCAAGATCATCGACTGCCTCACCGTCTCCCATCAGGAGAGCGAGGGTTACGGAGCCGCCTGGGGCACCGAGGAATACTACGGTCAGTTTGACGGCAAGACCGCCGTTGACTATCAGACGGTGGACACCGTGGCCGGTGCCACCATCAGTAATAACGGCTATATGAAGGCCATCGAGCGGTGCTTTGAGGCCGTATCCATTCTGGAAGGAGGTGCCAAGTGATGAAAAAGAACAGCAATCTGTCCATCTTTACCCGCGGAATTTTGAAAGAGAACCCCGTGCTGGTGCTTATCCTGGGCACCTGCCCCACTTTGGCCACCACCCAGACGGTGAACGGTGCCTTCGGTATGGGTATTGCCGCTATGCTGGTGCTCATTTGCTCCAATATCTTTATCTCTCTTCTCCGTAAGATCATTCCGGATACTATGCGTATCCCCTGCTATATCGTCATCATCGCCGGTTTCGTCACCATCGTCAAGATGCTGGTACAGGCCTATCTGCCGGATCTGTATACCACCCTGGGCGTGTATCTGGACTTGATCACAGTCAACTGTATCATTCTGGGCCGCGCCGAGATGTTCGCCGGTAAGAACACGGTGGTCAAATCCGCACTGGACGGCATCGGTATGGGTATCGGCTTCACCCTGGCGCTGACCGCCATGTCCACCATCCGTGAGGTGCTGGGCAACGCCAGCTTCGCGGGTATCGCCATTCCCTTCCTGGAGCCCTACAAGATCGCCTTTATGACCAAGGCGCCCGGCGGTCTGCTGGTCTACGGTCTGCTGATCGCTCTGGTGTACGCCATCACCCACGGCAAAGCGCCACTGAAGAAGACCTTCTCTTGCGCCGGCTGTCCTATGGCGGGTTCCTGCCACGGCGGCAGCTGTGATGAGAAAGGAGCTGAGGCGTAATGGATATGTTTAAAACCCTGATCGTTATCCTGCTCTCCTCCGTGCTGGTGGATAACTACGTGCTGGCCCGTTTTCTGGGTATCTGCCCCTTCTTAGGCGTTTCTAAAAAGCTGGACCAGGCTGCGGGTATGGGCGTGGCGGTGACCGCCGTCATGCTGTTGGCCTCTGCGGTAACCTGGCCCATTCAGTACTACGTGCTCAATGCCCTGAATATGGGTTATATGCAGAATATCGTATTTATTCTGGTTATCGCCTCTTTGGTGCAGATGCTGGAATTGCTGCTCAAGAAGTTTTCTCCCTCCCTGCACAAGGGTCTGGGTGTGTATTTGCCCCTAATTACCACCAACTGCGCCGTGCTGGGCGTCACCATTAACAACATCAACGACGAATACACCTTTATTGAGTCCATGGTCAGCGCCCTGGGCGTAGGTCTGGGCTTCCTGCTGGCGATGGTGTTGTTCTGCGGTCTGCGTTCCCGCATTAACGAAGGCAACGTCCCCAAGCCCTTCCGCGGACTGGCGGTCACTCTCATTGCCGCTTCCTTCGTTTCTCTGGCCTTTATGGGCTTCGGCGGCATCGTCGAGAACATCTTTGGTTAAAGGGGGTTGCGAGAAATGGATATTTTGATTGCATTTTTGGTTGTCGCCGGTATCGCCGTGATTTTAGGCGTTTTACTGGCGGTTATCTCCCATTTCTTCTCCGTGCCGGAGGATCCCACCCGGCAGAAGATCCGCGAATGCCTGCCCGGCATCAACTGCGGTGCCTGCGGCTATAAAGGTTGCGACGACTATGCCGCCGCCCTGGCGGCGGGCGGCGTAGCCCCCAACCTATGCGTCCCCGGAGCCCAGGTGGTTGCCGACGAGATCGGCAGCATCTTGGGCGTAGAGGTGGTAGAACCCTTCGTGGACGTGGTAGCCTTCGTCGCCTGTAACGGCCACTGCGATGCCACCCACACCAAGGCAGAATATCACGGTCTGCAGACCTGCAAGGCCGCCTCTATGCTGTACGGCGGCGAGGGAGCCTGTACCTACGGCTGTCTGGGTCACGGCGACTGCGCCGTTGCCTGCCCTGCCGGTGCCATCTGCACCATAGACGGCATTGCCCATGTGGATACCAGCCGTTGTCTGGGCTGTACCCTGTGTACCAAGGTGTGTCCCAAGGGTATCATCCATATGGTGCCCCAAAAGGCCGCTGTGGCGGTTATGTGCAGCAACAAGGATCGCGGTGCCGATGCCCGTAAGGCCTGTCAGAACGCCTGTATCGCCTGTAAGAAGTGCGAAAAGACTTGTCCCCACGGTGCCATCTCTGTGGTGGATAATCTGGCCGTCATTGATTATGATAAATGTACCGCCTGCGGTGCCTGCGCCGAGGTATGTCCCACCGGCTGCCTGAAAAAGGTGTTCTTCCCCGACCTGCCCGCGGGTACCGAGGCGGAGGACCTGCTGGACTAAGCCTATGACCCAAACAACCAACCGTAAGCGCCGCAACGACATCCTGTTCATCGCCATTCTGGTGGCGACCGTGATAGCGCTGGGCGCGGGTATGTACTTTTTGCGTAGCGGCGGCGATACCGTCACCGTCACGGTGGATGGGGTCCTCTACGGCACCTATCCCTTGGCGGTGGACACCGCCGTGGACATCGCCACCGAGGGCGGTCACAACCGTCTTGTGGTGCAGGACGGCAAAGCTTATATGGAATACGCCGACTGCCCCGATGGCATCTGCGCCGCCCACCGCCCCATCTCCCGACAGGGAGAGAGCATCGTCTGTCTACCCCATCGGGTAGTGGCAACGGTGGTTACCGCCGAAACAGATGCCCCCGACGTGGTGGTATAAAGGAGGTCTTTTAGTGAAACAATACGGTAAAAAGACCGCCTTTTTGGGCCTATGCACCGCACTGGCACTGATACTGGCCTATGTGGAGGTGCTGCTGCCCCCGCTGTTATCCGCCGTCCCCGGTATCAAGATGGGACTACCCAACATCATCATTATATTCCTGTTGTACCGCCACGGCACGCTGTCGGCAGCGGCGGTATCCCTGGTCCGCGTGCTGCTGGTAGCCCTGCTGTTCGGTAACGCCATGTCCCTGGCCTACAGCGTGGCGGGCGCTCTGCTCAGTCTGGCTGTGATGGCACTGCTCCGCCGTCTGGACTTTCTGTCCGCGGTGGGTGTCAGCGTGGCAGGCGGCGTGATGCATAACGTGGGACAGATCTTGATGGCGATGCTGGTCTTAGGCACCGCCGAATTAGGATATTACCTCATCGTGTTGGCTGTCACCGGCACGGTGGCAGGTGTCCTCATCGGCCTGTGCGGCAACGTGCTCATCCGCCGTGTTCCCACGCGGTGGTGAGCGTGTTAATTTATTAACAAAGCGGTTGACAAATCGTGGGCCGTATATTACAATAGTATACGGTCTAAACATAATTTGGAATAAGACTATACGTTTAGGAGGAAACACACCATGAAAAAGAGTATTTCCATCATTCTCAGCATTCTGATGTTGGCTTCCCTGTTTGCCCTGTCCGGCTGTGGCGAGAAACCCGCCGCCACCCTGAAGTTCGGCTCTGCCGTCTACGTCGGCTCCGCAGCTGCCACCGACGCCTCGGCCGATAAGAACGGCGAGGGCACCGTGGACGTGACCGTAGCCGCCGTGTCCGTAGATGCCGACGGCAAGATCGTGGCCGTTGCTCTGGACACCATGCAGAGCGCTGTCAAGTACACGACCGATGGTAAGGCTATCGGCAACCCCGAGGCCAAGACCAAGCGCGAGCTGGGCAACGACTATGGTATGAACAAGATCGGCACCAAAGAGTGGTTCGAGCAGATCGACGCTCTGCAGTCTGTGGTTGCCGGTAAGACCTTGGACGAGGTTAAGGCTCTGGTGGTCGAGGGTAAGGGCAACGACGAGGTAGCTACTGCCGGTTGCACCATCTACATCACCGACTACATCGCCGCCATCGAGAAGGCCTACAACGCCGCTGCCGAGTCCACCGTGACCGCCGCGGACACCCTGAAGGTATCTGCCTACACCGTGCAGGACATCGCTGATGCCAGCGCCGACAAGGACGGCTCCAACAAGGTTTCTGTCTACACCTTCGCTGCCGCTGTGGGCGCTGACAGCAAGATTGTTGCCGCCGCCAGCGATTGCGTAGAGGTTGACTTTGCCTTCGATACCACCGGCAAGAGCAAGTTCGACGCCACCAAGGAGATCAAATCCAAGAAGGAGCAGGGCTCCAACTACGGTATGACCGCCATCGGCAAGCAGGAGTGGTATATCCAGGCTGCCGCTTTTGACAGCCAGTGCATCGGCAAGACCGGCGCTGAGATCGTCGGCCTGATGGGCAATGACGGCAAGGGCGTAGAGAGTGTGCAGACCGCCGGTTGCACCATCTACGTTACCGGCTTTGTAAAGGCCGCCTCCAAGATCTAATTGGAACAAACCTAAAAACGGGAGGGGCACGCCCCTTCCGTTTTTCTCTGTGAGTGTGTGTATGAAAAAACGATTGTGTGCCGCGGTCTGCGCCTGCGTGATGTTGTTGGGCGGCGTGACCGCCTGCAAAAAAACGCCGCAGAAATTCTCTGCCTATTCCTTTGATTATTTCGATACTCAGACAGTGATCACCGGCTATGCCGACTGCCAAGAGGCCTTTGACACGGTAGCGGACGCCATACTGGAGCAGTTGGGGGAATACCATCGGCTGTATAACGTATACCTTCGCTATGAGGGGATGGAGAACCTTTGCACCATTAATGAGTTGGTGGACGGGGCTCACCGTACCGTGACGGTGGACCGCCGCATCATCGACCTGTTGCTGTACGCGCGGGAGATGTATACAAAGACCGACGGAACGGTGAACGTGGCGATGGGCAGTGTGCTGAAATTGTGGCACGACTGCCGCACCATCGGTATGGACGACCCTGCCAATGCCACCCTACCCAACACGGACGCCCTGGAAACGGCGGCACAGCACACCGACATCACCAAGATGGTGATTGACGAAGCGGCAAGCACCGTTACCCTCACCGATCCGCAGATGCGGCTGGACGTGGGTGCTGTCGCCAAGGGCTACGCCACCGAACAGGTGGCCCGATGGCTGGAGCAGCAGGGTATCAGCGGCTATCTGCTGAACGTGGGCGGCAACATCCGCGCCGTGGGCAGCCGCGGAAACGGCTCCCCCTGGACGGTGGGGCTGGAACAGCCCGACGGGTCTGAGGGGTACTTAGCCACCCTGAGTCTTACCGACGAGGCACTGGTGACCAGCGGCTCCTATCAACGGTACTACGTGGTGGACGGCAAACGGTACCACCACATCATCCACCCGGATACGCAGATGCCCGCCGACGGCTTTTCTGCCGTGTCGGTGGTGTGCGCCGATGCAGGGCTGGGGGACGCCCTGTCCACAGCGTTGTTCTGTATGACGTTGGAAGAGGGACAGGCACTTATCGCCTCCATCCCCGACGCCGAGGCCCACTGGGTCGCCGCCGACGGCACCCGCACCGCTTCGGCAGGGTGGGCACAATACGTAAAACAGTAAGGAGCGTATAAACTATGTTTGATGCGTTTATTGGTAGTTATGAAAGCATTCTGCACCACATTGCTGAGATCTCCGCACTGACACTGGAATTTATCGGTGTGCTGATCATTGTGGTGGGGTCGGTCAAGTCACTGATTTCTCTGGTGACCCGCCTGATCCGCCATCGTTCCATCAACATTGTGGTGGAGCTGGGTAAGACCCTGGCACTGGCTCTGGAATTTAAGATGGGCGCCGAGATCATCAAGACGGTTATCGTCCACGACCTGAAGGAGTTGGCAGTGCTGGGCATCGTCATCCTCATCCGTGCCCTGCTGGCTTTCCTCATCCATTGGGAAATGAAGATGGAGAAAAAGGACGAAGACGAGAAAACTGAGTAAACAAAGGAGGAACGGGATTTCCCGTTCCTCTTTTTTAGGTTAAAATCTTGAAAATTAAAAACAGGTGTGCTATAATCCCTTATTATAGTTGCTGAAAATGGAGGCATCATTATGCTGGACATCAAATTTATTCGGGAAAACCCCGACATCGTTAAGGAAAACATCCGTAAAAAGTTCAAGGATCACAAACTGCCCTTGGTAGACGAGGTCATCGAGCTGGATCAGAAAAAGCGTGAGGTGAACACCCGCGCCAACGACCTGCGCGCCAACCGCAACAAGATCAGTAAAGAGATCGGCGGTCTGATGGCCAAGGGTCTGCGTGAGGAGGCCGAGGCGAAGAAGCAGCTGGTCTCTCAGCAGGCCGCCGAGCTGGCCGAACTGGAGCAACAGGAGGCGGAACTGGCCAAAGAGCTGAACGAGCGGATGATGAAGATTCCCAACATCATCGACCCCTCCGTCCCCGTGGGCAAGAGCGACGAGGACAACGTACAGGTAGAGGTCTACGGCGAGACCAAAGAGGGTGATTTCGAGATTCCGTACCACACCGACATTATGGCGAAATTCAACGGCATTGACAAGGCCGCGGCGGGCAAGGTGGCCGGCGAGGGCTTCTACTATCTGATGGGGGACATCGCCCGTCTGCACTCCGCCGTACTGAGCTACGCCCGTGACTTTATGATTGATAAGGGCTTTACCTACTGTATCCCCCCCTATATGATCCGCTCCAACGTGGTTACCGGCGTGATGAGCTTTGAAGAGATGGACGCCATGATGTACAAGATCGAGGGCGAAGACCTGTACCTCATCGGTACCAGTGAGCACTCTATGATCGGTAAGTTCATCGACACCTTCACCAATGAGGCGGAGCTGCCCCTGACCCTGACCAGCTACTCCCCCTGCTTCCGCAAGGAGAAGGGCGCCCACGGCATTGAGGAGCGCGGCATCTACCGTATTCACCAGTTCGAGAAGCAGGAGATGATCGTCATCTGCAAACCCGAGGAGAGCATGGAGTGGTTCAACAAGATGTGGAGCTATTCCGTGGAGCTGTTCCGCTCTCTGGACATCCCCGTCCGTACCCTGGAGTGCTGCTCCGGTGACTTGGCTGATCTGAAGATCAAGTCCTACGACGTCGAGGCTTGGTCCCCCAAGCAGGGCAAATTCTTTGAGGTCTGCTCCTGCTCCAATCTGGGCGACGCCCAGGCCCGCCGTCTGGGCATCCGCGTTAAGGGCGCCGACGGCAGTAAGTATCTGGCCCACACCCTGAACAACACGGTGGTGGCTCCCCCCCGTATGCTCATCGCCTTCCTGTAGAACAATCTGCAGTGCGTGGACGGCAAGTACTCCGTCCGCATTCCCGAGGCCCTGCGCCCCTATATGGGTGGCAAAGAGGTCATCGAAGAGAAGTAAGAATCGTAAAAAGTCCCGCTATCCTATGAAGT
>JAZNUN010000092.1:0-7998 GCA_045592345.1 Acutalibacteraceae bacterium | reverse complement strand
CCGCCATCGGCTGTATGATGGGTTCCGGCGGTCTGATCGTTATGGACGAGGACACCTGTATGGTGGATATGGCTAAGTTCTTCCTGGAGTTCACCGTGGATGAGTCCTGCGGTAAGTGTACTCCCTGCCGTGTCGGCACCAAGCGCCTGCTGGAGATGCTGGATAAGATCACCAGCGGCAAGGGCACTCTGGAGGACATCGACGAGCTGGAGCAGCTCTGCTACTACATCAAGGAGAACTCCCTGTGCGGTCTGGGTCAGACGGCTCCCAACCCCGTGCTGTCCACCCTGAAGTTCTTCCGCGACGAGTACGTGGCCCACGTGGTGGACAAGAAGTGTCCCGCCGGCGTGTGTAAGGATCTGCTCACCTACGTTATCGACGCCGATAAGTGTATCGGTTGCGGTATGTGTGCCAAGGCTTGCCCCGCTTCCGCTATCACCCGTACCGACTACATTGCCCCCGGCCACAAGCTGGCCTCCTTCGCCATCGACGCCGACAAGTGTGTTAAGTGTGGCGCTTGCGTGGGCACCTGTAAGTTTAAGGCTATCAGCAAACAGTAAGAAAGGAGTGTGGATAACATGGATATGATTAATATTAAGATCAACGGCAAAGAAATCAGTGTACAGAAGGGTATCACCGTTCTGGAGGCTGCCCGTTACGCCGGTGTGGAGATCCCCACTCTGTGCTTCTTGAAGGAGATCAATGAGATCGGCGCTTGCCGTATCTGTATGGTCGAGGTTTCCGAGGGCGGTCGTCCTGCCCGTCTGGTCACCGCTTGCGTATACCCCGTGTCCGAGGGTATGGAGGTTGTCACTTCCAGCCCCCGCATCGAGAAGAGCCGCAAGACCACCCTGGAGATGATCCTCTCCACCCACGATCGTAGCTGTCTGACCTGCGTGCGTTCCACCAACTGCGAGTTGCAGAAGCTGTGCCGTGACTACGGCATCGAGGACGCCGGCAAGTATGACGGTGCCAAGCCCGTATATAAGCTGGACGAATCCGCTCCCCACCTGGTCCGCGATAACAACAAGTGCATCCTGTGCCGCCGTTGCGTCGCCGCCTGTAAGCAGCAGATGGTTTCCGTCATCGGTGCCAACGACCGTGGTATCGATACCCACATTGCCTGTGCCTTCGAGCTGGGTCTGGACAATGTTCCCTGCGTATCCTGCGGCCAGTGCATCAACGTCTGTCCCACCGGCGCTCTGACCGAGCGCGACGACACCGCTAAGGTGTGGGCCGCTCTGGCGGATCCCGACAAGTACGTGGTGGTTCAGACCGCCCCCGCCGTCCGCGCCGCTCTGGGCGAGGAGTTTGGTATGCCCATTGGCACCAACGTGGAGGGCAAGATGGTTGCCGCTCTGCGCCGTCTGGGCTTTGATAAGGTGTTTGACACCGACGCCGCCGCCGACGTCACCATCGTCGAGGAGGCCAACGAGCTGGTGGAGCGTATTCAGAACGGCGGCGTGCTGCCTATGATTACCTCCTGCTCCCCCGGTTGGGTCAAGTTCGCGGAGCTGTACTATCCCGAGCAGCTGGCCAACCTGTCTTCCTGCAAGTCGCCCCAGCAGATGTTCGGCGGCATCCTGAAGACCTACTACGCCGAGAAGATGGGTATCGATCCCGCTAAGATCGTGTCCGTTTCCGTGATGCCCTGCACCGCCAAGAAGTTTGAGGTGGGCCGCGAGGAGATGAACGAGAACGGCTATCAGGACGTGGATATTTCTATCACCACCCGCGAGCTGGCTCGTATGATCGACCGCGCCGGTATTAAGTTCAATTTCCTGCCCGACGAGGAGTTCGACGATCCCATGGGCACCGACACCGGCGCCGCTGTGATCTTCGGCGCCACCGGCGGCGTTATGGAGGCTGCTCTGCGTACCGCCAACGATTGGCTGACCGGCAAGTCCAACGACGCCGTGGAGTTCCACGAGGTCCGTGGTACTAAGGGACTGAAGGAGGCTACCTACACCATCAACGGTATGGAGATCAAGGTAGCTGTCGCCTCCGGTATTGCCAATGCCAACTACGTGATGGATCAGATCAAGGCCGGCACCGCTCCCTGGACCTTCGTTGAGATCATGTGCTGCCCCGGCGGCTGTGTCAACGGCGGCGGTCAGCCCATTCAGCCCGCTTCCGTGCTGAACGTGTTTGACATTAAGTCTCTGCGCGCCAAGGCCCTGTACGATCAGGATGCGGCTATGACCCTGCGTAAGAGCCACGAGAGCCCCTTCGTTAAGGCTCTGTACGAGGAGTACTTCGGCTCCTTCGGCAGTCACAAAGCTCACGAGGTTCTGCACACCGAGTACGTGGCCCGCGATAAGTTCAAGAAGTAATATCTTCCTTTATCCTTTCCTATAAAGCGCCCCGACTGCGGTCGGGGCGCTTTTGCTTTGCCCCGCCTTCCGCACCGCCCTTGATACGCTTCGTAGGCATGAGCGTCCTCGACTGCCCGCTCCCTTATATATACATACCTTAATATAATACAACCCACCGTTCTAACACCCACCACCGTCCTATATCAATTCCTCATTACTCATTTCTCATTATCCGAACTATATCTTGTGCCCTTCTATCCCCCAAAACACCATATACAGAACACCTAAAATTTCTTTCGAAAACTTGCAAAAAAACACTTGACCCCACTGGACAAATGTGGTATAGTTTATGATACCTCGGAAGGGGTTTATTTTTTGTGCGCTTTTTTGCGTACGCCCCTGTCAGCCCCTTGGGCGTGAGGGAGGTTCACAATATCCGGCTTTTTAGCTATAGGAGGTACCGACATGAGAGTCAAAATTACCCTGGCTTGCACCGAGTGTAAGCAACGCAACTACAACACCATGAAGAACAAGAAGAACAACCCTGACAGACTGGAAATGAACAAGTACTGTCGCTTCTGCCGCAAGCACACCGTGCACCGCGAGACGAAGTAAGCTTTACTGGAAAGAGAGGAAACACTTATGTTAACTTGGGGCTTTTTACTCCTGGTTGGCGGCGTTATCGCCGGCCTGATTTTCTTCCTCAGCCAGATTGCTGACATCATTGCTCTGATTCAGTCCGTTGGCTTCGGCGGTTACGTGGCCGCTTTCTTCAACCCCGCTTTCCTGACCACCGCTAAGCTGGTGTTTATGATCGTGGTGGCTCTGACCATCCTGGGCTTGGTGCTGTATATCATCGGCCGCATCAAGAACAAGGGCGAGGAGAAGAATCCCGTCATCCCCGCAAAGGTGTCTAAGTACGTCCGCGACACCAAGGGCGAGTTCAAGAAGATCGTGTGGCCCAACTTCCCCACCGTGCTGAAGAACACCGGCGTGGTTCTGGCGATGTGCGCCGTGACCGCCGTGGTCATCATTCTGGTGGATAGCCTGAGCGGTCTGCTGATCGATCTGCTGCTGAAACTGTAAGAGAGGTGACCCTGGATCATGGATGAGGCAAAATGGTATGTCATAGCCACCATGTCCGGCTATGAGAACAAGGTGGCCACCAATCTGGAGAAAATCGTTGAAAACCGTCACCTGCAGGATTGGATCCACGAGATCCGCATCCCCACCGAGACCGTGGTCGAGGTAAAGGATAACCAGCGCAAAGAGGTGGAGCGCAAACTGTTCCCCAGTTACGTACTGGTTAAGATGGTGATGACTGACGAGAGCTGGTTTGTGGTGCGCAACGTGCGCGGCTGCACCGGCTTCGTAGGACCCAACGGCAAGGCTATTCCCCTGACGGAGAAGGAGATTGCCGCCCTGGGCGTGGAGAAGAAGGAGATCGTCGTGGATTACGCGGTGGGCGACACCGTCAACATCATCGATGGTCCTCTGGAGAACTTCTCCGGCGTGGTCGAGGAGATCGACCGCGAGAAAAATATGGTTCGTGTTACCATTTCTATGTTCGGTCGCGAGACCTCTGTAGAGTTGGAGCTGGACCAGGCCGAGCGGATGGATTGATCTGCTCGCTGTACGCTGAAAGTTTGGGGCACAGCCCCCTTACCCGTGTGCCGGACACTTTTCCGGCTGTGGGAGGGACACCGTACTTTACCGGGTACGGCAGATCCCGATTACCACGAATTTTGGAGGTGCGATAGAAAATGGCGCAGAAAATTACCGGTTACATTAAACTGCAGATTCCCGCCGGCAAAGCAACCCCGGCCCCCCCTGTTGGTCCCGCTTTGGGACAGCACGGTGTGAACATTATGGCTTTTACGAAGGAATTCAACGAGCGTACCAAGAATGATGTGGGTCTGATTATCCCCGTCGTCATCACTGTGTATGCCGACCGTTCCTTCACCTTTATTACCAAGACGCCCCCCGCTTCCGTGCTGCTGAAGAAGGCTGCCGGCATCGAGACCGCGTCCGGTACGCCCAACAAGACCAAGGTGGCTTCCGTCACCATGGAGCAGGTCCGTAAGATCGCTGAGACCAAAATGCCCGACCTGAACGCCGGCAGCGTCGAGAGTGCTATGAGCATGATCGCCGGTACTGCCCGCAGCATGGGTATCACGGTCGTCGACTAATTGCGGATCCAGTGGGAGGAAAATCCACATTCCGCTTTAACCACTACGCTGCTTACAGCAGCATCCAAATGGAGGAATAACCAATGAAACATGGTAAGAAGTATGTAGAGAGCGCTAAGCTGGTTGACGGCAGCGCCCTGTATGATGTTGCCGAGGCTCTGGATCTGAGCATCAAGACCGGCAAAGCTAAGTTCGATGAGACCGTTGAGGTCCACGTCCGTCTGGGCGTTGATGGCCGTCACGCCGACCAGCAGGTCCGCGGCGCCGTCGTGCTGCCCAACGGCACCGGTAAGACTGTCCGCGCTCTGGTTTTCGCTAAGGGCGATAAGGTACAGGCTGCTCTGGATGCCGGCGCCGACTATGCCGGCGCTGAGGAGCTGGTCACCAAGATTCAGGGTGGCTGGATGGATTTCGACGTGGTTATTGCCAGCCCCGATATGATGGGTCTGGTTGGCCGTCTGGGTAAGGTTCTGGGTCCCCGTGGCCTGATGCCCAACCCCAAGGCCGGTACCGTTACCCCCGACGTGGCCAAGGCTGTGACCGAGGCTAAGGCCGGTAAGATCGAGTACCGTCTGGATAAGACCAACATCATCCACTGCCCCATCGGCAAGGTCTCCTTTGGCGTTGAGAAGCTGCAGGAGAACTTCGACGCCCTGCTGGGCGCCATCGTCCGCGCCAAGCCCGCCGCCGCCAAGGGTCAGTACATCAAGTCCTGCACCGTGGCTTCCACTATGGGCCCCGGCGTCAAGATCAACCCCGCCAAGCTGGGTGGCTAATGCGAGATGCAAAGCATCTCGAAACCTGCTTTTAACAGCAATCGCTGTTGAGAGATATAAAACTAGGGGTTTAACCCCGGTTGCTGTTCTACCATAGACAGCAGGTGTGTCTGACACATAAACGGCTCCGCCGTGCCTGCCGAGGAGAGCGTTCACACAGGGCTGCGGCCCGACTATGTGCGATTTACACCTCTCCTGTGGTACCCATGGGAGAGGTTTTCTTTTTGGGATGAATGGCAATCATCCTATCATTCGGAGGTGAAACATACAATGGCAAGCGCAAAGGTTCTGCAAGAAAAACAGGCGTTCGTGGCCGCTCTGGCTGAGAAGCTGAACGGTGCCACCACCGGTGTTATCGTTAACTACAGCGGCATCACCGTGGCCGAGGATACCGCTCTGCGTCGTCAGCTGCGTGAGGCCGGTGTTGAGTACACCGTGGTCAAGAACACCCTGCTGAAGCGTGCCGCCGAGGCCGCCAACCTGAACGGTCTGGACGATTCTCTGCACGGCACCACCGCTCTGGCTATCTGCGACGACTACACCGCCGCCGCTAAAGTGCTGAGCAAGTACGCCGAGACCAGCAAGACTTTCGAGATCAAGGCCGGCTTTATGGACGGCGAGGTCATCGATGCGTCTAAGGTTGACGAGCTGGCTAAGCTGCCTTCCAAGGAGGGTCTGCTGTCCATGCTGCTCAGCGTGCTGAACGGTCCCATCCGTGGCCTGGCTGTGGCTCTGAACGCCATCGCCGAGAAGGGCGAAGAAGCTGCCCCCGCCGAGGAGGCTGCCCCCGCTGAGGAGGCTCCCGCCGAGGAGGCTGCTCCTGCCGAGGCCCCCGCTGAGGAGGCCGCTCCCGCTGAGGAGGCTCCCGCCGCTGAGTAATTCGGTGGCACTTACGGCCTGTAATTGACAGGCACTCATTAATTTTAAAATTTACGTATTGGAGGAAATGAATCATGTCTGAGAAAATCACTGCTATGATCGAAGAGATCAAGGCTCTGACCGTTCTGGAGCTGTCCGATCTGGTCAAGGCCATCGAGGAGGAGTTTGGCGTTTCCGCTGCCGCTCCCGTTGCTGTTGCCGCTGTGGCCGGCCCCGCCGCTGCCGCTGAGGAGAAGACCGAGTTCGACGTTATCCTGACCGACGCTGGCGCCGGCAAGATCGCCGTTATCAAGGTTGTCCGTGAGTTGACCGGCCTGGGCCTGAAAGAGGCCAAGGAGCTGGTTGACGGCGCTCCCAAGCCCGTTAAGACCGGTATCTCCAAGGACGATGCCGAGGCTATCAAGGCTAAGCTGGAAGAGGCTGGCGCTAAGGTTGAGGTTAAGTAATTTCTCACCCATTCCGAATGAGATCGGGGGATGCATCCGCATCCCCCGATTTTTTATTTTTGTAACCAATTCTGACATCTTGTTTCCGCCCCTCGGCGGCTGCTTTTTCGCTGGACAAGCCAAAAATGCTCGTCAATACATACAGTATTACCTGTGCTTTTTGTCTAAGCCCAACAAAAAACATCTCCCCGATCGCCGCAAAACCGATGGCAGAAACGGTTACAAGGTGCGTGGGATAGGCCCCGTAGGGACGAGCAATGCTCGTCGCGGATGGGCAATGCCTCTCCCTACATCCACGCACCAACCCCGACAGACCCCGTAGGGGACGGATTCCTCATCCCGTAGCCTCCCTCCTCGAGGGAGGTGGCGCGGCGATAGCCGTGACGGAGGGAGTTATAGTCGCATCGCTCCTCCTATTTCTCATTACTCATTTTCAAAAATCTCCATTTTGTGCCCCAAAAACTGCTAAAACACAACATCTTGTGGTATAAAAATTTAACGGAAAAATACTGAAAAAAGTAGCAAAAAACACTTGACTTTTGTATTACGTTGTAGTAAAGTATACAGTGCGCGAGCTTGGGAAAGGGCCAAAATGCGCCCAAATCCGAGCCCACGCAGACTGCACGATATGCGATGAAGCGGGAGGTTGCGGCTTTAGAAGCCGGTTTTTCCGTGGAGTATGTCCGATTTCAAACCGGGCGAAGGAATACTGTGTGCAGAGAGTGGTTGTACGGCGTCGCGAGCCTGCCCAACGGGTGCGTTGCGTCGAAAACTTGCGATTTACAGCCGTTCTATGCGTCCAGTAATGCTGAAACCGGTCCGGAGTTTGCATGTGCGAACACCGGTTTTTTGATGGGGAAGGAAGAAACACCCGGCCCCGTGTTCGGTTTTGGCGACCCGCCAAACAAAAATTACTAAGGAGGCGTTTTTAAGTGGCAGTCAAAGAGAAAATCCGTATTCGTATCAAGGGTTATGACCACCAGTTGGTGGATCAGGCCGCAGGCAAGATCGTAGAGACCGCTCGCCGCACCGGCGCTCGCGTTTCCGGTCCCGTGCCGCTTCCCACCGAGAAGGAAGTTGTCACCATCCTGCGCGCTGTTCACAAGTACAAGGATGCCCGTGAGCAGTTCGAGACCCGCACCCACAAGCGTCTGATCGACATCCTCAGACCGTCCAACAAGACCGTTGAGGCCCTGCAGGGCCTTGAGCTCCCCGCCGGTGTGGACATCGAGATCAAGCTGTAATCTACGGCTTGCCAATGTCCCGAAAGCGAGGTCACGTTGGTCCTAAGGCCTTGGTTCAGGTATTTGGAACTCCGACAGCGGTCGGAAAGCCGGAATGCAGAACAATGTAAAGGTATATAAGGATCAACCAATAACCAAGGAGGTATAGA
>JAZNUN010000091.1:0-1720 GCA_045592345.1 Acutalibacteraceae bacterium | reverse complement strand
ACCGCTCCCAGGGAAAGCAAGCGGTCCGCTGCCCCGGAAGCCCCGGTAAAGGATCGTACCTGCGCCATCCGGAATCTGCTGCTGATTGGAGCAGTCGTCCTTCTGGTCTACGGTTTCTTCGCCGGCGGCACTGCCGACGTGCTGACCAAGGCCGTCAATATCTGCACCGAGTGCATTGGATTGGGGTGATCGTATGAACAAGATAATGGCATTTTTTAAGAGAATTTGGCCCACCAAGCGCAAGTGGATGCAGTTGTACTTTGCCCTGCTGTTCAATGCCAATCTAAAGGGCTTTGTCAGCGGCAACATCTACACCGGCAACACCAAGCAGTTCTGCGCCCCCGGTATTAACTGCTATTCCTGCCCCGGCGCGGTGGGTGCCTGTCCGCTGGGTACCCTGCAGGGGTCTTTCGGCGCTGAAAAAAGTACCTGGTTCTACGTGGGCGGTGTCCTGCTGTTGTACAGCGTGATGTTCGGACGGTTGATCTGCGGTTGGTTGTGTCCCTTTGGCTGGATCCAGGAACTGCTGCACAAGATCCCCACACCCAAGGTGAAAAAGAGTCCCGTCACCCGTTTATTGTCCTTTCTGAAGTACGTGATACTGGTGTTCTTCGTGTTCATCGTACCTATCCTGTACGCACTGCGGGACACCCCCCTGCCCGCCTTCTGTAAGTACATATGCCCCGCGGGTACGCTGGAGGGCGGCATCCTGCTGCTGTCCAACAAGGTCAACGACAGCTATTTCTCCATGCTGGGTCCCATCTTCACCTGGAAGTTCCTGCTGATGGTCAGCATTATGGTGGGGTGCATCTTCGTATTCCGTCTGTTCTGCCGATTCCTGTGCCCTTTGGGCGCACTGTACGGTCTGTTTAACCGTATTTCTGTGTTCGGCATCAAGCTCAACCGTGACAAGTGTGTAGACTGTAACAAGTGTATCACCC
This sequence comes from Acutalibacteraceae bacterium, assembly GCA_045592345.1. Taxonomy (GTDB): domain Bacteria; phylum Bacillota; class Clostridia; order Oscillospirales; family Acutalibacteraceae; genus UBA5905. The sequence goes on along the minus strand of JAZNUN010000091.1, from coordinate 779 downwards.
AATGTAAGATGGACATCCACCACGTGGGGGATATCGAGTGTATCAGCTGCGGCGACTGTATCCCCGTATGTCCCACCAACGCCATCCAGTGGAAGGGCGGAAAGATTTCCGTGAAGCAGAACGAGGGGGACGCCGCTCCCGCTCCGTCCAACAGCAAGAAGCGGCTGATCACCCGCATTGTCGCGGTAGTGGCGATGCTGGCGGTGCTGTTCGGTGCTTTCGCCTACTTTAACAGCCAAGAGGAGACCGTGGCCGGTGAGGTGGCGGTGGGTAACCGCTGTCCCGGCTACGCCATGGCGGTGGCGGACGGCAACGGACTGACCGGCGAGACCATCAACCCCGCCGGCACCCGTCAGGTGACGGTGCTGAACTTCTGGGGCACCTGGTGCACCCCCTGTGTCAACGAGTTGCCCTACTTTGAGCGGATCGCCAACGAGTACGTAGACCAAGTAACGGTGGTGGCCGCCCACGGTATGGCTACCGCCACCGCCCCTGCCTATATCGCGGAGCATTACCCCAACAGCAACATCGTTTTCGCCTATGACTACATTCCCGAGGGCGGAGCCATCGAAAACGGCTACTACACCACTCTGGGTGGTCGCGGCACCTACCCCTACACTCTGGTGCTGGACAAACAGGGCGTTATCGTGGAGATATTCCACTCCTCCGTCACCTATGAGATGCTGAAAGAGGCTGTGGAGAAAGCGCTGCAGTAATCGTATATAGCGAAAGGCCGACCCGTTATGGGTCGGCCTTTGTTCTTCGGAATGGAAAACCCG